>NZ_DATKQC010000101.1:0-55768 GCF_035532915.1 Edaphobacter sp.
TCCAGGCGCTCTCCGACGACGAGTTGCGCGCCAAGACCGTCGAGTTTCGCCAGCGCATCGCCGATACGGTTGCCGCGGCCAAGATCAATCCCGAGGACGAAGACGCCGAAAAGGCCACCTACGACGTTGAGCAGGCCGCCCTGAAGGCCATCATGCCCGAGGCATTCGCGGTCGTCCGCGAGGCCGGCAAACGCGCCGTGCAGATGCGCCACTTCGACGTGCAGCTCATCGGCGGCATGGTGCTCCACTCAGGCAACATCGCCGAGATGAAGACCGGCGAAGGCAAGACCCTCGTCGCAACGCTTCCCTGCTATCTCAACGCCCTCGCCGGGCGCGGCGTCCACGTCGTTACCGTCAACGACTACCTCGCCAAGCGCGACGCCGAGTGGATGGGCAAGATCTACGGATTTCTGGGACTCACCGTCGGCGTCATCGTCCACGACCTGGACGACCAGCAGCGCCGCGAGGCCTATGGCTCCGACATCACTTACGGCACCAACAACGAGTTCGGCTTCGACTATCTGCGCGACAACATGAAGTTCGAGCTGGCCGATCAGGTGCAGCGCGGCAACTACTACTGCATCGTCGACGAAGTGGACTCCATCCTTATCGATGAGGCGCGTACGCCGCTCATCATCAGCGGCCCAACCGACCAGACCACCGACAAGTACGCTCGCGTCAACGCCATCATCCCCTCGCTCGAAGCGGGCGAGTTGACCGAGACCCTCGACACCAAGACCTATACCGGAGACTTCGTCGTCGACGAGAAGGCCCGCGCCATCACCATCACCGATGAAGGATGGGAGAAGATCGAGAAGCTGCTCGGCATCGGCAACATCGCCGAGCCCGAGAACTGGGACCTCAAGCATCACGTCGAAGTCGCGGTCAAAGCCCATAATCTTTACAAGCGCGATGTGGAGTATGTCGTCAAAGAAGGCGAAGTCATCATCGTCGACGAGTTCACGGGGCGCCTGATGCCCGGTCGCCGCTGGTCTGACGGTCTTCACCAGGCGGTCGAAGCCAAAGAAGGCGTCGACATCCGTAAGGAAGACCAGACGCTTGCGACGATCACCTTCCAGAACTACTTCCGCATGTACAAAAAACTCTCGGGCATGACCGGTACCGCCGAGACGGAGGCTTCTGAGTTCGGCAAAATCTACAACCTGGACATCGTCGTCATCCCGACCAACCGGGTGATGAGGCGCCTCGAAAACCCCGATGTCGTTTACCGCACCTCGAAGGAAAAATACTTCGCCGTGGCCGACGAGATCGCGAAGCTGCACGAGAACAAGCAGCCGGTACTGGTCGGTACCACAAGCATCGAGAAGTCCGAGTTGCTGAGCGAGATCCTCAAGCGCAAAGGCGTTCGCCACGTCGTCCTCAACGCCAAGTTCCACGAGAAGGAAGCCGAGATCGTCGCCCAGGCCGGACGCCTCGGCATGGTCACCATTGCCACCAACATGGCTGGCCGTGGAACCGACATTCTGCTCGGCGGCAATGCCGAGTTCATGGCCCGCCAGGACATCGTCCGCAAGAACCTTGCTCGCGCCGTCTCTGCAGCCGAAGGTGCAATCTCTCCAGTCGCCGCTCCCGGCATGGTGCGTTTCTACTACGCCGGTCAGGAGTTTGAGGCGACGCAGGAGGCCTGGGACGGTGCCACCGCTATCCACGAAGCAGCAGCAAAGAAGGAGCACGACGCCGTTATCGAAGCCGGCGGCCTGCATATCCTCGGCACCGAGCGCCACGAGTCGCGCCGCGTCGACAACCAGCTCCGTGGCCGCGCCGGCCGTCAGGGCGACCCAGGCTCCTCCCGCTTCTTCCTCTCACTCGAAGACGACCTCATGCGCATCTTCGCCCGCGAGTGGGTTTCGACCCTGCTCCAACGGCTCGGCATGGAAGAGGGCGTTCCGATCGAGAGCCGCATGATCTCCAAGCGCATCGCTTCCGCGCAGCAAGCGGTCGAGAGCCAGAACTTCGAGTCGCGCAAACACGTCCTCGAGTACGACGACGTCATGAATAAGCAGCGTGAGGCCGTCTATAGTCTGCGCCGTCAACTGATGGGTGGCGTCGATCAGAAGCTGCTCATCACGGACGACTACCTCTCCACCATCCTCTCCAATATGCTGGATGAGTACGCGCCCGAAAAGGCGCACGCCGACGAGTGGAAGATGGATGCTCTGTTCGCGCAGACCTACGATGTCTTCGGGGCGCATCTCGAAAACGAGATCAACGCAACCGAGATGACCCGCCACGAGCTCGGCGAGGCCATCTTCGAAAAGCTTCGCGCACGCTACGACATCAAGGAGCAGATTCTTGGCTCCCCGGCCATGCGTTATCACGAACGCATCGTCATGCTGTCCGTCCTTGACGGCCTGTGGAAGGATCACCTCCTCGCCATGGACCATCTCAAGGAAGGCATCGGTCTGCGTGGCTACGCGCAGCAGGACCCATTGGTTGCCTACAAGAAAGAGTCCTTCGATATGTTCGAAGGCATGATGCTCCGCTTCCAGGAAGACACCGCACGCCACCTCTTCCGCATGCAGATCATCGGCCCCGACGGCACTCCTATCGAGACTGCCGAGCAGTTGCAGCAGGCGCAGCAACAGCGTCCCCCTGTCCAGAACGCAGACCCTAACGCGCTTCCGGCCTCATCGGCGCATGCTCCTGTTCCTATTCCCACCAGGCAGCCGTCCACCACCATCGACGCGCTCGAGCGCGAGTTCCAAAAGAAGAAGAAGCGCGAACTCGATCTCGCCCGCGCCGCCGGAGCCAGCTCGGAGACGAACGGCGCAACTCCTCGCCGCACCGGAGAAAAAGTCGGACGTAACGACGATTGCCCCTGCGGCTCCGGCAAGAAATACAAGAAGTGCCACGGGGCGGAAGCTTAGTTCTGTAAGAGATATCAAAAGTTCAGCGCGGCTTCGGTCGCGCTGAACTTTTCTAGTGGCTCATTTTTAAGTAGCCTCATTCAAATACGACCTGTTTGAGGCTGAAATTACTCCCCACCTAATCGATCCAGATCGTCGAGCAGCAGCTTCGCCTTCGTGGCCAGCGTTGTTGCACCCTCCACATCGCCGGAGTTCAACGCCTCCTGCGCCTGCTTCCAGAAGTTGCGAACACGGTTGACCTGCGACCGCTGCCTTCTTGCAATCTGCGGCGACAATCCGTTCAGTCGTATCTGAATCGTGCGGATCAAGCTTGCGGCCTCATGCTGCGCCTGCGGATTGGCAGCTCCTCCCGCAGTCAAGTCACCGATGGCGGCTTCATCTGTCATCGGCTCCGGCTCCGGAGTCGTTTCTTCAGCGGGAGCAGTGGCGCTCTTGGGAGCCAGGCGTCTGCGCTCACGCCGCGGAGTCGCAGCCGCAGCCGCGATGGGCATTGGAGGCAAGCTAACAACCGGCGCAGCGATCAGCGGAGGGTTCGCCTGAGGAGGCACATTCACAAGCGGAATCGGTGTAAGCACCGGCGGCAGCACAGGAAGCTTAGGCGCCTTGTGCAGATGCATGCATCCGCTCAAGCCGAATGCGAATGCCGCAGACGCTATCCCCGTCACCAATCTTCGCGTCATATTGTCTTGCAGTTTCAAACGCGCTCTCCCATTCCCTGATGACCGGTCTCCGCGGCAAAAGCCTTGCGTCCCTCCACCCCTGCTCCGGTTGCAAGCGGCAATCGCAGCGTAAATGTCGTCCCCCGGTCGGGAGAACGGGCATCTGCATTCGACCGGACGTCCATCGCTCCGCCATGCATCTGCAGGATGCGATACGTCATCGCCAGCCCGATTCCACTGCCCTTCGCTTTTGTGGTGAAGTACAACTCAAAGATACGCGGTAACAGCTCGGGCGGTATACCCTCTCCTTCGTCCGCTATTTCTACCACGGCAAACGAATGTTCACGGCGTATTACCACCCGCATCTTACCCCCTGAGGGCATGGCCTGCATCCCGTTCAGCATCAAATTCAACAACGCCTGCCGCACCAATTCAGCGTCGACCCGCACCACCAGCGGATCCGTCGGAGCTAACACGATGACCTCGACCTGATTCTCGAGCATCTCCGCTGCCGTCAACTCGGTGACCGCGCGCACTACCTTGCGCAGATCGTGCTCCCGAAGGTGTAACTCCATGGGGCGAGAGAAGTCCGCAAGTGTTTGCACAACGCGGTCCAGCCGCTGCATCTCCCCTGCCAGAATATCGACATGCCGCTGAGCCCCGACAAGTCCCGAGGCATCTCCACTTGCGAGCTTGCTCCGCAACAGTTCCAGATGCACCACCATGGCGTTGATAGGGTTCTTGACCTCGTGTCCAACTCCGGCAGTCAGACGCCCAATCGCCCCAAGCCGCCGCGCTACCTCAAGTTCCTGTCCCAATTGCAGCGCAGATTCCGTGTCTCGCAGCGTCAGCAAGGTTCCCATCTTGCTGCTCCCACCCAATCCGTCGTCAATCCTGTCCAGAGAAATCTGCACCTGCCGTCCATCCTCGAGCGATACTCCTTCGGCGCTCACCTGTCTGCCCCCTGCAAAGGCTCTCAACACCGCTGCGCCCAGCGCGGTTCCCGGTTCAAAGATCTCTTCCAACTGCTTGCCCACCAACTCACTCTCAGACGTGTTCAGAAAGTACGCCACAGCATCAGAGACCATCACCGCGCGATCGTCCGCGGTAAACAGCAGGACACCGTCGCGCAGCGTATCCAGCATCTGGGCGAGGTTGGCCTGCAAAGCCGTATAGCCTGCCTCGGTGCTGCGAATCTGCTCCCCCAGCCGGTCGATGGTCTTCGATACCCTGACCACCGCATCGTTACCCGAATCTTTCTCCCGAGGAGGCGGCAATGCGTCGCGGGCAGCAGTTGTCAGGCTCTCCAGTTTGCGGCTGATCACCTCGATCGGCTGCAGCGCCACATTCGCAAGCAACCCGGCCGCGACCATCGCAGCGAACGCCGCCAGCAGCGCGAAGATCAGCGCGTCTTTCAGCCATGGCTCATACGAGGCGCGGAGAAACGTTGAACGAACGCCCACGTGTACCGTCAGGAAGGGCTTCCCGTTGCGGTCCAGCACCTGAACAATATCGAGCACGCGCGGCTGGCCGAAGACCATCTTCATCTGCGACGCAATGCTCCCCGCCTGCACGCTTTGCAGGCTCATCCTGCTCAACGACTGCTGGTCCGACGTATCCGGGTCCGTGCTCACCAGGGTCAGCCCGTGCGCATCGGTAACAGTCACGTCCTGCACCGTGGGCGAGTAGCGGACCACCATGTTCATACCATCGATTAGCGGCTGGTTGCTCTGCAGGGCATTTGTCACCGCAGTCTGAAACGCGGCGTCCGTCTTATCCAGCGGCGGCTGGGCACGCAGCCCTGTCTCCACCGCCTGCCGCGTCATCAGCCATACTTCGTGTGCCAGCACGTCGTTGGCCGCCGCCGTCTGCTCAATCCTCTGCCGCAGCAACTCGCTCACAAACAGCGCCGACAGGATCAGGACGATCGCAAACGTCAACCCGGTAGCCGACACCACCAGCTTCGTCTTCAGCCGCATCGCTACTCCGTCACAACAGGAGACGCACTCTGGTATTCCTTCAGCTTGTTCTGCAGCGTCTTCGAGCTGATCCCCAGTATCTCCGCAGCCTTGGTCTTGTTGTTGTGCGTCGATAGCAGCGTCTTCAGAATCAGCTGCCGTTCTGCCTCGTCTACCGTCGTCCCGACCTCGACCCGCACGGTATTTTTGTCCTCCAGGTACCGTTGCATCTCGCTCGAAGTCCCGCCAGCATCGCTCTCCGCAGCTGCACGGCTCGCCCGCGTTGGATCGGGAGCAAACCCCGGCTCGCCAAAGTGCGGCGGCAGGTGCTCCACGCCCAGCATCCCGGTGCCAGCCAGAATTACCGCCCGCTCAATCGTATTTCGAAGCTCGCGCACATTCCCCGGCCACTTGTACTGCTCCATCCGCGTCATCAGCGAATCCTTCAGACCCGCCACCGTGCAGTGGTGCCGCTCGTTCATATCGTCGATCATCTTCTCCGCGATCGCCGAGACGTCCATCAGGTGGTCGCGCAGCGGCGGCATATGAATGTTGAAGACGTTCAGGCGGTAGTAAAGATCGCCCCGCAGTTCACCGCTCGCTACCGCCTGCTCCGGATCTTTATTCGTAGCCGCGACCACCCTTACATCGACCGGCGTCTCGACCTTGCTGCCCAGCCGGCGCAGCTTCCTGTCTTCAAGCACACGCAGCAGCTTCGCCTGGGTCGCCGCCGGCATCTCGCCGATCTCGTCCAGCAGCAGCGTCCCTTCTTCGGCCAGTTCAAAGCACCCAGCCCTTCGCTCCAGCGCTCCTGTGAACGCCCCCTTCTCGTGTCCAAAGATCTCGCTCTCAATCAGCGTCTCCGGAATCGCCGCGCAGTTCACCGCGACGAAAGGCTTCAGACGGCGCGAGCTAAGATCGTGCAGCGCTCGCGCTACCAACTCTTTGCCTGTCCCGCTCTCTCCCGTCACCAGGACCGAGACGTTGGACGGTGCGACCCGCTCGATCATGTTGAAGATGTCCTTCATCTGCGGGGACGACCCTACCAGCGGCCCAAGCACACCGGTATCTCGCAACTGCCGGCGCGTCACCTCCAGTTCCACATCGGCCTCGCGCTGGCGACTCGCATTATGCAGGATCGTCCGCAGCCGCACCGGATCGACCGGCTTGGGGATGTAGTCGTAGGCTCCCATCCGCATCGCTTCGACGGCGGACTCAATCGACCCCTGCGCAGTCAGCATCACCACAGCGATCCGCTGCGGCAGCTCGCCAATGCGGTTCAGCAGCTCCATGCCATCCATTCGCGGCATCTTCAGGTCGGTCACCACAATCGCCGGAGCCCACTCCACCGCTCGCTCCAGACCCTCAATCCCATCGGCCGCGCACTCCGCCCGGTAGCCCCAGCTCTCGATCAACTCCGTCAAGCCGCTCCGTGCGTGGACTTCATCTTCAACAATCAGAACTTTTTCCGAGCTCATACCAACCTTTCGACCTTTGGCATCGATACGTCCTTGGATGCACACCCACGTTCCAGTGTATCTACTCCTGCAGGCAAAAGTTACGGAGCCACCTTCGCAATTCCCGTGAAAAAGCACATTCCATCACGAGGGACAGGCGAAGTTACCAAAGATTTAAAGCAGCGCGATCGTTCTGACCTGCGCCTTGGTTTCATCTGTGGCCGTTCTCTGAAGCTAGCTTCCCGGATACAAAACCCGGTACATCTCACGGTTGCGCAGAATCGCCTGCACGTACTCCCGCGTCTCCGAGTATGGAATAGACTCCACAAACTCGGGAATGTCTTTGTAGTCGCTGCTCGACATCCACCGGCGTACCGGAGAGTCCCCTGCGTTATACGCCGCCAGCGCGTACTCTTTCTGGCCACCGAACCTGTCCAGTACCTGCTTCAGGTTCATGGTGCCGAGTTCAAGGTTGGTCCTTGCGTTCAGCAGATCGGTTGTCTTGAAGTGTCTGATCTTCTGCTTCTTCGCCATCGACTTGCCGACCGACGGAATCAGCTGCATGAGCCCATAGGCATTCGCCCGGCTCACCGCACCGGCGTTGAACTCCGACTCCTGCCGAATCAGCGAGGCAACGAAGTAGGGGTCAAGCCCATTCTTCTTCGACTCAGATACCAGGTCTGGCCAATAGGGCTGCGGAAATAACAGATGCCAGTAGAGCGTCGGCACCTGGTCCACCGGCAGCGAGTAGAACGAGATTCCGCTATGCTTCATCGACTGCACCGACCGCGTGTACTCCCCATAGGAGGCGTAGATCTCGGCCTCCGCCAGCGCTCCCCACTCGCTCGACGTCTCGCTCGCCTGAATCTCCGGCCCGATGTACTCGTTCAGCGCCGCATTCGCCAGCAGCCGCGCCTTGATCAGATGGATGTCATTCTCCGGCAGATCGCCGGTCAGCTCCGGCACCTCCAGTTGCGGGACCGCGCTCAGCACCGGCGAAGGCGCCACCGCAGGCTGGTCTCCCAACACCTTCAGCCGCTGCCGCGCCAGGTTGGCATAGTAGAAGTTGGTGTAGGTCGTCGCCAGCGTGCGGTAGTAGTTCACCGCCTGGCCAAAGTTATGCTCTTCATCTTCGTAGATGCGCGCCCGCCAGTAGAGCGCGCTCGAAACCTCGACACCCGCCGGATACATCTGGATCTGCTCATCCATCAGCCGCGCCGCCTCGGCATAATTGCGCAGCCTGTAGTTCATCCACGCCGCCCGCCAGTGTGCCGAAGGAGCATACGTGCTCTGCGGGAACATCTTCACGAGCGTCGAGTAGTGGTACGTCGCCTGCTTGGCATTGTGCTTCAGCAGGTACATATTGCCGCCCGAATAAAGCGCCTCCTCGAGCCAGCGGCTCTTGGGAAACTGCTGAATCATCTTCGCGATCAGCGCGTCGTGTCCGGCTTCGTCGTCCTCGTCGCGTGACAGCTCTGCCAGCATGTACAGCTTCAGCGCGGCGCTGTCTCCGGTCGTCTCCGGCAACGCCTCCACCTGTTTGCGGCTGATGTGCTTCAGCTTCATATCGCAGACGGCGGAGTAGACCTTCAGCACATCCAGATCGCTCGCGCTCAGCCCGGCGCTATTGCTGGCGATGGCGTGGTACTCCTCGCTTGCAGCGCTGTACTGCTTCGCATTGAAGAGCTGGTCGGCATGGGCCTTGCGCTCCGCCGCCGTAAGCGGCACTCCCATGGCCACCAACTGCGTCCGCGCCTGCCCCGCCTCAAAGCTCAAGGGCTCCTTGAGGTAGATGCCGCGGAAGACTGCCGCAGCCCGCGCCGTGTCATTCGACATCTGGTAGGCCCGACCCAGCACATACCGAAAGCCCACATGCGATGCCTGCTGGGTATCTTCAAGCGGCTCCAACGCCTTCAGCGCGGCCTGCGGGTTGAGCTGTTGCAGGTACGCGTTGGCCAGCAGCACCGGAGCGTCTGAGTTGAAGATGCTCCCCGGATGCCGATCGGCAAAGTTGTCCAACAGAGCGTAGGCGTCCGCGCCGTGGCCGCCCTGCAACGAGGCCTGGGCTCCGAGGTAGTCGGCATAGTCGTCCAGGGCCTTGCCGCTCCGATTGGCCTGGCGATAGGCATTGGCCGCGTCGTCATACTTGTGGTCCAGCATGTAGGCATGGCCCAGGGCCAGATATGCCGCCGAAGCTCCTTCACCCGGATGCGAGTGCGCATAGCTCTCCACTCCCCGATAGGCGGCCGGCGATCGGGTCGCCGTCAACTGCTGCGCCATCGGCCGCAGTTGTTCGGTCGCATGAAAGGCGCTGGTCAGCTTGATGCTTCGTGCCGTGGCTTTAGGCGCGGTGTGGTGCCTTCTGTGCGAGGCGGCTTTCCCGCTGCCTGCCCGCCGCTTCGAGGCAGAGGCATGCGGCCCCCGGCGTGTGGTCTTCGCTGCCGTCCGCGCTGAGGTCTTCTTCTCCCTTGTGGTGCTCTTTTTCTCTTTGGAGGAGGTCTTTTTTGCCGTCGTCTTTTTTGCGGCTTTGGAATGGGCGTGACTGTGCGACTTCGCCGTCTGCGCCACCGCGCCGCTCCCCAGGACAACCATCACTCCAACCAGCAGAAGTCCGACAAAAGCCGCGAATGGAACTCCGGCACAACGACGCATGATCAATTCGTTCTTAATTTCACCCACCTATCTACTCTATGCTGCGCACGCTCGCGCCGAACCACCACAGTGCGAGGCGGAATCACAACAGGTACGCCAAATCGTTATCGCAGTAGCTACTGACGACCACCATCCAGGAAGAGGATGCAGTCCGACGGACTTACCTTGGCCAGGGGTCACGGAGCCATGGTGCTTGTGGATTTTGATGTCCGAACCGAGGAGAAGCAGGGAAAAGAATTTCCCATTCCATTGCAAAAGTGCTGCCGCTTCGCCATTAAGTGCGGCCGAGGGAAGAAAATACGGCGCCGCCGATGACGGGAAGCTGATTTATGTAATTGATAAATAAAATCTTACAAAGATTATCAGCGAGGTATCCCTCTCTTTACCCTTAGAGTGGGACCTCCCGGAAACACCCGTTAGGGGAGGTAACTCATAAGATTCTCTGCAAAAAACGCAGCAATTTTGTGCACTTTATGGCAAGTATGCAAATTTTGTCACTCACGAGAACCAAATTCGCTAAAACGCTTCCCTATCCTTCTGATGGTTGTTAGCTATTTCCCCCATAATTTTTGACATGCAAGGATATATGCGCTTTGGCAATTGAATTGCTGATAGCTACACCGAGCGACATTTCGCTAGGGCAATTCAATGCGGCGACGAACGCTGTTACTTCTGATCATCGTGCTTCTGCTGACCGGATCGGCGACGGGCGTCAGCGCATCGACGGAGTGCCAACGGTGGTTCATCGCCTACAGGCAGCAGCTCGAGCACACTCAGACGGTGCAGCGCTTGCGTCGGGCCAAACTCAGAGCGGAGCGCTATGCCCGCATGAAACTGGCAGGCTATGTCAGGCCTAAGCCGGTTGTCAGGCCGCATCGGCATTACCCACACAGGCCGAGGATGACCCGCGCCGAGATTCTTCGCCGCTACAATCTCGCCTGCGGCGTCCTGCCCGAGAGAGAGTCCGACCAGCCGATCATAAAAGAGGAGACTCTGGAAGACTTTGCTTCACAACGCCCTCTCGATTTTCTGCCCGTAGCAGACTCCGACAACCAGCAGCTGATCGCATCCAACATTCCGCCTGTCTATACGGATACGGGAGTCACCCCGGACAATCCTCCTCCTCCCGGCGGATTTCCGTACTTCCCCCCGACTGGAGGGTTTCCTGGCGGTTATGTTCCTCCAGGCGGTCACAAGCCTCCTCCGAACGGACCCCCTCCGCCTCCTGTCGTCGCGCCTGTTCCCGAACCGGAGAGCCTTGCTCTGTTGCTGACGGGCCTCATCGGCGGAGCTGGCATCATACGCCGCAGGTTCCATGCCTAAGATGGCTCGTGGATGGCCCGTGCATTGTGCGCCAACTTTGATCTAGCCAACCTGAATGGCGCGCCCGATGAGCAGGATCACCGGTGCCGGACCAACGGCAGCATCGTCGATCGATCCAAGGGTCGCTGCATGAACCTGCTCTGCTGCGGTCGAGGCCCTGGAGACGGCAACACATGGCGTATCCGCGGCGATACCCGACTCGATAAGATCATCGGCAAGCGCGCGGAAGTTGCGACCGGGCATGTAGATGACCAGCGTGGCATCCGGCGGAAACGCGCCAGCCCACTTTGGCGTGAGTTGCACCTTGCCCGCGGCATGGTGCGCTGTGGCTAGTATCAACTTCGATGCCGCACTGCGATCGGTAAGCGGCGTTTGCAGCCCGGCGGCAACCGCAAATGCTGTGGTGATACCCGGCACAATTTCAAAGGGAATCCCGGCACCGCGAAGCGCCTGAATCTCTTCGCCAGCACGCCCGAAGATAAGAGGATCGCCTGACTTGAGGCGCAGCACCGATTTGCCTGCCTGCGCCCCGTCGATCATCAGAACATGGATCTCAGCCTGGGTAATGCGCGGTTGGCCACAGCGCTTGCCCACGGGAATAATCTCCGCCCCCTGATGCGCCAGCGCGAGAATCTCGTCGGAGACCAGGTCGTCGGGAAGAATCAGGTCGGCCGTTTCAAGCAGCCGGAGGGTACGCAAGGTGAGATAGTCCGGGTCACCCGGACCTGCTCCGGCAAGGTACACATGGCCGCGCTCAGCCGCTGACGGCCTCGTTCGCGATGAGGACGAAAGCGCAGATTTTCTGGTCTCTTCGTGGCCGCTCAAGCTTTGCCTTCCGGCGGATTGGTCTTGGCGTGCTCGCGGGCCAGCAGGCGTGAGGGACACTGGTCGTAGCCGCAAACTTCGCGCTGGGCAAGTTGGTGCAGCAGCCACTTGCGGTCGTCATTGAGCGGCTCGGCAGCGACGACTTCGCGGCGCAGATGGCCGAGGTCGGCGAGCCATTCTCCCGCATCGAGAGGAAGCTGCGCGTTGATGTCTTTTCGTATCTTCTGAGCGAGAGCAGGGCTGGCGCCAGCAGTGGAGATGGCGATCTGAAGATCGCCCCGGCGAACCACGGATGGAAAGTAGAAGTCGCAGAAGGGTGGATCGTCCACGGCGTTGCAGAGAACGCCTTTTGCGGTCGCCTCCGCAAAGACTGCGCGATTAACTGCAGGGACATTGGTCGCAGCCACGACAAGAAAGCTGCCCGTCAGGTCGCCATCGGCGTAAGGCCGTTGGTGATACTCAATCTCCCCGGCGGCGGCGAGATCCTGAATGCGCTCATTGGCCTCGGGAGCGATGACCGTGATTTGAGCGTTCGCAGCCTGAAGCGATTCGATCTTGGATTCAGCCAGATTTCCCGCCCCAACAACGACGCATGGGCGAGCAGCGAGCTTGAGGAAGATGGGAAAGAGAGACATAATATCTTCCTTTGATGATAGCGGAGACATAGAAACCTATCACGAGTGTTTCTATGTCTCCACTGCTTCCGGTGTTACTCGCCCAGAGCGAGACGGCCAGCACCGACAGGGGGCGCATCGCGCTCAACCGCATCGATGGCCTCGCCGTTCAGCAATGCGCGGAGAGTCTCGTCGTTGTGGCGCGCAAAGTAGGCGCGGAGATCTTCCTCCGGCTGACGATCGGCCAGGTAGGACTGGAGCAAGCGCTCAATGGCATCCGGGACGTCTTCCGCAGCCGCACGGTAGCCGAGAGGGCGAGAGGTACGAGCGTATTTGCCTACGGCCCCGCCAACGCAGAACTGAAAGGCATCTACGAGCTTGCCGTCCTTCTTGATCTTCTTACCTTCAAGACCGATATCGGCGATCCAGTGCTGGCCGCAGCTGTTGGTGCAACCGGTGACGTGTAGCTTGATCTGCTGATCGAAGCCCGGGAGGCGGTCCTCCATCTCGCTGACCAGCCACTTTGCAAATCCTTTGGTTTCAGTAATGGCGAGCTTGCAGAACTCGGTGCCGGTGCAGGCAATCGCTCCGCGCCAGAAAGTTGATACATCGACCAGAAAGCCAAGCGTGTTCAGCTCGATGACCAGGGCAGCGGTCATCTCATTGGGCACGTTCACGATGATGATGTTCTGCATGATGGTGGCGCGAAGCTGACCATTGCCGTACTTATCGGCGAGATCGGCGAGCTTTTGCAACTGATCGCCAGTGACCCGTCCGCGAAGAACGCTGGCGCCGACCGAAGAGAGGCCGGGTTGGCGCTGCTGGGTGATACCGATGTGGTCGCGATAGATGTCGTCGGCGATGTTCTCGTCTTCTACGGGAGAAGGAATCAGCTTGTAGCCCAGCTTCTGTTCGAGCACCTCGAGGTAAGATTCAGGCGTCCAGCCGAACTTCATGAAGAGATACTTGGAGCGCGCCTTTGCACGGTTTTCGCGGAGCACGTCGGCGTCGCGGAAGATCTCCGCAGCGGCGATGACAGTGGCGAGGGCCTGATCCTGACGGATGAAGGCGGGAATGCGCGCGGCGATGTGCGGTTCCGTCGAGAGACCACCGCCGACGCGGAGGGTGTAGCCAACCTCTTCCTTGCCGTCTACGACGTGCTTGATCGCAGTAAGAGCAACGTCATTGATCTCGGGGTAGTTGCACCATAGAGGGCAGCCTGAGACGGAGATCTTGAATTTGCGGGGCAGGTTATAAAAGGCTGTGTTCGCCGTGAGCGTTCTTGCTACTTCGACAGCAAGAGGTGAGGCGTCGATGAGCTCGTCGTGGTTGATTCCGGCGAGGGGGCAGCCGGTCACGTTGCGGACGACGTCGCCGCAGGCTCCCTTGGGGGAGAGGCCAATCTCGGTAAGAGTATCGACGACTTCGACGAGATCGGCGATGGTGAGCCAGTGAAGCTGGATGTTCTGGCGGGTCGTGATATCGGCCAGGTTGCGTGCGAATTTCTTGGTGATCCCGCCGATGACGCGAAGCTGATGGCTGGTGAGCAGGCCGTTGGGCAGGCCGATGCGCAGCATGAAGAATTCAGTGGCTTTGCCCTCACCATTCTTGCCGCCAGCCAGGCCGAGACCGTCGCCCTGCGAGTAGACTCCCCACCAGCGGAAGTAGAGCGCCCAGTCTTCGGGGACAGAGTCGCGCCCGTCGCGGGCAAACTGGCGGATCTCGTCAAAGGCCTCCCAGGGGTTCTTGGCGAGCTTGAGGCGCTCTGTCTTCTGGGCTTTGGTCTCTTTGACGGCGGGGGCGGAAGGGGTGGTCATTAGATTCCTTTGGTGAAGCAGAAATAAAAAGAGCCCACTCAAGTTCGTGGGCGCTTATGACTTTGCTGATGTGTATCGGACTTTTTAGGGACAGTCTACGAAGCAGGGCAAAGGCGAAGGCGCACGGAGTCGCAACAACACATGCAACAACGGGATGCGCAAAATATCGCCATTGATATTAGGATAGTCGGAGCCTTGTCATGCGTCAAGAAAAACAGGGTCTAAGCACTCGCCTTTTGGCTGCATTTCCGCATAATGGCGGAGTGAAGGCGCTCGCGAAAGTCGTCTGAAACCTCGTAAACTTCAGTTCCGCGATAGATTTCAATGGTTTGGCGGGTCGTATTGAGGACCACCTCGCAGTGGCTGCAATCGGCAGTATGAGCGCGAACCTCTTCGAGAAGCTCGGGGCTGATCTGGCCGTCGAAGTAATCGGTAAGCTGGCTGAGAAAATCGGTGCAGGTCATGCTGGCTGACCCTCCTTCTTGTGGAAGTATCTGCTGAGACGCTCACGCAACTGCAGGCGTGCGCGCAACAGTCTCGATTTGACGGCGGGAACACTCAAGCCGAGAGCCTCCGCAGTCTCTTCCGTGGAGAGATTTTCAATGTCGCGCAGGGTGAAGACGGTGCGAAAACCGGGGGGAAGGCCCTGGATCGTCTTGCGGAGAATCTCGGCCAGCTCTGCCTGATTGTAATTTTGCTCAGGATTGGGCCGCCACTCGGCGAAGTCTCTGGGGATGGCCCCATCTTCGGTCTGGACGTCGGCGTCCATCGAGACAGTCTTGCTGGTCTTGCGCTTGCGCAGCCGCATGAGGCTCTCGTTGACCGCGATGCGGACCAGCCAGGTAGAGAACTTTGAGTTTCCCTGGAACTGCTCCAGCTTCTCGTAAGCCTTGAGGAATGCGTCCTGCGTGATGTCTTCGGCGTCTTCACGGTTTTGAGTAATATGCTGCGCTACCCGAAAGATCTGGCGTTCGTACTGCCGCACGAGCTGCTCGAAGGCAGCCGCGTCCCCCGCTTTCGCGCGTGCTACAAGCGCTACATCGGGATGAATTTCTTCCGTCGCTGGGGATTGGATGGTTGACATGTGCAGAAGGGTGCCAAAACAAAAGGATGATTAGTTAAAGTCAATCCATGCACCATAGTAAATGCAGTAAGGGGTGAGAGCAATGCGGCCCGCTCGAAGGCGCGACCAGCACCAGGGGATCGCCAAGGCCAGCTCCCCATGGAAGAGCTAGAGCGGTTCTCTTCCAGATATAGTTTTGGTGATTCGAGCAAAACGCAGATTCCCTTCGGGAATGACAAACAAAGGAAGCTACGCCTGAGAGGATATAGCTATAGAACGGCTACATCTTGGCGCGGAGCGGCTGGGATGGCTCGGTCGCGATGCCTGCACTGTTTAGCTCCTGCGTGTACTTCTTCAGCAACTCATGGTGCAGGCAGTAGAGCGCAAGCTCCAGACGGTCGGAGACGCCCAGCTTGTCGTAGATCTTGCGAAGATAGTTCTTGATGACCTGTTCGGTGGTCCCGACCTGGTAGGCAATCTCCTTGTTGCGCATGCCCCGGGTGATGCAGCTGATAATGGCCAGCTCTTTTTTCGATAGCTTGGGCTGCACCTTGGGATCCGTAAGCGAGGTTGCCTGGGCACGGTAGGCCTCGATGACCCAGCTGATGGATTGATTGTCGATCCAGGTCTCGCCGTCGGCGATCTTACGGACGCACTTGACCAGAAGATCGGGGGAGATGGAACGCGGCACTACACCGCGGACGCCGCGGCGATAGAGCTCGACCGTGTTGGACTCGTCCGCCTCCGAGACCTGGACGATCAGCTTGGCATCGGGATGCTGACGCACCAGCTCCGGAATGGCGTCGATGGTTCCGGCAATCAGCTGGCCTTCGAGCACGACGACGTCGGTGGGGTAGCGCTGCAGCGCGAGATACAGATTATTTAGGTTCTCTACCTGGGCGACGACGCGGATGTCGTCCTCAAGGGCGAAGATCTTGCGGATTCCAACACGATAGATGGCCTGCGAATCGGCCAGCACGACGCGAATTCCAGTCGGACCCGGGTTCTCCTGGAGAACAGTCTCCTCCGGTCCATCGTCTTCACTCCGGGTTTTGTCAAAATGAACAACCGTCATAAATCAGGCCTTTAGAAAATATTCGTCGATCACAGCAGCGGCCTTCTTCTCACCATTCTCAACGGAGTGGCGCACCACGCGGCCCCTACAGTGGATGGTGACATCGGTAGCAGAGCCCATAACCGCCGATGGCATGGTAATAGTGAACTCAATTTTACTGTCAATCTCGGGAAGGCGGTCGCTGACAAACAGCAGGCCGTTGGCGGAGATATTCTCGGTCACTGCGTCAATCTCTCCCTCCTCCGTACAGAGGTGAATGGCCAGTCTCATAGGAAAACGGACTGCATTGCGAACTGGGTTGTCTCCATTCGTCCTGGGCCGCTGACTCACACGTCCTCCTTGGCTCAACCTCGCGGCCGCGATGCGGTCCGTTGGTTGACATAGAGGAGTCTACCGTACGCCTCCGATTGAGCAAGAAATTTCTGGGGGGTGCGAGATTCGGAATCGAACGTATGCCGTAACTTCCATGAGGTCGCACCTGGATTCAGCCATCCCTGTGCACCACAACGTTAGCAATAATGTTCCACGTGGAACAAAAATCTTCAATCGGTGGTATAATTCCGCGCCTTCAGTAGGACGACAGGGCAAACGTCATTGCTGATTTTCATTGCTTATTTTCAGGTGAGGACCTTTTTTGCCGCAGGCCGACGAACAGCTTTCGGCTTAGGGGCCTTGGCGTTACTCCCAGAGAGGAAGGTCGACCAATGCATCTGCGATTGAGGGGCGATCTCAACTGACCATGGAGATTGTGCTTTTTTGATCGCCAGCCTGGCCATGGCATCGACGATCCAGTGGAAGCTGGCCTCGCCTACCGAATAGAGATCGGCATCGGGTACGGGATTCATGAAGTCGATGGCGTAGGGGATACCATCTTCAACGGCGAACTCGACCGTGTTGAGATCGTAGCCGAGGGCACGGCAGAGCGTGAGGGCGTCCTGCTCGACACGCTGCAAGAGCTGAGGATCGCTGCTGGGCGGCTCCTGTATGTATCGGTGTTCAAAGGGCTGATGTGGATCGTAGGCCATAATGCGGACCTCGGACTGGCCGACGACGAAGCAGCGGAAATATTCCTGGAAGTTGACCGCGGCCTGGAGTGTCATGCAGAGGTCGCGGGTCTGGTCGTAGGCGACAAAGAACTCGTCGCGGTTGTGGACGTGGAAGACGTCGCGCCAGCCGCCGCCATCGTGCGGTTTCAGGAAGGCGGGAAAGCCGATGTGGTCGAAGATGCCATCCCAGTCGAGCGGATACTCGAGATTGCGGACGGAGCGGGCGTTGATCTGCGACGGGAAATTCTTGTGCGGAAGCAGAATGGTTCGGGGAACAGCGACACCAAGCTTTGAAGCAAGGGCGTAGTTGAAGAACTTGTCGTCGGCGGACCACCAGAAGGGATTGTTGATGACCTGCGTGCCAGTAAGCACAGCGTTTTTGAGCCATGCACGGTAGAAGGGCATCTCGTGCGAGATGCGGTCGATGATCACATCGTAGCCGGAGGGGACAGCCATCTGCACGCCGCCCACGTGGGCGAATTCGGCGCGGACGCCGTCAATCTCCATGGAGTTGATGCGGTCGACAAGAGCGCTGGGAAAGGTATTCTCCATTCCGAACAGGACGCCAATCTTCTTCAAAGTGCTCTCCCTTGTCTATAAGTCTTCAAAGTGCTCTGTCTTGTCTATCAGTCTTCAAGGTGCTCTGCCTTGTCTATAGATAGGTCTGAATCATGCGCTGCCAGGTAGACCAGTCGTGGCCGGCACCGTTGCCCCAGACGTCGAGGCGACAGGGAATCTCCTTGGCATGAAGGATGTGAGCCATCTGCTGATTCATGCCGCGGCAGACGTCATCCACTCCCGTGGCGAGGACACAACTGTTGCGGCGGTAGAAGTCGAAATAATGAGCGTCGCTCATGTTCGGCATGTAGTGAGTCGGCAGATTGAGGTAGCAATCCTGGTCGTAGTAGCCGGAGAGGAAGCCGGAGGGGTCGAGCGCGCCGCCCATGGAGAGGATGCCGGTGAAGGTCTCAGGGTGGCGGAGGGCGATGTTGACCGCATGGTAACCACCGAAGCTGCACCCAATGGCACCGAGGCCCGGAGAGCGGTTCCGGTGGCGGACGAAGGGAACGACCTCTTCCAGGATGTATTGCTCGAAGCGAAGATGGCGGGCGACCCGGGCGCGTGGAACGACGGTGCGGTTGTACCAGCTTTCGGCGTCAACGGAATCAATACAAAAGAGTTGCAGATGGCCAGCTTCGATCTTGTGCTGAACGGCGCTGACCATGCCCCGGTCCTCGAAGTCGAAGAAACGCCCGCAGGAGGTAGAAAAGGCAAGTGCGGGAGGGCCGGCGTGTCCGAAGACGAGGAACTCCATCTCCCGCCCGAGGGCTGGCGATAACCATTTGTGATATTCGCGGTTCACTGGCTCTATTGTAGCGAGATTGGGGGATAGGAATTAGCAGCGCGTAAGCATTGCGAAAAGCTGCATTTTCGGCCATACTTAGGTGTTGGGCTGTATCAGTCCTGTCCTGTGTAAAGAACTTCGCGGACGGGCGTCAGGCTCAAAATAACAGTTTTGAAAGGCATTCCTAGTGTTGATGATCCGTTTGGCGCGCGTTGGAGCGCGTAAGCAGCCCCACTATCGCGTCGTTGTAATCGAAAAGGACCGCGCCCGCAATGGCCGGTCGGTTGAAGTCGTGGGCACGTACAATCCCCGCACAAACCCTGCGACCGTCGACCTGAAACGCGACCGCATCGACTACTGGGTGGGCAATGGCGCGCAGTTGTCGGACCGGGTCGGAAAGCTGATGACCCAGGCTCCTGCAGCGACGACCGAGGCTGCGTCTGCCGCTTAAGTCACGTTACTGATGAATCTTTGGGAACGAAAAGCAGGGTTCCCAAAGATTTCGTAACAGAGCCGGTTCCTTATATCGCATCGTGCACATTACTCACGTAGAATTTCTCTATTGCACCGTCGATAAATCGGCTGTGCAAAATGGGGAAAGCATGGCGCATTCAACCAGGCTCCCCATGAACCGTTGTGATGCTCGTAGCAGCGCAGTCTGGAAGATCTCGCATCAGATGAGACTAAAGGTTGAGCGTGAGCGTCGCAGCGTGACTCCCAAGAGGTGTGTGTAATGGATGAAGCCATGCAATTGGCATCAGGTGACGATTCTGCGAAAAAGATGAGCGACCTGGTCGCTGAACTTGCCCGCGCGCTGGTGGATAAACCGGAAGAGGTTTCCGTGGAGACCATCCAGGATGGCGATGGGACGCTGCTGCGACTGCATGTGGCGCAGAGCGATGTAGGCAAAGTGATCGGTAAACAAGGCCGGACGGCGCGCTCGATACGCACCGTGCTGAGCGCGGCCAGCATGAAGCTGAAACGTCGCTTTTCGCTGGACATCGTGGAAGAGACCAGAGCATCGTGATGTGCTGAGTTAGTTTTTGTTTCGACCTATGACAGCAAACGCTTCTTCGTGGATCGCGCTGGCTCACTTGCTACGGCCTCAAGGCCGTAAGGGCGAGTTGCTCGCGGAGTTGTTGACCGACTTTCCTGAACGGTTCGAGGAACGAAAGCAGATCTTTCTTGCGGCGCCTGGCTTTGACGGCGAGGCGGCACAGGCGCGAACGGCTGAGGTCATCGCATTCTGGCTGCCTGTCGGCAAGAACGAGGGGCGCATCGTGCTGCAGTTTGCCGGGGTGGACTCAATCAATCAGGCAGAGGCGCTGGCCGGGCTTGAGGTTCTAGTTCCAGACGAGGAACGGGCACCACTGGACGAGGACGCGGTCTATATCAGCGAATTAGTTGGTTGCACGGTGTATGACGGCGCGGTAGCGGTTGGCGTGATCGCCGACGTTCAGTTCCCTGCTACGGCGGATGGCTCTCGACGGCTGGAGGACGCTGCCCCGCTGTTGGAGGTTACATCCCCCGATGGTAACGAGATTTTGATTCCCTTTGCCAAGGCGTTCATAGTCGGAGTGGATACTAAAGTGAAGCGAGTAGACATGGCCCTGCCCGAGGGCCTGCTGGAAGTGAATCAATCGCCGAAGCCGAGCGACGGGGTAAAGATTCGCCAAGAGTCGAAGCGATAGCTGTCCATGGCAGCGCATCGCAGGCACTAAACTGATTCTTATGCGCTTCGATATCATTACAATTTTTCCGGGCTTCTTTGACAGTCCCCTGGACTATGGAATCCTGAAGCGCGCCCGCACGGCAGGCCTGGTGGATATAGCTACGCATGATCTGCGCGGTTTTACGCATGATCGGCACCGGACGGTGGACGACAGACCGTTTGGCGGCGGCGAAGGCATGGTGTTGAAACCGGAGCCTATTTATGACGCTGTCGCCTCGCTGGGAATTTCATCCAAGATCGAACGGCAGCAAAAGAAGGAGACAGTAATTCTGCTCTCGGCGCAGGGACGGCCATTTACTCAGACCGTGGCGCGTGAACTTGCCGCGACAGAGCGAGTGGTCATTATCTGCGGACGCTATGAAGGCGTGGACGAGCGCGTGAATGAGATGCTCTGCGACCGGGAGATCTCGATTGGGGACTATGTGCTTTCGGGTGGAGAGCTGGCAGCGGCGGTGATTGTGGATGCCGTAGTCCGGTTACTGCCGGGCGCGTTGGGGAACCCTGATTCGTCGCGGTTTGAGAGCTTTGGGGCAGATGATGCGGCAGTGGATGGCGAGTCTGTGGATGGGGTTCCGCGGAGCACCTATGGCGCGGGAGGGTTGCTGGACTATCCGCACTACACGCGGCCTGCGGAGTTTCGCGGAGTGGCGATTCCTGAGGCTTTGCGCGGCGGGGACCATGAGGCGATTCGGCGCTGGCGGCGAAGGATGGCCCTGCAGAAGACGCTGCAAAACCGGCCCGATCTGCTGGACCGGATTGCGATCAGCGAGGAAGATCGAGAGATGCTGGCGGAGCTTCGGCCCGATAGCGAATATGAGGCGTAAATAAGGACTTTCGCGCCCAGATTCGTGTACACTAAAGACTCGAGTCCAAACACAGGAAAGTTGTCATGTCGATCAATCCAATCATGCAGAAGCTGGCCGCCAAGTTCGAGCGGACCGATTTACCCGAGTTTGCCCCTGGCGATACCGTCCGCGTTCAAGTTAAAATCCGCGAGGGCGAGAAAGAGCGTCTGCAGGCGTTTGAAGGCATGGTGATTGCCTGCCGTAAGGGAGCCCAGGGCACCTTTACCGTTCGCAAGATGAGCTTTGGCCAGGGCGTCGAGCGCATCTTCCCCTACAACTCCAAGGTTGTGGACAAGGTCGAGAAGATTCGCTCCTACGAAGTTCGCCGCTCCAAGCTGTTCTACCTGCGCGGTCTGCGCGGCAAGGCTGCCCGTCTGCGCGAAGTCGAGCGCGCCAAGTAAGCTTTCATTCTTCGTTTTACAGAGCCACGACTTCGGTCGTGGCTTCGTTTTGTGCGCTGCCGGGTTATACACTCGTTGATGACGCGTATGGCCTTTGTTGCATCGATTCGAATCTCGAAGACAGTCACTGCCGCGACAGCGAAGCAGCGAATGCTGAAGCAGCTTGTGTGCAGCGATGCGCCGGAGCAGGCTTTGCGATATCACGGCTATCGCAGCATTGCCGGCGTAGATGAAGTGGGCCGCGGAGCCTTGTTTGGACCTGTGGTCGCGGCTGCGGTGATTCTTCCCGAACGCCTGAGCGGACTGGCAAAGGCAGGGCTGACGGATTCGAAACAGCTGACGCAGGAGCAGCGTGAGCAGTTGAACAAACGCATCAGGCGGCTGGCGATAGCGGTTTGCATCGCCGAAGTGGACGCTGCGACGATCGACCGCGTGAATATCTACCAGGCGACGCGAATGGCTATGCTGGCTGCCGTGCAGGGGTTGGAGATTGCGCCGGATCATCTACTGATTGATGCCATGCGACTGGACCATCCCTGCAAACAGACAAAGCTAATCTATGGAGACTCGCTGAGTCTTTCGATTGCGGCGGCTTCGGTCGTCGCCAAGGTGTACCGGGATGCATTGATGCGCGATTTAGACCTCGTGCATCCAGGATATGGGCTGGCGTCGCACAAAGGCTATGGCACGCCGGAGCATCGGCGGGCGCTGGCTGAACGTGGGCCATGTGACCTGCACCGGCGCACTTTTGCTCCGGTGCGCGCAGTCGATCCAGATGCAGTGGTCGAGGCGCAGGTCACAGAAGAGTTGCTGTTTGATGATTTCGAATTAGAAGAGGGGAAGAAGTGGGATTGAAATTGATGTGTGTCGTCGCGCATCCCGACGATGAATGTTTTGCGTTTGGGGGAGCACTGGCGTTGGCTGCGGAGAATGGAGTGGAAACTTACGTCATCTGCCTGACCGATGGCCAAGCGGCTACGAACCGTGGTGACGCAGCATCGGGCGAGGCGTTGGGAAAGATGCGGCGAGAAGAGTTTACCGCGTCGTGCGAGGTGCTTGGCGTGACCAGGCATGAGCTGCTCGATTATCACGATGCTCGCTTGGAGTTTGTCGACTTTTCGCAGGCTGCCGGGCGGCTGGTAGAGAAGATGCGACAGTTTCGACCGGACGTTGTGCTGACGTTTGGCACTGATGGCGGCCTGAATACGCACCCTGATCACATGATGGTTTCGATGCTGACTACGGCGGCATTTCACTGGTCGGGGCAGACAAAACGCTATCCGCAGCTTGGCGCAGTGCATGAGCCGAAACGGCTGTTCTATCTGAGTACGAACTTCTTCATCCCGGGTCGGCAGGCACCGAATCCGATGCCTTGGACGGTCATACTCGACATTGAATCCGTGCGAGAGCTAAAGACGGAGGCATTTCGCCAACATGCTTCGCAGGCTCCTTTGATGGAGCAGACGAAAGAGCTGTTTGCAAAGTACGGCGCTGAGGAGTTTTATACACTGGTGGCCGCAAAGGAGCCGCAGCCAGCCCGGCTCGAGAACAATTTATTCGATGGACTGGATGAATAGCCGGCCTTGCGTGGTGAACAATCATGAACATGACTGACGCAGAAACTGCGGTGGATCCTATTGCGCTGTTCAAGGCGTGGATGCTTGAAGCGGAGGCCGGCGAGCTGAACGACCCCAATGCTGTGGCACTCGCTACGGCTACGACAGAGGGCGCGCCGAGTGTTCGGATGGTGCTGTTGAAAGGATTGGACGAGCGCGGGTTTGCCTTCTACACCAACGCAGAGAGCAGGAAGGGCTCCGAGTTGTCGGAGAATCCGCGGGCGGCGATGTGCTTTCACTGGAAATCGCTGCGCCGTCAGGTCCGTGTAGAAGGCCTGGTTTCAGAGCTTCCCGAAACAGAGGCAGATGTCTACTTTCATAGTCGCTCGCGAGGTAGCCAGCTTGGGGCAGTAGCTTCGCGACAGAGCAGGCCGCTAGCCAGCCGACAGGCTTTGGAAGAGCGTGTCCGATTGGCCGAGGAGCGCAGTCCGGACGAGGTTTCACGCCCTGAATACTGGCGCGGGTATGTGCTTTGGCCAGAGCGAATCGAGTTTTGGGTAAATGGCGTAGAGCGACTGCATGATCGGTTCTTGTTTTTGCGCACCGATAACGGCTGGTCAAAGGAACGACTGTATCCCTGAATTCGCTACTGGAGCAATCCCTTCACCTTCGTCTGTACCGAGTAGAGAGAGTGGTGCGTGAGGATGAATAATGTTCGTCCGTCCTTTCCGCCAAAGACGAGGTCAATAGGACGTTCCGGAACGTTGATGGTATCGATCAGCTGACCTGAAGGATTGTAGACATAGATCTGTCCCGCCGCGATAAAGACGTCCCCTTCTGCATCCTGGGCAACGCCTTCGCCACCTTGCTCTGCGAAGAGCTTCGTGTTCCTCAAAGTACCATCTGGACCTACGCTCGAGACGTAAGTTTTTTCCTGCGATTCGTCGCTGGAATAGAAGGGGTGACCTGGCACAGCCCGCGCCAAGCCAAACGCGCGCAGGATATCCGCCATCTTCGTCCCGTAATACAGCGCACCGCGTACAAAGTCCTCGCCTGCCGGGATGAAAGTTGTGCCGTCGGGAGAGAGGTATTGGTAAGGCTTGAGGACAGGAACAGCTTGCAGAAAGTCGTTCTCGTTGCGCCAGTAATCTACTGGAAGGACCGCCGTAAGACCCAGCCTTGGCGCGGCTGGCTGGGGCTTGAGCAGCGTGATGTGCTCCTCTGGCGAGTTTGGATTGAACGAATAGACCGTGCCATCGCCGTCGTAGGAGACGACCATGAGATCGCCTGACTTGTCGAATGCAAGCTGCACTGGAGACAATGGGCTGTCGCTGACGATGACAGGATTGTTGTTCTCGGGCGACCACTTATAGATACGCTGCCAGTGAGCATCGACAAAGTAAAGTTGCCCTAAGTGATCGACTGCTGCGCCGGAGATATTGAAGAAGCCCGTAGACAGCATTTCTATCTTTGCTCCACTAGCAACAACTACGGAGAGAGCGGCCGGCGCTGGTGCGGTCTTGAGAGCATCGATAGTAAGTGCGGCAAACTCACGGTCGCGAATCTCTATGGTATGTGGCTGCTCAATAACAACGGAGTTATCGAAGGACACCTTACTATCGCTATAGACATGGATGTTGCGTAGCCGGATATTATTTGAACTTGCAACTCTGATCGCATCGGAAAACGGTTGATAGCTGCTGACTACGCGATAACTATGATAGTTTGCGATCGTGATGTTACTTGAATTGTCGATAGAGAGCGGCAACGCAAATGGCCCTTCCCCGCGCTCTTCTTCAGTCTGCAGAGCATAGATCTGCCAGTTCGACGCATGATTCAGCTTCACCTCGTTCCGGACATGGTGCTCGCTCGACAACTCATAGATTCGTCCGGAGGTCGAGGTATTGGAGATTGATACCCCCGCCTGCGCGAAGGTGCTTGGAGTCCATATATCCGCGAAGGTTCCGCCTCCCCCATCGGTGATCCATAGGCTGGGGTACTGGCTGTCCCATTTGCGGCGCGCATCCGAGTCGGACGTGTGGGTGTTGTTGTAGATGGTGGCAAATGAGACTCCCGGATAGTTCGTCCCGTGGCCGCCGAGGAAGCGAACGTCATCCATCAGCGAATCTGCCCCCGCCATCCACTTTGCGCCAACTGCCCTGCTGTTGATGCCGTTGGTATAGAGCCCAATGCCAGTAACGATGTTGGTTCCACCGTGAGGCGTCTCCAGCAATGGCTTAGGGGAACCGGGGCCTTGAAATGCCGGAGTGGAATCCGGCAGATCGATTTGCGTTGTTGTGGGATTAAGGCCAATGAACACGGTGTCTGGCCTTAAAAGGATTGTGTCGGTAACGATGTAGTGGCCCGAGGGAAAGTAGATTGTACGGTGTTCGGCAATTGCCTTTTTAATGGCAGCGGTGTCGTCGGTTACACCATCTCCCTTTGCTCCCAAGGTATGCAGGTTGACCCAAGTATCCTGAGCCGGAGCGGATGGAATATCGGATGGAAGTGGAGCAGGGAGCGCGCTCAACGCATGCGTATCATTGGTTGTTCTAATCTCAGGAGTCGCCCCCTCCTCTGCGAAGGTGAGTCCATGCGTGAAATGACTTACCTTGTATATTTCGCCAGCACCGTCTATCTTTTTACCGCTCTCACGAAACTCGGCGAAAAAAGGAACATGGTGGCAGATGATGTCTTCAAGATTAATTTCGGTGTGAGCATTTCTCTCGTTGCTCACAATGATTGCTGGCCCGCTGATGTCTTCAAAACGAGCATCCTTTACCCATAGCTCATCGGAGTAACCTGGATCGATCGATATCGCTGTGGGCACATTTCTAAAATGATCGCGGATCAAAGTGAGTCCGGCTTCATGCTCCTTGATTGCAGCAACGCTTTGCCCTTCAAACGTGGAATCCAGCAACGTAAATTGCCAACCGGGCGATGGCTTACGAGTCATAATACCGTATTGGCCACCGTAAAAATGCAGGTCCTCTGCCTCGTTGCCGACATCATGCAATGCAGCTATGCCGGACCCGATATGGAAATCCATGTGCGCCAGATAGCAATGCTGCGCAACATGAAAGCGAATACCAACGGCTGCGGGATTGCCATCCTGAATTTCGAAATCGATGTTACTCATCGCGGAATAGAATGTTCCAGGATTTGCATCTGGGATGAGATTGTTGGGAGGTACGATTCCAGCCAATGGATCACCGCGGCGGGGCCTGCGATGGGTTGCGTCCGGACGGCCACCCGCGAAGAGAAGCATGTATCCAATTCCCTTCTGAAAGCCTGGAGTATTCTTCGCGAGCACAAGGACAGGGCGCTTTGCGCCATAGCCGATCAAACGAATACCAGGCCAGACAACAATGGTTTTGGTGATGCGGTAGCGCCCTTCGGGAATAAACACGATTCCCTGCGTCGTCGACTCCTGCACTTTGGTGATGGCCTGTTGGATGGAATCACTGTCGTCCGCGATGCCATCGCCATGAACACCATGATCGCCTCTGGTTAGATAGACGGCCTTGGGATCGTCAGGGCGTAGCGTGTAATATGAGGCTCCCCATAGAGGAACTGAAACCAATAGAAATAGAACAAATGCTGTCCATCGGATTTGCCTGCGTGTCATGGCTTCCCCTGATATCCCTAGTTACCAAATGTAAGTTGCAACTGCACCTGCTACCAGCACAGAGGTAAATGCCTTCTTGTGATAGCTGACGTTGAAGGTCTGAGAAGAATCGCTGGTATTGGCAACGATAAGCACCTCTTTCTCTGCCGGAGTTTTGAATGCAACGTTCGGAAGGTTATCAAGATCGTTTGAGCCGATTCGAACAGACTCGGCAGGAACGAATTTGGAGGCGTGGGCAATGGTGTAATAGGCGAGATCCCGAGTGACGTTATTGCCATCGATAGTCAGCGCGCCCTGACATCCAGTACATCCACCATCGTTGGTATGAGGGCCAAACTGCGGATCGGCAGCAAGATTCCAAAGCAGTACATTCTTGCTCCAGTTCCGGCTGACACCGATGATGATTCTTGCCACGGGACGAGCTATGTTCAGCGTACCGCTGTCACCATGCTCCGTCACAGACTGTTCCGTGAAGTAAAGGTTCTTGTTCGGAAATGCATCATGAACCTCGGTCATCGCATCGACTGTGCCGCCATAGAGATGGAACCCTGTGCCATCGACGTACTTGTTCGCTGCAGGGTCTTTCAGAATCGAGAGCGGATAAGCGGGATGATCGAGATTGTGGTCGTAGAGAACGATCTTTGTCTTGATCCCAGTTTTTGCGAATGCCGGGCCAAGATCATTTGCGATGAAATCACCCTCTTCTGGAGCGAGCATTACCATGCTGGGCGTATTTTTCTCGTTCAGTGGCTCGTTTTGAATAGTGACCGCATCAATTGGGATTCCTTCCGCCTTCATCTCCTGAATGTACTTAACAAAGTAAGTGGCATAGGCGGCGAAGTACTCCGGCTTCAATACCCCGCCCTTCGCTTTGCCTGTTGTCTTCATCCATAGAGGGGCGGACCATGGCGATCCTAATATCTTGATCTTTGGATTGATTGCCAAAATTTGCTTTAGCACCGGGATGACATCGTTGCGATCAGGCCCAAGATCGAACTTAGTCATATCGGGATCAGTCTGTCCCTCCGGCAGATCATCGTAAGAAAAGGCATGGTCATTCATGTCGGACGATCCGATACTTACCCGCAAATAACTGACGCCGATGCTGTTGTCACTAACAGTAAAAAGCTCTTGCAGCAGTGCCGCCCGCTTTGCGGGGTCCATGCGCATGATCAGCTGTGCACTTCCACCAGTCAACGCAAAGCCGAAGCCATCCATCGTTTGAAATCTTTGCTTTTCGTCGACATTGATGGTGGGATTGCTTGCGGAAGATTTAGTGAAATCCAGTGACTCCTTTTGCAACTGCAAGAGCGACGACTTATCAGGAGTCGTCAGCCAGTAAGTAGCCTTTTTTTGTGCAAGCAATATTTGCGAAGGAAACGCCGTGGCGATGAGCAGCAGACAGCCACCAATTTTAGAATTCATCTCTTCTCCTGGACAGAATCTTCTTCATGGTTCGTTAGCGAGCTTTAATTTACTGACACGGGCTTCATGCCAAGCGCTTTCAAATAGCCGGGATCGACATGGCAATTCTTCAGCTTGATGTTTTCCAGCAAGCCGGCAAAAGCGCGGTTGATCGTATCCTGATCGGGCCTTGCCTTGAGGCGTTCCTCTACCTGGCCCGTGCCTCGCGGCAACTTGGCGAAGGCAACGATCTTGTCCCATCCCTCTGGAGGAGTAATTGTGACGACAGCCGAGGTCTTCGACATCTTCTTGTAAGGCCAGAAGGTCCAGCCTATGTCATTTTTGTTCAGCAGATCGACGAACTGAGTAATCCACTCATCGGTATTTTCGCCCGACTCGCCCATCCAGATAGGAACGTTATAACGGTCGCGGAAGTCGAGATACTGTTGAATGACCGAGACATCAGTCTTGGACCAGTACTTATGAAAGGTGTATGCGGTGTTGTTGTCGAATGGCTGATGGAAGACCGAAAAGTTGCTGTCCCACTGGGCGCCGCCAAGGAAGAGAATGTGGTGAGTATCGACCTGGCGGATGGCTGTCGTCAGCTTCTTGTAAACCGGTTCGAGTTTGGCATTCAGCGGCGCGAGGCTGGGATAATGCGGGATTGGCTCGTTCAGCAGATCGTAGCCAAGTACGGTTGAATTGTCCTTGTAATGACGTGCGATGCGCTGCCAGACAGCGACGAGATGAGCCTGTTCACGCGGACTGTCGTATAGCCAAGGATAGCCATAGCTGTCGTCAATGTTCGCCCCGGTCTGGCCTCCGGGAGCGGCGTGCATATCCACAATGACGTACAGCCCTTCCTCACGGCTCCATTGAATGACTCGGTCGAGCGGAGCAAATCCCTCAGAGTTATCCGTCTCAAAAAACTTGTAATGAATCGGGATGCGGATGGTATTGAACCCCGCCTCGTGAAGAAGGTGAACGTCCTGTCTCGTGATGTAGTCTTGCCGGTACTGATGCCAGAAGTCCGTCGCCTTGTCTGGTCCGAGGAGTTCTGTCACGAGGCCTTCAATCTCGCGAGCCGATTGCGGGCCGCCATCGAAGTCCCACATGTATCCCTCTGGCATAAACCAGTTACCCAGGTTTGTTCCGCGAATAAGAAACGGCTTACCGCTCCCATCAACGATTTGTTTTTGCTGTGTATGGGCGAACTGCGCAAAGGAGTTCAGCGGCAACAGGTAAAAGAGAAAAGCGGCAACGCACAGCATTCGACGAGTCAACATAAGTCATCCTTCCTATTGCGGCAAAACTGTGAAGGTAGCGTGATCGGTGGCGGCAGAGCTTGTTCCTACCCAAAGGTCAAAGAGACCAGGTTCAATCGACCAATGGCGGGTCTGCGAACTCCAGAAGCCCAGGTCGTGCGTGTCGAGTTGCAGCGTGACTGTCTGCTTCTCGCCCGGCCTAAGCGTTATACGCCGAAAGCCCTTCAGCTCACGCACAGGGCGAGAGGCGGTGCCAGAACGTTGATGAGTATAAAGCTGCACGACCTCATCTCCTGCACCTGATCCAGTGTTCTGCACATCGACCGACACCATCAGCGACGAGCCAGCCTGTACGGAGGGGGCGGCCAATTTAAGATCATCCAGCTTGAAGGTGGTATAGCTGAGTCCATAACCAAAGGGATAAAGCGGGGCGCTGGAGCCATCCCAGTAACGCGTGTCGGGCGCATTGGGAATCTGAGTTAGATTGCGCGCATAGAAGATCGGCACCTGTCCTACACTCCGCGGCCAGGTTACAGGCAGCTTGCCTCCGGGGTTAGCATCGCCGAAGAGCAGGTCCGCGATGGCATTGCCTCCCTCTGTCCCCGGATACCATGCGTCAAGAATAGCTGGAACATGCTGAGACGCCCATGTGATGTTGAGTGGCCGCCCGTTGAGCAGCACCAGCACCACTGGCTTGCCGGTCGCCACCGCAGCTTCGAGAAGCTGCTGCTGCCGTCCCGGAAGCGTAAGCGTGGAACGCGAGGCACGCTCGCCGCTCATATTCTGCGCCTCCCCTAATACAAGCACCGCAACCTGAGATTTTTTGACGAGGTCGATGGCGTGGGCGAACTCGGCGTCGCGGTCGGCATCCGTCTTCAACATAGGCTGCGGACTGGGAAACTGGCTGTCGAAGATGGAGTGTTGACCACGTGAGATTTCAACTCCCTTTGCCCACGACACAGTGGTGCCTGCACCGAGGCGTTTACGAATGCCTTCGAGAACAGTGACCGCATCAGCAGGATGCCCGGCGAGGCTCCACGAGCCCATGATGTCGGGCTTCGAGTCGGCAAGCGGCCCGATCACCGCAATCGATTTCAGCGATTTGCTAAGCGGGAGCAAGGCCCCCTCGTTGCGCAGAAGCACAGCGGTCTGTTCAGCCGCGACTCTGGCTGCGTGACGCTGCTCCGGAGTGACAAGCTGTGCGGCTGACTTCGACGGATCAACGTACGGATGACTGAAGAGACCAAGGCGATATTTGGTCGTAAGAATGCGGCGTACCGCCCCATCGATGGTCGATTCTTTCACGAGGTCGTCCTTGACCGCTGCAGGAAGATTGTCACGGTAGATATGACTGGTCATCTCCATATCGACGCCTGCATTTACAGCACGCGCTGCTGCGTCTTCCGGGCTGGAGGCAAAGCCGTGCGTGGTCAGGTTCAGCACGGCATCCCAGTCGCTCACCACAAAGCCATCGAACTTCCACTTATCGCGGAGTACATCCTGCAAAAGAAATTTGTTGCCGGTCGCCGGCACTCCATTCAGATCCATGTAGGCGGGCATTAAAGAGCCAGAGCCCGCGCGAACCGCTGCCTCAAACGGGGGTAAGTAAATATTCCAAAGCTGTTCATCCGAGATATCGGAAGAGTCATAGTCGCGGCCGCCCACAGCAGCACCATAACCGGCAAAGTGCTTTACGCAGGCAAGAATGTGATCTGGGGCGCCAAGCTCATCGCCCTGAAAGCCGAGTACCTGGGCTGCTGCCATTTTGGAGCCAAGGTACGGATCTTCGCCTGCGCCTTCCATGATGCGGCCCCAGCGCGGATCGCGTGCGATATCGACCATCGGCGCAAAGGTCCAATCGACACCAACGGCGCTAGCCTCTTTTGCAGCCATGCTCTGAACGTGCTCTACCATCGCTGGATCCCACGACGCCGCGAGCGCAAGGGGAACAGGATAGATGGTGCGAAATCCATGGATGACATCGAATCCGAAGATAAGCGGAATATGGAGCCGGCTGCGGTCGACCGCGATATGTTGAAGCCGATTGATCTCCCTAGCATCGGAGAGAAAAAGGAATGAGCCAACCTGACCATTGAGAATGCGCTGGTCGGGCGAGACGTCCTGGGGCTGGTTGAGCGCAATCTGACTCATCTGCCCGATCTTTTCCTCAAGGGTCATCTTTTGCAGGAGATTGTTCACAAACCGAGGCGTCTCGGCATCACCATCTTTCGTCACATGATGGTCCTTCGTCGTTGGCTGTACTTGAGCTGTGAGGACGCAGGGACGCAATCCGCCAAGCAGGACAAGCGACAGGCTTCCGATAGCAAAGGGATGAGTCAGAGCTTGTGAAATGAGGCGAAAAGTCATGGCTACTCCTGAAGCGGTCTTCATTTAGCAGGCACGGCGGGGAATCATGAGACTAAACTCCGTCGTCGACGGTCTCACGCGAAAACCCAGCCTATCCTGCAGCGGTACAAGTTTAGACAAACGTTTGTCCATTGTCCAACACGAAATTTATTCTCCGCATTGCTCTCTATAAATACCGCTCTTTGGAGGAGTGAGCGATTTTTGTACAGTTACTCTTCGTTCCTGTTGATACTCTCTCAATACGACAACTTTTTTACCCAAGATACCCTTCAGGCCATCGTTCATGCCAAAACAGCCCACGTCTTCGCCACGTACGACACGTCCGGCCAGCCTCAAGATGCTGGCCGAACATCTCGGCCTTAGTCCATCGACCATATCGTTCGTCCTCAACGACGCGCCCGGCAGATCGATCCCGGAGTCCACCCGGCAGCGCGTCAAAGCGGCCGCGGCCAAGTTCAACTATCAACCGAGCATGATTGCGCGCACGCTGCAGGGAAAGCGCATGCAGACGATCGGCGTGCTGCTGCCAGAGTTGGGTGAGGGCTACCACTCCCAGGTTCTCAGCGGCGTTGGCGACCTGCTGATGCGAGAGGGCTTCTTCTACTTCACCGTCCACCACCGACACAAAAAGGAGTTGGTCTCAGCCTATCCTGAGTTGCTGCGTTCCCGCGGAGTGGATGGAATCCTGGCGATTGACACCCACCTGCCTGAGGACGCTCTGCTGCCATTGCCCACAGTTCTCGTCGCGGGGCATACGGAGTTGTCCGGAGTGACCAACGTGATTTTGAACCACGAGAAGGCAGCGGAGCTCGCACTTCGGCATCTCCACCAGCTTGGCCATCGCAAGATAGCGTTTATGCAGGGGCAGCCCTTCAGCTCCGATTCCGACACCCGCTGGGCCGCTACGTTGCATGTCGCCCGGGAACTCGGCCTGACTGTCAGCGACCAGCTGACGATTCATCTCGAAAAAGATTCCCACTCACCCGAGATCAGCTACCCCGGCATTCGCCATCTTATCCAGAGCCGACAACACTTTACCGCTGTCCTTTGCTTCAACGACGTATCGGCGATGGGAACCATACGCGCACTGCATGAGGCGGGCCTCCGCGTACCGACGGATGTGTCCGTCCTGGGGTTTGATGACATTCAATCTTCTCAATATCAGGTCCCCAGCCTTACCACCATTCGCCAACCGCTGCAGAAGATGGGTAGCACGGCCGCCCAAATGCTACTGAAGAAACTTGCGGACGAGGAGACGCCGGAGCTGATTCGAGTTGATCCCGAGTTGATTGTCCGCGAGTCGACGGCGCGGGCGAGCAAGCCACCAAAGAAAATCAGCGCTGCACGCTGAGATCTTTTATCAGGCGATGCAATGACTATGGGTGCCGAGCGGGTTCCACAGGTAAGAGAGCGCCTCCCTGCTTCAGGTGATAGAAACGATCGCCTGCAACATTCTCAAAGGACTGTCGCTCACCATTCGGCCATAGCACCTCGATTTTGTCGATACTCGCAGCACGTCCTAACCCGAAGTGCAGCCGCAGATCGCTTTGCGACAGATAGCTTCCGCCGCTTCGAACCTCATCCATCTGCCGCAGCTCGCCGACTGTTACCCAGATACGAGCGTTCAAGGCCAACCGATTTTTGGGGCTGCCCTCAAGGTCAAAGCTTACCCAGTGATTTGCCGGATTGCTTTTGGCTTCGAGGATCATAGGGCCGCCGGTCAAATTCTCCACAACAACGTCGAGTTTGCCGGTATTGAAGAGGTCCCCAACCGCAAGTCCACGGCTAACCTGAAGCTCACGCACAGCCTCGCCCGACTCGTCGCTCACGTCCTTGAATGTACCGTCGTGCTGGTTCTTGAAGACCAGTTTAGGTTCTTTGTATCTCGTCCCCATCTTTACGCTGTCTACCTGCGGATAGACATGTCCGTTCGCGAGAATCAGGTCCTTCCAGCCGGAGTTATCGAGATCCAGAAACGCATCACCCCATCCGACATACGGCGAACTCGAACGAGAGATTCCGGACGCGCGGGAGACATCGGAGAAGGTCATCCCGCCATCGTTGCGAAACATTGCGGCGTACTCGTCGCTAAAGTGGGTTACGACGAGGCTCATCCGGCCCACATTCATATAGTCTCCAAGCGCCAGTCCCATGTTCGCCTGCTCTGTTCCGTCTTCGCTCACGGCCACACCTGCGTCGTACGCCATCTCCTTGAAGTGCCCATCACCTTCGTTGTGATAGAGGTAGTTCGGTTCGCCGTCATTCCCTACGAAGAGATCGAGCTTGCCATCGTTGTCGAAGTCGGACCAGACGGCCCCCAGTCCAAAGAAATGATTTGGGTCATCTACGCCTGCCTGCCTCGCAACTTCGCTAAAGGTGCCGTCACCATTGTTGTGGTAGAGCGCGTCGGGAGAACCCTTTAGTCCTCGCGGCCCGCATTGAACCGCTACTCCGTGATACTGACACGTCTTGCTTGACCCGAACTTCGGCAGATCGTTCATGTCCAAATCGACATAGTGCGGCACGAAGAGATCGGAATTGCCGTCGCCATCATAGTCACCAAAGGTAACTCCGGTAGCCCAGCCCGTATCTTTGTCTAAGCCCGCGGCCTTCGTGGCGTCAGTGAAAGTGCCATCGCCGTTGTTGCGATAAAGCACTATCCCACCGAAGCAACTGACAATCAGGTCGGGGCGGCCATCGTTGTTGTAGTCTCCTACCGCCGCGCCCATTGCCCAGCATGGATACCCGACACCGGCCTTTTCCGTAACGTCCGTGAATGTACCGTCGTGGTTGTTATGGAAGAGCGCACCTCTCGCCTTTTTCCCAGCGAGCGCCATGGAGAGACTAGGCGCATTGGTGAAGTAGATATCGAGCCAGCCATCGCCATCGTAATCGAGAAGCGCGACGCCACCGCTCATCGATTCGACGATGTACTTCTGCTCTGGACTGGAGAGATGTTCGAAATGGATACCGGTCGAGGCTGTGATGTCCACCAACTGCGGCACCCGCTCGCTAGCACCGGAACGTTCACCAGAAAGATTCGGCTTCGCAACCTGCGCTTGAATAAGCCCCACACACAAGATCAGGCCAACGGGACATGTCAGCGCTCCAAGGCAGGAGAAAGACTCTACTCTGCACATCCTCCATGCCCGCAGCTTATTCCGCAATGAATCCATCTACTTATTATCCAGTTCGCCCTGGGGAGTATCGAGACGCATCTCTTTATATACCGCCCGCATCTTTTCCTTGATGTCCCTATACTTCTGATAAGCATCCATCTCCCGTTTCGCATCCGCTGATCGTTTCAATTTGCGGTAGGCCGTGCTCAGCCGATAGTGAGCAACGACATTAGTGGGATCGGCCGCAACCAGCGGCTCCAGCAGCGGTAAAGCGGAAGCAGATTCATCCTTCTCGATATAGACATGGGCCAACCCCAGGGTTGCATCCGCATCGCCGGGCACCAGCGAGAGAGCGCGTTTGTAATACGCGACCGCCCCATCGAAGTCATCTTTCTCGACAGCAATATCACCGAGTCGCGACAAGGACTTTTCGTCCCGGCTATTGGCCGCGACCGCCATCTGGTACTCCTGCTCGGCTTCGGCTCGAAGCTTGAGATCAGACGAGGCACGAAGCGCCTCCGCTAGCTCAAAATGTATTCCAGGTAATTTTGGATCGACGGCAATAGCCTTGCGAAAATTTGCAATCGCGCCGGGGATGTCCCGCTCGCGGCCTAGCTCATGCGCCATCGCCTGATGCATCTGTCCCGACTCAGGTGCCGCAAGCGATAAATCCAGCATCGCCTCGCCTGCCAGGTCGGAGTAGATGCGATAGGCAGCATAGAGTATTCGAGGATCGGCCGGTGCGTCCTGCCGCAGCACCTCAACTACCGCTGCCGCCTTCGGAAGTTCCTGTGCAGCCGTGTAAAGCTCGATCAACTCCAATCCGGCTTCGATCCGTACGCTTGGCTCTTTCAACTGGTCCACGACCGCTTGAAGATCGGTACGAGCGAGCTCACTCTCGCCAAGGTTTCTCTCACACATTCCGAGCAGGGCACGGATCTTAGTCAGCCCCGGCTGCTGTTCTACTGCTTTACGAAGATGCGGCTCTGCCTGTGCGTAGTCCTTTTGAAAAAAGAGGAGGACGCCTAAATTTGCCTGAGCATCGATATTGTTCGGATCGAGCGCAAGAACTGCAGCAAACTCCTTCGCCGCAAGCGCTGGCTTTTTCTGACTCAAAAGTTCATGGGCCTTTTGTTCGTGAGTCTGAGCTTGTTTTGCTGTAGAAGCACCCGCAGACTGTGCCGCTGCTGAGCCGACTCCACCCAGGCTCAATAGAAGAAGAAGAGAAAACACCTTCATTGCAAGACCGTTTGACCTTTCCAATAGGTCGTCCGATTAAAAGACATTGGGATGGCGGAGAGTCCCGCCATCCCAACGGAGTTTATCAGAAGGTAAGTCGCGCCCCTAACTGCATGGTGCGACCACCGACGGTTACTCCTGTGATTGACGAACTACCTGTAGCAACGGCAGTGCCTGCCGCAATTGCCTCCGGAGAAGCATTTGCGCAGCCGGCGGTCGTCGTATCAGAGCATACGATGAGCGCGGAGTTCGGCAACTTGAAACTGGGATGATTGAGTACGTTGTTAGCATCTGCGCGAATCTGCAAATGCACTTGTTCCCATATTGCAAACGATTTACCGAGTGAGAAGTTGACGTTTGTGAGGCCTGGACCGTTCAGGCTGTTTCGGCCGGAGTTGCCAAAGGTTCCTGGAGTGGGTGCTGCAAACGCTGCTTCGTTGAACCACTGGTTAGTCCCATGCTTCGCGCCATGGTTGGAAATGTGGGGGTTGCCAATGACATTGGGATACCAATTTCCAGCAAGCGCATACGAGTTATTCTTGTCCATGTATACGGTAAAGGGTTGACCGCTTTGAGCTACAACGGTGCCCGATCCCTGCCAGCCCCCAACCAACTCATCCAGCAGCCAGTTGTTGTTAAGGAACCGCCGCCCGTGACCAAAAGGCAACTGATAGACAACACTTCCCTTCAACGCATTTCGCACGTCAAAGTTCGAGTTTCCATAGTTGGCCCCGGGATCATAAGAGTACTGGTAAGCCTGTCCACCAGCACGGCTCCCCCATCCAGACGAATCCATCTCGTCCAGGAAGTGAGCCCAGGTGTAGTTGAAGTTGAAGTTCAAGCCGCCGGTAAAGCGCTTTTGGACCGAAGCCTGGAGAGCGCTGTAGTTTGAGATCGAATTATTCGTACTGCCGCCGATCCCTTGATATTGCGGATAAGGCCGGAACTGAGCATCTACCGGAGCCAGGTCTCCTTCATGGATCTGGTTGATGTCAACTGGGAACGGTAGATTATGGCCATGGTTGCCGATGTAGGTGAGCGAAGCCACCATGTCTGTACCGAGCTCCTGCTGAGCACTGAGGTTCCATTGATAGGAACCGCCAACAGAAGTGTGGTACTGGTTATAAGTTGGCGACTGGCCGTTGAAGGCACTCGGATCAGTCGAAGCCGCGATGTATGGAAGGCTCGCCCCATCTCCGGAGAGAGTGACAACCGGCGTAATGCCATTGGTCTGATCGGTGTCATTGCCCTGCGACCCAAAGGCCGATCCCATTCCACCGCCGTAGGTATCGAGGCTCCAGTTATAGGCATAGAGTCCAAACCCTCCACGCACGACGGTATTCGGATGAAGCTGCCATGAAAATCCGAAGCGAGGAAGGAAGGTCGTATAAACAGGAGCCTGCAAGGTTGTGCGGCCATTCGCATGGGTCGAGCCGTACCACATGGCTCCCAACGTACCCGTCGCGGGATTCTGTACGGTTGGATCAAAAGCTCTCATATTGCCTTTGACTTCGCCCCAACCCGACTGAATCTGGTAACGCAGGCCAAGGTTTAGAGTTACGTTCGGACGGATCTTGTAATCATCCTGTACGAACACCTGAGGCAGGCGCATTCTGCCGCCGTACTCCGGTGTCACGCCCGCGCTCCAGTTCTGTGTCTGTCCCAGCAGGAAGTCTGCATAAGCAAGACCCGTCGCGCTGTCGCCCTGTGTTGACGAGGTGTACGTACCGGTATAACCCATCGTTCCTGCGTTTATATTGCCCCACGCCGTGGAGTTGTCTCGATAGAACAGAAACTCCCCGCCAAAGTGAAGGATGTGCTTGCCGAGAATCAAAGTCACCACATCGGAGGGATCGTAAGCATGCTCCTTGTAGACCGCATTCGTGGCCGAAGAGAGCCCGTAGTATCCGGTGATATTGATGACAGGAAAGTTATCGGCCTTGGCAAACTTCCATCCGAGTTTATCTGGAAAGCCCTGGTTGAGAGTTGCAGGCGTGAAGAAGTTAAGCTGGTTGGTATAGCCGATTCTGGCCTCGTTGGTCAGATGAGATGAGATCGTCCACACGTCGCTGATCTGAGCATTGTTCCTGCTGACGTCTTCGGTGCCGCAGGCGATGGGGCAAATACCCTGTGCATAGCCATATTGGGGGTTATCACCTTCGGTCTCAGACATCGTGATCCGGTTATTTGGCGTGACGTCATAATCCAGCCGTCCGAAATATTTAGTGAAGGGATTGGAGCCGGGAACGTTATAGAAGAAGTTATTTTGAGTAACTCCGTTTACCACGTTTCCGCTGGTGTTGGGCTTCGGGTAGAAGGCTTGAATCGCTTGCGCGACCGGGTCGATACGGCTGGCCGGAATCACATTGCCATTTCCATATTCGTCTGCGAAAGAAGTACGGTGCACGACACCGTTGACAACCGTAGTCGTCGAAGGATCGTAGATCGTGTTCTGCCCGGTGAAGTCTCCACCCAGCATCGCTGCTGTGGGAACCGTCTCAAACCCGTTTGCAGAGCCGCCGTGCTGGATGATCTTGTCGTAGTTGAAGTAGAAGAACATCTTGTTCTTGAGGATGGGGCCGCCGATGGAACCACCAAAGTTGTTATAGTGCTGGATTGCGACCTTTCCCTTGGCATTAAAGGCGTAGTCTGCGGCATTCAACGCATTGTTCTGAAGATACTCGTAGAGCGAGCCATGGAAAGCGTTCGTGCCGCCCTTGCTGATCTGGTTGAAGAGGATGCCGCCAATTCCGTACTGGGCAGAGAAGGCCGAGGTGCTGACCTGAAGCTCCTGCACCGTCTCCAGGGTGCTGACGTCGGAGTTTGCGCTCGACGGCAGCGTCGTCGATGCACCGTCGGCAAGCACCGTGCTATAAGGCAGGTTGCCGTTTACGGAAACTTCCTGACCGGGACTAGCCGCTCCCTGCGAGCCGCCGGGTGCGCCCGATGCTCCAGCCAGCAGGATGGTAAAGTTCTGCCAGTCCTGTCCGACCTGCGGAAGCTGAGACATCGTCTTGGCCTCGAGTGTGGTGGTTTGCTCGCCGTTGTCCGTGGTCAACAGCGGGACGTCGGTGTTCACCACGACCTGGTCCGTCACCGAGCCGACCGTCAAGGCGGCGTTGACCGTTGTCGTTCCAACCAGAACGGTAATAGACGACCGCTCGAGCTTGGTGAAGCCATCCTTGGCGAAGGTAATTTTGTAGTTGCCCGCAACGATCGAGGCCGTATCGTACAGCCCGTCGCCATTGGTCGTCAGCGTTTTGACCACGCCGGTATTGTTATTCACAACTGTCACGGTCGCGCCCGGAATCAATGCTCCGGTCGTATCGGTAACGGTACCGCGGATGTCACCGGAATTGGTGTTCTGTGCGAACCCGATTCCGACATATCCCGCTCCTAGCATGACCAGGGAAAGCATCAGCGCTTGCCATCTGAATTTCATAAGTAGTGCCTCCAAAAGTGTTGCTGCAGCTATGTTCCATACACTCGGCGACTCGTAGATAGAACGATTCCGTCAAAGACAAACGTTTGTCTTTGACGGGTCTACGGATGCGCTAGTAATTAAGCCTGATCGATAGCGTCCCAGTCAAGCTTTTTATTTAAATCGACGAATTCCGTCTACCTGCTCGCTCCAACCCCCACAAGATTTATCAGCGTCGAAGCGAGGTTTATTTTTAAATAAAAGGATCGAAGCATCCGCTCAACTTTGATGCCATGCCTCTTTTTGGGGGACTGTTGGGATCGCGGCCTTGAATCGAAACTATTTCTACTGTTTTGTGGTGAAATGATGGAGTTAGCTTTATCAAGCTATCCGGCTCATGAGGCCAATGGTCCCATGTGACTGCAGCTCCTTTCCAGATTGAATGCTGTGGTCGTAAGTTATTTATTTAGAACGTTTAAGTACACAACGACATTCGAGATATATTTATTCACGCAATCAGGCTTGCTGAAATCCCGGGGAGATACACAACCTGGAATGGGATCGACCAACATGAACATTAAGGCTGTCGCCCGAAGAGCCGGAGTTTCTACTGCCACTGTTTCGCGAACCATCAATGGCTCAGACAAGGTCACTCCAAAGACCGCCGAACGAGTTCGGCGCGCCGTCGAAGCGCTGCAGTTTTATCCGGACACCAACGCCCGCTCGCTCGGCTCTGGTCGCAGCAGCCTCTATGGCTTGATCATCTCCGACATCACCAACCCGTTTTTTCCGGAGCTCGTAAAGTCTTTCGAGGACATTTCAGTCGAGCATGGGCAAGAAGTCCTCGTCGCCAATACCAACTACGACCCGGCACGCATGGAGAGCTGTGTCACACGCATGATGCAGCGCAAGGTCGACGGCGTTGCCATCATGACCTCCGAGATGGAAGATCGACTGATCAAGGTCTTCAGCCACAGAAATATTCCCCTGGTCTTCATGGACGTTGGAGCGCCAGGTCCCGGTGTAAGCCGCGTCCGCGTAGACCATGCTGCCGGCGTAGCGATGGCGATGGATCATCTGGTTGAGCTCGGTCATAGCAAGATTGCCTTCATCAGCGGCCCGCTCGGTCTGTTTTCAGCCCGTACCCGTTTCGAGGCATTTCTTCAAAGCCTTGAGCGGCATGGCCTCCAACGCGATCCCGCCCTGATTCAAGAGGCCAACCATCGCGCCGATGGCGGTCACGAAGCAATGCTGAGGATACTCAACTCCGGCGCGAAGCCAACAGCGGTCGTCGCCTCGAACGACCTGACGGCGATCGGAGCGATGGGTGCTATTCACGAGCGTGGATTGCGCATTCCCGAAGAGATCTCAATCGTTGGCTATGACGACATTCAACTGAGCGCGTATACGCAGCCTTCGCTGACCACGCTTCGTCTGCCGCGCATCGAAATCGCGACTGCGGCCTTTCGAGCACTCTATAAGTCACTGCAGTCGCAGACGAAAAAGCCGCAGATTGGCGAGGATTATGATGTACAACCTACATTAATCCTGCGCCGATCCACTGGCCCGGCTAATAGAAGCCACCGCTAAATCGACTCAGAAGGAGCTTCGGTCAGCTTGAATTCGACGGTCTGCGATCCAAGCCGTGGATGCTTTGCCGTCAGCCTCACAATACCTGCCTGCTCCTTCGCGCGAATCCAGACCGCGCCTGTTCCACCAATCAGAGCAAACGGGTTGTCGCCGATAAGCTCTGCCGGCCCTTCCAGCGTGAACATGATGGGATCGTTGGCATAGGTGCGTACGGCGCCGAACTCATCTGTCGCCCGAAGCACCACACGAGTGGTGTCCGCTCCATCGGCCACAAGGCTCGTGTCATCGGGCAACAGGTGGAATTGACGATCGACCCCAAGCCCAGACAGTGACTTGGAGATCACCTGCTTGCCCTTCAGATATCCGTCGATGCGAAGGTCTCCCCACGCAAATTCAAACTGCTTCGTGTCCAACTTTGAAAGCTCAAGAATGAACGGCGGATAAACCAGGTTTCCGAATTCTTCCTTGTCCGGGTCAAGTTCCGCAAACAGCTTCCAGGGATTGCTCTCGAGGCTGCGCTCGCGAAGGTAGAACTTCAAGTGGTCGCAATTGGAGCACACAACTGCCTTCGAGAAACCGACCGACTCATCGCTCTTCGCCCAATGAAACGCAGGTTCCAAAACCACTTCCTCAGCGGGATCGCACTGTGATTTATAGAAGCCTGCTGCTGGCTTGGGCTCGCGGAAGATATCGGCCACACCGTGATAGCAGATGCGATCACCGGCCCCAAAATTTGAGTGTGTGTTGTAGTCGAAAGCACACCAGCCAATGCCGCCGGAATACTGCGGATCTGATGCCAGTTGATTGTGGATACGGGCATGGCGCAATGTATGCTCGCGCTGACGCTCATCGTCATCAGTCGTCTTAGTTGGAAACGTGTGCCCCACAAACTCGGTGTTGAGATATTTCGGATGATTCGGCTTCCTAAGCGGAAAACCGAAATCGTTCACTGTAAAGACGTCTTCGAGAAATTCCGATCCCGGAAAGTTGCGGATGCCGCCGGTCTGCCGTGTCTGATCAAGCGCATGTGCCAGGGCATTGGTTCGGGTATAGAAGCTGTGGTCGTCTCTCGACTCATTGATGCGCACGCCCCACAAAATAATCGAAGGATGGTTCCAGTCGCGGCGAATCATCCTACCAACATTATCGATAGATACCTGCTTCCACGGCTCTGGCCCGATGTGCTGCCATCCGGGAATCTCTTCGAGAACGAGCAGTCCAATCTCGTCACAGCGATCCAGGAAATGCCGAGACTGCGGGTAATGCGACGTTCTCACGATATTGCAATGCATTCCCTTGCGAAGGATATCTGCGTCCTTGCGCTGTACCCGCGCGGGCATCGCCTGACCAACAAAAGGAAAGGTCTGATGCCGATCCAGGCCACGCAACTTAACAATCTTTCCATTCAAAGAGAAGCCATGATCCGTAAACATCGCCTCGCGAAATCCAATCCGCCGCGTATCTTCGTCGATCACTTTTCCCGCGCGAAGAAGCCGTACATGGACGCTATAGAGATGGGGCCGCTGAAGATCCCAGAGCTGCACTTTTCCCAGGTTGCTCAAGGAAACCGTGTGCAGCGCTGGATCTGAAGTCGTTTCCACACTCGCATACACGGGTGCGCTGGTCGTTGGGTCAAGCGGCGAAGCGGCATCCGTCGTTGGCACATATTTTTTTACGAGCTGACTTTGCTTAGCGACGACCTTATCTCCGTCGCGCAACTCAACCTCAAGAGCAAGCCCGTCCTCAGGGTGCGGCCCTGCAAGAAAGCAATCCACATCAAGGGCCGGCGAGCTACCCAAAACATCCTTCGGGTGGGCGAATATATTGTCGAGGTACGTCGGTGAAACAATCCGCAGCGAAACTTCGCGATAGATGCCGCCAAAGGTCATGTAGTCGATCTCATAGCCGAAGGGTGGAATATCCGCGCGCTCCGTCGAATCGACCTGAACCACCAGCACATTGTCTCCGTCAGGGCGAAGATGAGGAGTCAACTCAAACGAAAACGGTGTAAAACCACCCTTGTATTCACCCAGAGCAATGCCATTGATCCAGACGGTGGATGCCGTCATCACCCCTTCGAAATCGACGAAAACACGCTTGCCTTTAGCACCCGTCGGATATTTAAACCGGCGCCGGTAGGTGGAGACAAACTCATAGTCCTTATCGTCGAAGTTGTGCCAGGGGAGACGGACATTCGTGTGCGGAACAACAACGCGCTCAAAAGAGGAGTCATCAAATTCCGGAGCGTGTGCGCCCTCCACCTTCGCAGGATGATAGCGCCAGTTGCGGTTTATCGGAAGAATGGATCGAGTCTCTGAACTGTCCTTTGATGAGGCAAGTGACGCAGCGCTGGGAAGAGTAGATGCAGCAAGAAGTGTGCCTGTCGTTTTAATGAAATCGCGTCTCAACATAAGTTCTCCAATATTTTTTGTGATCCCTGAAACCCAGCTACTTATTTTTGACGCACGCTACGGTCATACAGAGGAAGCATGTGCAGCCGAACGCGGAGCACTGATTTATTTACGCCCCTGAGGTTCAATCCCCGGTCCGTCTGATCTCCATTCCAGATGCGTGAAGACTGCCAAATGCCGTTGACATACCCACCCTCGTCAGCGCGGAGAATCTCCAATTGCTCGTTCTTCGCCTCGGCTCCCGGAGCCTCGGTCACCTTGAAACTGACGCTCGCATCGAAGCCCGTCACCAGAAACTCCAATGGGCCCAACTGCGCCACGATCGCCCTGCCGTGGTCGTCAGCAGTTCCGGGAGGTACTTCGCCATCTCGCTGCGGAAAGCCAAACGACACCACTGCATCCACTCCGTCGAAATGCAGAAACTCCCGGGTCGCGCCCTTTTGTTCGACCGCAGTTTGCAGCTTGCCTTCGAAGTTTAGTTTGGCAATCTCTCGATCCATTGGGCCTACGAGCGCATAGTTCTCGGATAAAGACTCAGGCACCGTCTGCTCCGTGCCCCACCATCCCGTGTAGTCCACGCCAAAGGGCGAGAAGCCAATCGCACCATGACCGAGAGCATAAAAGAAATATTTACCGAAGTTCGCGGTCCTTCCGGTCTCTGGGATAAAGAGCGCATTGTCGTCGCGATGGTAAGCAGCAACTGTCTCGTGATACAGCTCTACATCATTGGAATAGAAGTCCGGCGCAAGGATATCAATCGACGGCGCAGCCACCTTCCAAATGCCGATGTTGCCCTGCTGCGGGCCTCCGCTCGGATACTCTTGTCCAGGACTGGCGTGGTCTCGATTTTCGAGCGCAGCAACAGGATAGGTAATCCACACGTTGCAATACATCGGCAGCGGATACTCCGCCTTCCCCGCTCGCGCCACCTCATTGATATACCGTGCCGTCGAGTATGCGGCGAAGCGCTCATCCGCGTCCGCACCAAAGACCTTCGACCAAGTACCGGAACTAAGATGAAGAGCATTTACCAGCGAGGCAGGAACCTGCGTGTTGAAGTCCTTCTGCGCGGCGGCTGAAAAATCGCGAACAGACCCAATCGATCCCGACTCATTTTCGACTTGAATCATGATGACCGTGTGCTGCGCCGAGTCGATCTCTTTGACATGCCGCATCAGGGCCGAGAACGCAGTCTTGTCCGCATCAAGATTAGTCTCTGAATTCGGCGACAGAACATCGAGAACCTTTCCGTAGGAGCTCACCTCCCGCGGATATTTCTCAGGATGAGTCTTCACCCATTCCGGCACATAATGCGCCTGCCCGTTCTTCCACGTGCCAAACCAGAGCAGCACCAGGTGCAGATGATGCTCCCGTGCGCCATTCACCAAAAGATCGACGTTTGAAAAATCGAACTTGCCCTGCTGCGGCTCCATCGTCTCCCAATAAACCGGAGCTTCGACGGTATTGACATGCATATCTTCGAGCGCAGGCCAGACCTTGGGCATCTCGCTCGGCCATGAGCTCGAGTTATTAATCTGAGCGCCCAGCATAAGAAAAGGTTCGCCCCCAACGATCAGCGCGAAGCGGCCATCCTTCTTTTCCAGATGAGGAATGTCTTGGGCGCAAGCATAGAGGGACAGGCTGGACAGCACGATCAGTAAGGTGGCAGCGCGAGAAAAGTGTGTCAAAGATGACTCCGATCCATCGGACGATTAAACGCAATACCCACTAGACGACAAAACTATGAACATGTAAAGCGTTACATCTCTTCGCTACCTACCGTGCACTGCGATCCCGCATATCTCTCTATCCAGCCGTCACAATCTCTGAAAAGTCAGCGATCCCTGAGAAATCTCCCTGCACCTGAGTAAGAAGAGCCAGACGGTTCGCTCGAACCTCCGTCTCCGGTGCCATTACCATCACGCCATCAAAGAAGGCATCGACCTGCGGACGTAGCGTCGCAATCGACTCGAGCGCAGCTTTATAGTTCTTCTCCGCACGCAAAGCCGAGACCCGCACTGCCAGCTCCGACGAGCGCTGCGCCAAAGCCTTCTCCGTGGCCTCCGTCAGAAGAGCATCTTCTACGCGAGCACCCGGAGCAATGCCCTTCTCTGCCGCCTGGGCCAGAATATTCTTCATTCGCCGGAAGGCCGCCGAGACCGCTGCAAAATCATCGGACCCACGCACAGCCGTCACTGCCTCCGCGCGGGCTACAGCATCCCGAACATCCTCTGCGCCGGCCGCCAGCACAGCCTTCACCACATCGTAGGCCTGCCCACAGGCTTCCCGCAGATAGAACTCCAACCGCTCCGCAAGGAACCCCCGGACCTTGGCTGCCAAAGCCTCGTTCTGCCCGCACGCAGCAACAGCAACTTCAGCCAGCGTCAGCGGCAATGCAACCGTCGTCTCCGCCAGAATCTTCACAATTCCATTTGCGGCTCTTCGCAAGGCGAACGGGTCTTTGGACCCGGTAGGCTCCATCCCCAGCCCAAACATTCCGGCAATGGTGTCTGCCTTATCGGCGATCGCCAGTACCGCTCCCTCCGCCGTGCGCGGGACCGAGTCTTCCATGGACACCGGTTTGTATTGGTCATAGATGGCATCGGCAGCCGCAGCGCTGAATCCCTGCGCCCGCGCATACAGGCCGCCGACAATTCCCTGCAGCTCGGTAAATTCCTTCACCAATTCGCTGGTCAGGTCTGTCTTGGCCAGCGAAACCGCCTCATCGAGAGCCACCGGGTTCAACTCGCACTTACGCTGAAGCAGCAGTCCAGCCAGTCCCGACGCCAGCTTCCGCACACGCGAACTCTTCGCGGCATAGCTGCCAAGATCTTTCTGGAACGTAACGTTCTTCAGCAGCTCCACCCGGTCCGTCAGCGGCACTCGCTGGTCGAACTCCCAAAAGAACCTTGCATCGTTAAATCGCGCTCGCAACACCCGCTCATTCCCATGCCGGATGACCCCAAGCCCTGTTTCATTCGCCTCGGTATTCAACACCGCCAGAAAATACGGAGCCAGCTTGCCTGCCTTGTCCTCCACCGCAAAATACTTCTGGTGATCGCGCATCACCGTCACCAGAACTTCCTCAGGCAGTGTCAGGTACTCCAGCTCAAATCCACCCATCACTACCGAAGGCCACTCTGTAAGCTGGGTTACGGTCTCAACCAGCTCCTCATCCTCGCGCCAGCGGGCTCCCGCAACGGCACGCGTCACGGCATCGAGGGCTTTGCGAATTCTCTGCCGACGAACCTCAACATCGGCCACCACAAAGCTCTTCTCCAGCGTCGGTTCGTACTCGCCCGGCGACTTCAGTGCAATTGGCTCGTCTCCGAACAACACTCGATGCCCATAAGTCACAGAACCAGCCTCGTAACCACCAAAACTAACTTTTACTGGTTTCGCTCCCAGCAGCGCGACCATCCAGCGCACAGGCCGCACGAACCGTTCCGGCCGTCCAGCGCGCCAGTACATGTTCTTCGCCCAATAAATTGCCGCAAGTTCCTTGGGAAGCTCCGAAGCAATCACATCTGCCGCTGCCAATCCTTGCTTCGTCGAGATCGCCGCGATGTACTCGCCCTTTGGGGTGGTAATTGTCTTGAGAGAAGCGACGTTTATGCCCGCTTTTTTGGCAAATGCCTCCGCGGCAGGAGTGGGCACACCGTCTTTATAAGCCACTTTTGCCGAGGGGCCAACCAGTTCTTCGGTGATGTCCTGCTGGCGTTCGGCCACGTCCGCCACCCAGACCGCCAGGCGCCTGGGCGTGGCAAAGCTCTTGCTCGCAACTCCGGCAGATACAAGCCTCTCCCGTTCCAGCATTGCCACGATGCGCTGCTGCAACTCCGCCTGCGCGCCGGCAATCATGCGCGCGGGAATTTCTTCCAGACCAATCTCGAACAGAAACTCCGCCATAACCTTCCTTACGCTTTCGATATTTCGCTTGAAATGATTCGCTAAACTGCTGCTGCCAAGAGTTGTCCCTGCGCGGCGTAGATCCTGGCCACACCTACGACCAGCGTTCTGATCCGGGCCATGACGCCCACCCGCTCCGTAACAGAGATGGCTCCGCGAGCGTCTAGCAGGTTGAAGACGTGAGAGCACTTAAGGGCCAGCTCATAAGCTCCCAGTACGGGGAAACGCTTGAGCTCCAGGGGATCCATCTTTTCAAAATTCTTGGCCTGATTCAGCAGGCTCAGGCACTCCGACTCGTAGAGGTTCAAATGTTCCCAAAGCTTGCCGACATCCGCATAATCAAAGCTATAGGCAGAAAACTGCTCCTCTTCCGCCAGCCGCATTTCGCCGTAAGTCACCTTGCGTCCGGTGTCCGGCTCCACTGCCCACACAATGTCGTAGATGGAGTCGACGTCCTGTAAGAAACCCGCGATCCTCTCCAATCCATAAGTGATTTCGCCACAGATCGGATCGAGGTCCATGCCTCCGCATTGCTGGAAATAGGTGAACTGCGTGATCTCCAGGCCGTCGAGCATGACCTGCCATCCCACACCCCACGCTCCGCCGACAGGCCACTCCCAGTTGTCTTCCTCGAACTTGATATCGTGCTCCCGGAGGTCAATTCCTATCGCCGTAAGCGACTCCAGGTACAGCTCCTGAATACGCACCGGTGGCGGTTTAAGGATGACCTGCAACTGGGTATGGCGGAAGAGGCGGTTGGGGTTCTCGCCATACCGTCCATCGGCCGGGCGGCGCGAGGGCTGCGCGTAGGCAATCCGAACCGGCTTGGGGCCGAGCACGCGCAAAAAGGTGTCGGGCGACATGGTGCCTGCGCCAACTTCAACATCGTAGGGCTGTTGCAGCACACAGCCCTGGTCGGCCCAGAACCGCTGCAAGGTGAATAAAAGCTCCTGAAATGTAAGCGCTGCCTTCTTCTCGCCTGTCGCCTGCATGAGTCTCTTTTCTGCTGGTTATTTATGTGTACTTATTATCTGGTTATTTAACCGATTCTAAATGGTGTTCTTTTTTTAGAAGAAGTTCAGAGGGTATTTTTGCCGGTTCGAGTCAAAACGCGGGCGCTCGCAAGCTTTCGTTCGAGATGCCGCTCCAGCGTGTCCAGGGCAAATCGCTGGAGGTTTGCCAGCGCTTGTGAGGGCCATTGTTCTTTGGCCAGCTCACGCACCGTACCGCGAAAGATACGGCCAGCAATCGCAGCGGACTCAGCCGAGAGGGCGATGCCGCTGTTGCGGCGGTCGTCAGAGCAGGTGACGCCGTCGCTGGTAGCCGAGTACCAGACAGCGCCGCCGCGCAGATCGAGCCCGCAGACGACGCAGTGGCCAAGCTCGGGCATCCAGCCCATGAGGCGGTTCATCCACAAAGCGAAGTAGGTAACAGGGACAGAGGTGCTTCCGACCTGAATCTCCTCAAGAACAGCAAGGGCCAGCCGGAAAACGGCATCTTCGGGAGCTTGCTCGGGTAGAGCTTCTTCGAGAACTTCAGCCACCAGCTGCAGAGCGGCAGTACGAGCGTAGTCGATGGGCCGACTCAGCGGAGAGGAGAGTATCTCGAAGGCATCGAGGCGAACGAGCTCCTGTCGGGGCCGCTCGGCGTAGGTGGCGCGAACGTGGGTCATCGGCTCCAGCGCTCCGCCAAAGCGGCGGCGAGAACGCAGGGCGTGGCGAGCTACCCCCTTGATGCGCCCCTGCTCGCGCGTGAAGAGGCTGACAAGGAGGTCCGCCTCCTGAAAGGGCCATGCCCGTAAAACAATCGCCTCGCTCTGCCGCTGTATCATTCGCTGCTCTGGATTTCAGGGTAACGTAGAACAAACCATCGCAACGATGGAGTACAGCCGACCAATGCAAAACGCGCAGCCGTTGGGCTGCGCGTTGCATTGATTGCTGCGTCGACAGAACTAGCGGCCGAAGTGGCTGGCGTTCTTGGTCTGGTACTCTGCCCACTTCTCGGGCAGGTCGTCGCCGGCATAGATCGCAGAGACCGGGCAGACAGGAACACACGCGCCGCAGTCGATGCACTCGACCGGATCGATAAACAGTTGCTCGGAGTCGGCATAGCCGTCCTCATCCTTCTTCGGGTGGATGCAGTCCACCGGGCAGGCGTCTACGCAAGCCGTGTCCTTCGTCCCGATACAAGGTTCCGCAATCACATAAGCCATCTCGTTAAATCTCCCTTTGTACAACTTGAAAAGCACTGGTTGTGTCTGAGCTTGTGTCTCGATTTTAGCAGCACTTGCCGGTTCTTCTACAACTGAAGTCATTGCGGAAATAGGACTTTTCTGGACCTATTTCCGCATTGAACCCTCTGCGCTTACTTCGCAGCCTCGGCGCGTCTGGCGGCAAACTCCGCAGGCGTGGGGATCGGATCTAATCCTCTGCCCGCGAAGAGTTCCGTGAAGATGTGCTTCATCTCCGGCAGAATGAGGCCATTGGTGGCAAGCACTTCGCGGCTGTCGAGCGTGAACTTCCCGCCGTCAAAGTGAGTCACCGTTCCCCCTGCCTCGGCCACCAGAAGAACTCCGGCCGAGGTGTCCCACGGGTTGAGGTTGAACTCCCAGAAGCCGTCGAGCCGTCCGCAGGCGACGTACGCAAGGTCAAGCGCGGCAGAACCGGCCCGTCGAACACCGTGCGAGCGCAGCGTGATCTCGTGATAGAAGTGGACGTTGGGGCTGGCATGGCGCTTGCGGCTGGGAAATCCGGTCGCCGTAAGCGACTCCTGCAGCGTCTTGATCTTGGACACATGGATGGCGCGCCCATTCAGGAAGGCACCCTTGCCGCGCTCGGCAGAGAACATCTCGTTGCGCAAGGGATCGTAGATGACCCCAGCAATGATCTCGCCGTCGGCGTCTGCCGCCAATCCGGCAGGACGATGCTCAAGCCCCAGCACCACGCAGAAGGCCGGGAAGCCATGGGCAAAGTTCGTGGTGCCATCCAGGGGATCGACATACCAGCGATATTCGCTCTCCAACTGGTCGCGGGTTCCCTCTTCGCCGTAGATACCGTGGGCGGGAAAAGCCGCCTTCAGTTTTTCGCGGATAAGCTGCTCGCTGGCGCGGTCAGCCTCGGTGACGATGTCAACGTCGCCTTTGTACTCCGTGGAAACACCCTTTTCGTAGAACTTGCGGAGCAAAGCCCCAGCTTGACGCGCGATTCCGTCGGCCGTATGGGCGAATTCAAATTTGTTCACGAGCTACCTCTCAGTCTTCTTACTCATAAGACTAACGCGCATCGGAATAGTACCCCGTGCGATAGCGCAGAGAATACTTGTCCCGCAGGGCAGCGTCGTTCATCTTCACGCCAATCGTGCGCAGCGACTGATCGTTCCGCACTCCTTGCGGAGCGTAGTAGCCGAGCACGTACTGGGTGCGGAGATCGTCGGAAATGTGCGAAAAAGCCGCATCGAGAGCTTTGGGGTCTTCGACGTAGTAGTACTTGCCGCCGGTATCCTCGGACATTTGGATGAGAGCATGTTCGCCTCCGGTGTTGCGTCCGGCGTCGGCCTGAACCGGGACGATGATGAGCGAATAGATCATCGCTCCGGCGCGCTGGGCCTGCTCTAATGCTTGTTCGTAGCGGGTGTCTTTGGTGTCGACGCCGTCGGTGATGAGGACGAGGACGCGGCGGCGGCCTGCGTCCTGACGAGTTTGCGAGAGCCGCTGGGAGGCGAGATAGATGGCGTCGTACAAGACAGTTTCGTCGCCGGGCTGCAATTCGTTCAGTCCGCGCTCGATCTGCTTCTTCTGATTGGTAAAGGGAACGATCTCGCGAACGGTATCGGAAAAATCCATCAGGTCGAGCTCGTCCTGATCGCGCACAATAGCGTTGACGAAGTGCTTGGCAGCCTCTTTTTCAAGGCGTTCGTTGTTGAAAATGCTCTCGCTGGTATCCAGAGCAAGGACGATGGAAAGAGGTGTGGTGGATTCTTTTTCGAAGAAAGCTATCTTTTGAGGATGGTTGTCTTCACTGATCTGGAAGTCGCCCTGAGTCAGCCCTGGGACAGGCGCGCCATGAGCATCGGTAACGTTGACAGCCACGTTGACCAGGCGGGTCTCGACCTTGATGGTGGGCACCTGTTGCGGCGCCGGGCGTCGCTCAATCGGGGCCTGATATAGCAGCATAGCCGCAAGCGCAAGCGCGACGAGCCTCATCCCAGCGTCTCCTTCGCGGCGACCAGTTCCTCAGGAAAGGGCTCCCCCGCCGCCCAGACGACCCCATCAGCAAAGTGCTCCTTTTTCCAGATGGGAACAGTCTTTTTGAGCGTGTCGATGAGCCAGCGGCAGGCATCGAAGGCCGCGCCACGATGAGCGGATGCGACGACGATGAGGACACTGGTCTCGCCTACTTCAAGGCGTCCGAGCCGGTGAAGCAGCGTCACATCACGGATGGAAAACTTTGTGAACGCCTCGACAGCAAGGCTGCGCATCTGGCTCAGCGCCATCTCTTCGTAGGCTTCATAGTCGAGAAAAAGAGTCTGGCGCCCTCGGGTGTTGTTGCGAACGATGCCGTCAAAGACGCACACCGCGCCGTCAGGGCCAGACTTGACCTCTTCAAGCGCCGCCGCCGAGGCGATAATCGCTGTGCTGAGTTCGACTCTCATGCGCCCCACCTGTTCTGTGCGCCGCCGCTGACCGGAGGCAGCAGCGCGACTTCGTCGCCTTCACGCAAGGTCGTTGAGAGTGAGGCATACTCTTGATTGACGGCCACGGCCAGCGTCCTCCAGACGTCGCTCTGCTTAGACGTTTTGGCACGCAAAAGGCTGAGGAGCAAATCGACGGTCGCGCCGTCGGGCAGCTCGATCGGGTCGCGCTGGCTCGCGAACAGATCTTTCAAGGTTCCGAAGTAGAGCACGTTGACGCGCATGTCGGTAGGATATCGCGCTCGCGAGTTTAGTCGAACAGGGGTGGATTTGCTTCCTCTTCGGGCGAGGGATACCAGAGGCGCCGGCCCTCGACGCGGGCAAACTTCGTCAACTCGTGCGGCTTGCGAAAACTCTTGCCGTTGGCGGGGACAAAGATATCGTCAACAACACCGCCGCGCGCCAGCACAGCATCGCCAATGAGCGAGCGGTGGCAGCGCCAGGGAACGGCCTCGGCACACATGACCGTCGTAGCGTCGAGGTCTGGCAGAGCCATCAGCCAGTCGATCTGCTCGGAAAACTCGGGAGTCTGCATATAGTCCGCGTAACCACGAAAGCTCTCGTTGCGCCAGCCTCGGTTAATACTCTCCTTGCGAGCGGAGCGCCGCCCTCCAAGCGCCTTTCTCCAGACCGGTGCAATACCCGCCGCCTCAAGTGCAGCAAAGAGAGTCGGCTGCTCGAACTGCGGGTTATGGCGTGAGCGCGGGATCGTTCTGACATCGACAAGCCGACGGCAGGCGTTGTCTTTGAGAGCCTGAATGAAGACTTCCAGCGGCAGAGTAGAGTGGCCAATTGTCATCATGAGGGCTTCTCCTCCTCGCGAAAGAAAAGCGGCTCCTTTTTGAGGAGCCGCCCTTTATTGGATTGCAGAGCCAGCTTAAACCGCCGCCTGCAAAACCTCTTCACGTATCTGTTCGTCCTGGACCACCTCGCGTTTGGTGTGAGGCAGAGCTACGGCCAGCACGTCCTCGATATGCGAGGCGTAGTGAATGGTGACTCCCTCGATCTGGTCAGGCGTGAGGTCCTCGTCCACCTGCTGTTTGCACTCCGTGGGCATAATGACGTCACGAACTCCAGCACGCTTGGCGGCAAGGAACTTCTCCTTGATGCCGCCCACCGGCAGGACATTGCCGCTGAGCGTAATCTCTCCGGTCATCGCGGTAAGCGGATGAATCGGTGTATTCGTCAGCAGGCTGACCAGCGCCGTCGCCATGGTTACGCCAGCCGAGGGACCATCCTTCGGGATAGCTCCGGCAGGCACATGGATGTGCAGGTCGGTGTCCTTCGTGAAGTCCTCGTCAAGCCCAAACGATGCCGCATTGGAGCGGACCCAGGTCAGCGCCGCCTGCATGCTCTCCTTCATCACGTCGCCGATCTGGCCGGTGATGGTGAAGCCGCCCTTGCCCTTCATGCGGTTGGCTTCGATGAAGAGAATATCGCCGCCAGCGGGCGTCCAGGCGAGGCCGACCGCGACGCCGGGGCGCTTGGTGCGCTCGGCAATCTCAGTATCGACACGGACCTTGATGCCGCCGAGGAACTCGTGCACCATCTCAGGCGTAATGACGACCTTCTCCGTCTTGCCTTCCGCTACTCGGCGGGCCACCTTCCGGCAGACTGTACCGATAAGCTGTTCGAGCTTGCGGACGCCTGCCTCTCGCGTGTAGTGCCGCGAAATCAGGTGAACGCTCTCCGTCGGAAACTCGACCATCTCAGGACTAATTCCGTTTTCCTTGATCTGGCGCGGAATCAGGTAGCGCTCGGCAATGTTGACCTTCTCTTCCTCGGTGTAGCCAGTCAGCTCGATAATCTCCATGCGGTCAAGCAACGGCGCAGGAACCGTGTCGAGCTGGTTGGCGGTGCAGATGAAGAGCACCTTCGAGAGATCGAACGGCTGGTCGAGGTAGTTGTCGCGGAACGTGTTGTTCTGCTCCGGATCCAGCGTCTCCAGCAACGCGCTGGCAGGGTCGCCACGGAAGTCGCGTCCCAGCTTGTCGATCTCGTCGAGCATAAAGACAGGGTCATTCGTCTCGACGCGCTTCAGGTTCTGGATGATCTGGCCCGGCAGCGCACCAATGTAGGTGCGGCGATGACCGCGAATCTCCGCCTCGTCGTGCATACCACCCAGCGAGATGCGCGAGAATTTGCGCCCCAGCGCCTTGGCGATGCTGCGGCCAAGCGAGGTTTTACCCACGCCCGGAGGCCCGACAAAGCACAGGATCGGTCCCTTCATGTCCGGCTTCAAACGGCGGACGGAGAGGTAGTCAAGAATGCGGTCCTTCACCTTCTGCAGACCGTAATGGTCGGTGTCGAGGATCTCCTTAGCCTTGACGATATCGATCTCGCTGGCAGAACTCTTTGCCCACGGAAGAACAGCCAGCCACTCCACATAGTTACGCGTCAAGCTGTAGTCGGCAGCCATGGCATTCATGCGGCTGAGACGAGCAAGCTCCTTGAGGGCATCTTTCTTGACCTCCTCAGGCATCCCGGCGTTTTCGATCTTCTCCTTCAGCTCGGCAATATCCTTCTGCGAGTCGTCGAGATCGCCCAACTCTTTCTGAATGGCCTTCATCTGCTCGCGGAGGTAGTAATCGCGCTGCGACTGCTGCACCGAGTCCTGCACTTCGCTCTGAATCTTGTTGCGAAGCTGCTGGACCTCAAGCTCCTTGGCGAGATGCTTGTTGATGCGCTCGAGACGCGCCGAGACCTCCGGAGTTTCGAGTAGCTCCTGCTTATCCGTCGTTGTAAGGAACGGCAGGGACGAGGCGATGAAGTCGGCCAGGCGGCCCGGCTCCTCGATGTTGATGGCGATGGTCTGCAGATCGTCCGACAGCGTCGGCGACGAGGTGACGATGGACTGGAACTGGCTGACCACATTGCGCTGCAAGGCCTCAGCTTCGGGCGAGGTTCCAGGCTCAATCTCGTCAATGGTCTCGGCCTCCGCCATCATGAAGGGGGTCAACTGCGAGAACTCGCCCAGATGCACTCGCTCGTTGCCTTCCGTGAATACGAAGAGGCTCTGGTTCGGCATCTTGACGACCTTGTGGACGGTCGCACGGGTGCCGATAGCGTATAAATCTGTGGGCTGTGGCGTATCCTGACGAGCGTCCCGCTGGGCCACCACCAGGATGGTCTTCTCTTCGCCCAGCGATTGAATGAGCTGAATAGAGCTTTCACGGCCAACCGTTAGCGGCAGTACAGCATGAGGGAAGAGCACGGTATCGCGCACGGGAAGAACCGGAATCGGCCTCTTTGCAACGGCCTCTTCTCCAGAATTTTCCCCATTTTTGGATGCCTTCGGTTGAATCACACTTACGAAATCGTTTGACATTGAGTGTCCCTCTATCAGATTACCAGCTATTGGATGCAGCAAGTCTTCATCTGGTCGCAACCCGATCCCCTGCCCTGTAAGACGCCGCCTGGCCCCCCTCCGTCATCGGCGTGGCGGCTTTATTCATGAGGGGGCCGTGAAT
>NZ_DATKQC010000102.1:0-3780 GCF_035532915.1 Edaphobacter sp.
TGCTTCCGTTCGCGTGCTGACATCGTAACTAACCAGGACAAACATTTTCTATCACCCCTGACAGTCTATTTCCAGAGAAAGGCGGGGTAAGCATCGAGCCCTCTGCGCAGATGGCGCGCAAGGATCAGTGATTGCACATATGGGATGAGGCCGAGCGGGATGCGCTCCTCAATGAAGGGATGCTCGACTTCTTCCTGCTTCCGCGCCTGCCACGCCGCGATGATCGTCTTGCGAGCCTTTTCTTCAAGAAGGATTCCACCGCCTTCCTGTTCGACAAAGTCCTCGCACTGCAACTGGCGCCGGTTGATGAGCGTGAGAGCAAGACGGTCGGCAATCGGCGCGCGCAACTCTTCCATCAGGTCAAGCGCGAGACTGGGACGGCCAGGCCGGTCGGTATGGAGAAATCCAACCGCGGGATCGAGGCCGACGCTCTCAAGCGCAGACTCTACATCGTGGCGCAGGAGCGCATAGATGAATGACAGAAGAGCGTTCACGCGGTCGCGAGGAGGGCGTCTGGTGCGGCCTGAGAAGCTGAAGGCTTCCTTGTCACCGACGACCATAAGATCGAAGACGGAGAAGTAGAGTTGACCGGCCATGCCTTCGTGGCCACGAGCTTCGTCGATCGAAGTGGCCTTCATGGATTCTGTTCCTTCCAAGGTCAACTTATCCGCCACGGCTCTGAGTGCTTCCTTATCGTCGGGAATGGAGGATTCGCGCGCGGCGCGAAGAAGCACGATGCGGCTGTTGGCAATCTTGGCCGTCACGATGGAACGAACGATGGGCAGTGCGATCTCTTCTTTATCCGCAGCTCGGTATTGTTCTCGGCGCAGAAGAACATTGCCGGAGACCGGCCCCTGGACGCGCGCCAGAAATCGGCCCTGCTCGGTGAGGTACGAGATGCCGACGCCGTGTTCGCAGCAGAGAGCGAGTACGGGTGGCGAGCAGGAGACACGCCCCCAGCAGACCAACCCCTCGATGGTGTGGACGGGGAGACGCAGGCGGGTTTCGTCCTCAATTTTAACCGCGATCGTTTCCCCGTCGCGGTGGAGATAGGCTCCCTGCGTGGTGACGTGCAACGTGTTGAGCAGCTTTCGCATGGTGACTCACGCGGGAAGTTGAAGGGCTTGGCGCTGGCGCCGGTTCCACCGGGTTTGGATGGTGGATTCAGCGGTGGCATGGGGCAAGCAAATGTTGAGGAGCGAACAGTTCTGGCAGTAGTTCCCTGGTTTAGCAGGCGGAGTTTCACGGGACTGGTAGAGGCGGTGCATCTCGGCTGCAAGCGTTTCCGTCCGGGCGCGGAGTTGGGGTGAGAATTCTACTTCGAGCCGGCGGCGCGGCTCGCCATAAAAAATGGCACCGCGCGGGACCGGTTGGCCTAGCATTTCTTCAAGACAGAGCGCTTGCGCGCAAAGCTGGACCAGGTCGCAATCGTCCGGTTTATGCCGGCCGCGCTTGTATTCGACCGGAAAGGGCCCCGGACGAAACTCGACGACATCGGCGCGGCCGGTGAGGGCGAGGTGGCGGCTGGCGAGCGGAAGACCGCGAACGGTGCGAAGATCATGCCGTCGTGACTGCCCCGGAAGGTCGGCTTTCTCATGGAGAAGCCGACCCTCCGAGGTGAGGCGGTTCTCTGCCCATGCCTGCTCAAGGTGGATCAAGGCCCACTGACGCGGACAGAAGGCAAGATGCTGCAGTCCGCTCAGCGGCAGAGCGTTCTCGGACTCCTGCTCGGTTAAGAGATCAGAAGCCGTCGATTTCTTCTGGAGTAAGTCCATGGAGGTTCTCCAGGGTATAGGTTCCGTCCGGGTTCACCTTGAGCGTACCGTGAACCCGTGCTGAGGAGTATTGGCCGGGCTTGGTCGAGTGCTTCCACCAGAAGACCTTGAGCACGCGCATGGTGCCCTCGGGCCGCGCCGAGGATGCGTCGTTTTCAAAGAGTCTCCGGAGTTGGGCCTTGATCGCCTCGGCATCGGCATCGCTGAAGCCAGTGCGCTCGGCCAGTTGCGGGTTCATGCTGCCGAAGAAGACGTAGACGGCGTTGTCAACGCAGTGCTTCATACCCATGGTGTCCGAACCACGCTTGGTGCCGTCGCCCTCGCCCGAGACACTCTTCGTGATCTGCGTGCTGGTGACATCGACCGGCGCAACGCTGAAGGCGGACTGCACCGTGACGGGGCCGCGGATGGGGATGGAGACGCCGGTATCGCCGGCGCTGTCGTCTTCCGAATCAGCTTTTTTCTTCTTCGAAGATTTCATGGCGAACAACTGGCCGAAAGCGCGGACGTCGAGCCATTTCTCGCTGGCTTTCTTTGCAGTCTCCGGACCGCCGAAATCTTTGCCAAGGCCCTTGACCGCGCGGTCCTGCAGGCTGGTGGCGTCGTCGCTCTTGCGGTCGTCCGACTGAACGAAGATCGCGGAGCCGCTTTCCTGGAGGCGGTCGCGAAGCTTGCGCTTGAGGCAGACGTCCGAAATCTCGCCGAGGCCGTTGTAGTCGGTGCGAGGGCGATTGCCGTTCAGCGGATCGCCATTCGGGTTGGCGTGGTTCACGCGGAGGATGGCGGCGAAATCAATCTTGTTGGACAGGCTGCTCACTGGTTGTCTCCTTCTTCGGGCGTGGCTTCGGGTTCAGCATCGTTAGAGTTGTCCTTGCGCGGCTTCAGGGCTTCACGCTGGCTGTGAAAGCCGAGCAAAAACTCGCCGGAGAGCGGGCGAGGGTCCAGAAAGGCGCTCTCCCCGCCGCTGGTTTCAAACAGAGCGTAGACAGCGTCGATGAGGCTCTGTCGGCGCTGCAGGGCAGCAGCACGACTCGAACGCAGTTGCGCGATGTACGGCGTCAACTGGAGCTCGATCGTGCGCCATGTACTGTACGGGTGGTCGGCAAAGCGCTGCATGAGGCGGGCAGCAGTGGTGTCGCGCTGCACTTTCGCAACATTCAGGGCCAAGCCTTCAATGCTGTCGGCAACTGCCAGCAGACGGCCATAGAGATAATCGCGCGAGGTGCGCGATTCGTCGAGACTCATGGTGTAGTTCTCCTTTGGGTGTGCGCCTCGATAGAGCGAGCAGGCCACGCCGAGATTGCGTTCGAATTCCCAATATCCCTTTTTATGGTCTTTTTGATAGGCGCATCTCACAGTGCTTGCTACGGCCGCGAGCACAAGATCGCGCGGCAGGGGTCGGCCGTCGACGATGCAAGGCAACAAGCGCTCCTGCGTGGCCTTACGAAGCTTTTCTCCCTCTCTTCCCTCGACGCGGCGGCCATAGCAGGCTTCAGCAATGTCGCTGGGCGAGGGCGCGCCGACGAATCGCCGGTCTTTGCCCATGTTTTGCGGCCAGGCCAGCGATGTATGCCAGCGTTCGAGGCGTATAAGAAACTCCGCCTCTATGAGCTCGCGGTAAAAAAGAATCGCCATGCGGCCCGGTGTGGCGGAATCAAGCCCCATCACGACGATGTCAGCTGAGTCATCGAGCTTCTGTTTGTAGCCGCCGATGGCTTTTCTTAGCCGCAGCGCAAAGAGCTGTCCGGCATCACCCTGGCATGCAGCCTCTGGCGCTTCTTCGGTGGTTTCTCCAGCGTCTCGGAAAAACTCCCAGCTATCCACCAGAACGGGAGGGGCATCTGCAGACTTTACGGACCAGGCGACCAGGGTCCAGTCTTTCCCAATTCGTGTTCCCTGACGCTGAATAAGCCAGCGCAACGTGTTATGCGCCTTTTGTGACTGCACGTAGCCTACAGTCACGGCTTGGCTAGCATCTGAGAACCGGCCACGATATGTAAATCCG
>NZ_DATKQC010000103.1:0-13822 GCF_035532915.1 Edaphobacter sp.
CCGATCGATATCGTTGTAGACGCAATGGGTTCTGACAAGGCCCCCGAATCCGAGATTCGCGGGGCCATCCTCGCTGCACGCCAGTACGACGTTCGCGTGCACCTTGCGGGGCCGGAACACATCATCCGCCCCATCCTGCGCCAGCACCTGCGCGGCCAGCATCTTCCGGTCTTTATCGTCCCCGCCTCCGAGTGGATCACGATGGACGACAAGGCGGCGCAGGCGGTGCGCACCAAGCGCGACTCTTCCATGCGCGTCGGCCTGAAGATGGTTCGCGAGGGCCGCGCTGCAGGCTTCTTTACGGCGGGAAATACCGGGGCCGCCATGGCGACGGCCAAGATGGTTCTGGGGATGCTGTCGGGCGTGCACCGTCCGGCGCTGGTCGCGGTTCTGCCTACGACGCAGGGCACTCCCTCTCTTCTGCTCGACGTAGGCGCCAATGTGGATTGCGATCCGGACAACCTGGTCCAGTTTGCCGTGATGGGCTACATGTATGCGCAAAACGTCCTAAAGATCTCTAACCCTCGCGTAGGGTTGCTCTCGATTGGCGAAGAAGATTCCAAGGGAAACTCGCTGACTCGCGATACGCTGCCTCTGCTTCGCGCACAGTCCGGCATCAATTTTATTGGAAATGTCGAGGGCCGCGACCTCTACAACGGTCACAGCGACGTGACCGTGTGCGACGGATTCGTCGGCAACGTGGCGCTGAAGACCAGCGAAGGTATTGCCAAACTGGTTACGGCGTCGCTGCGGGAATCGCTCAAATCGACCGTGACCTCGCAGGTTGGTGCGCTGCTCTCGCGCAAGGCGTTTGCCGAGTTCAAAAAGCGCCTCGACTATTCGGAGTACGGTGGAGCGCCGCTGCTGGGCGTTCGCGGAGTATGCATCGTGGGGCACGGTTCTTCAAACGAGAAGGCGGTGATGAACGGAATTCGCGTGACCGCCGAGTTCGCACAGGCTGAAGTGAATGCCAGCATTGAAGCTGCTCTCGTTGCGCCGCCTGCGTAATAAGGCTTAACACCGATTCTGCACCGATTGAAGATTGGCGGAATAAACGTCATCTCGACCTGATTATTGCCCATTATCAGGAAGAATAGATGAGGCTTGCCATCAGGACGGCGAGGACGGTCAGGCTTACGGCGACATAGAGGCGGTCGCGCTCGATCGCAAAGCCGATGACGGCAAACACGACGCGAGCGACGGGTGTGGCGATCAGCAGGATGACTCCTGCCTGAATGATGGCGGCGGAGTTGCCCTGCATCAACAGGTGCCACAGACCTTTGGGAGTGCGGAAGCCGGAGGGTTCCCCGGCGAAGGTGCGGTAGTCTACCGTCGTTCCGAGATGTGCGTAGACATAAAAAGCTCCGCCCGCCAGAACCACCGCCGATGCCAGCAGCACCCCGATCTGTAGCAGCCGTCCCATGATGGTTTCCATCTTCTGGTCGTCGAATTTGGAGTTGCGAAGATTCATTACATCCTCCCCAATGCGCCGTTCAGGATCATCTCTACCCCCAGCGCCAGAATGACGACGGTAAAGATGCTGCGCAGCACCGAGACCCGCGCACGCACCAGGAGGCGCGCGCCCAGCAACGATCCGGCAAGAACGCCGAGCATGACTGGAAAGGCCAGTCCCGGATCGACGTAGCCGCGATGGAGGTAGATTCCTGCGCTGGCCGCGGCGGTCACCCCGATCATGAAGTTGCTGGTGGTGGTCGAGACCTTGAACGGGATGCGCATGACATGGTCCATGGCCAGCACCTTGACCGCGCCGGAGCCGATGCCGAGGAGGCCGGAGAGTGTGCCTGCTCCGAACATGGTCGCAAAGCCCGCGGTGATGCGATCTACTTTATAGCTGTGCTGGCCGCCTGCGCCGTCGGGATAAGAGCCGGAGAGACGCAGCCGGTCGGACCATGGGCTGCTTCCGCCTGCCTCTACGTCGTGACAACGGCTCTGCCGCCATGACAGCCATGCCGAATAGAGCAGCACGACACCGAAGATGATGGCCAGGGCGCGGGTCGGCATCCGCGTGGCGAGAAATGCGCCGAAGACGGCACCGATGGTGGTCGCGATTTCGAGGAACATGCCGATGCGAACGCTGGAGAAGCCCTCGCGCACATAGGCGGCTGCGGCTCCGGACGAGGTCGCGATGACCGAGATCAGCGATGCTCCGATGGCGTAGCGGATATCGACGTGGAATACCACGGTCAGCAGAGGCACCAGCACAACGCCGCCGCCGAGGCCGGTGAGCGCGCCCAGCAGACCGGCGCCGATGGACCCGGCAAAGACGAGCAAGGTAAACAACAACACCGGCAATGTCGCTAAATGATCGATAACAGAACCCAGGGAGCCTGATTCCTTTGATGGTAAAACAGGTATCTGTGCAAGGGTAACGCATTAACTTTGTGTCCGAAACCGGCAGCAAACATCCAACACTGCATGAGCAAGACCTTGACCCTGGCAGACATTCCCTCACAAGCGGGCAAGCGCATCCTCATTACGGGAGCGAACAGCGGCATTGGTTATTATGCGGCCTTCACTCTCGCTCGCAAGGGGGCGCACGTCATTCTCGCCTGCCGCGACCGCCGCAAGGGCGAAGTAGCGCTGACCCGGCTGGCGACCGAAGCTCCGGGGACAGGGACAGAACTGGCGATTCTCGATCTGGCGTCGCTGGCGTCGGTTCGCGACTTTGCTGCGCGCCAGCTAGATGGAGGGCAGCCTATCGATATCCTCATCAATAACGCTGGGGTGATGGCTCCGCCGAAACACCGGCAGACGGCCGATGGCTTCGAGTTGCAGTTCGGCACCAATGTTCTGGGCCACTTCGCCCTGACCGGGCTGCTGCTGCCTGCGCTGCAGCAGGCCGCGGCACAGACCTCTGAAGCGCCGCGCATTGTCACGATTGCGTCAATCGCGCACAAACGCGGGCGGGTGAACTTCGACGATCTGCAGTACAAACAGAATTACGGTCCGATGAAGAGTTACCAGCAATCGAAGCTGGCGAACCTGATGCTTGCGCTGGAGATGGACCGCCGCCTGCGCGCCGTCGGCTCAAACATTTTGAGCGTTGCGGCGCATCCGGGTGTCGCCAATACCAATCTCTTCCAGACCGGGGAGCGCTCCGCCGTCGCGAACGCTGCCCGCAAAGTGATGGGCTACCTGATCGGCGCGTTTCTTAATACCGAAGCGGAAGGTGCGCTGCCTACGTTGTATGCAGCCACATATTCTGGAGTGACAGGCGGCGGTTACTATGGCCCGCAGGGATTTCAGGAGATGTGCGGCGACGAGATCGGGCCTGCGAAGATCGCGCCTCAGGCGAACGATAACGCGGCCGCCGCTCGGCTGTGGAATGTTTGCGAAGAACTTACGGGCGTCAGGTTCCTATAGAGGCCATCGGCGAGGCGGCAGCAAAATCCTCTTCTTCCATCGCTGCTTTCGCATATACTCATCCCGATAACGGGCCCTGTCGTGATGGGTATCTCCAATGGAGTTCACTGAGACACTTTTGGCGCAGCAGCAGGTGGTTCGCCTGCAGGCGTTGCTGGAGGCGAGCCGTCAAATCCACTCGACCATCGAGCTGGACGAGGTGCTGCGGATTGTGCTGCAGATCGTTGTTCGCGAGCTGGAGCTGGCGGGCGCGTTCTTCACCGCGTTCGAGCAGAGCTACGGCGACGTTCCGGCTGAGGTGAAGGCGTCGCTCAGCGCGGACGAAGTGATCGCCGTGATGGCAGGCGATTCCTGGCTGCGGTTTCCGCTTTGCGATAAACAGAAGAACCGTTTCGCGGACCTTGTGGTTCTTTTGCCTGCGGGCCGCGCGCTGGATATGGACGAGATCGATTTTCTGGAGGCGCTTTCGGTGCAGGCTTCGGTCGCAATCGAAAATGCGCGGTTCCATGAGCGCACCGTCGAGTGGCAGCGAATCGAGAGCGATCTCGAATCGGCGCGGCTGGTGCAGCAGAGCCTGCTTCCGCAGCAGATGCCGCAGGTCCCCGGCTATGCACTGGCAGCGCGCTCGCTGACTTGTTACGAGGTCGGGGGCGATTATCTCGATATCGTCGCCATGCCCACGGGCGACATCGCGATTGTCCTCGGAGATGTCGCAGGCAAGGGACTCACCTCCGCGCTGGTTGGCATGTCGTTCCGCTCGGCGTTTCGTGCGATGCTGCACTCGGACCTGTCGCTGGTCGAGATTGCAACGCGGATGAACCTGCTGCACTACAACGAAGGCGCGGAGTCTCGGCGCCGCTACGTGACTGCATTTTTGCTTTGGCTCAGCCCTGCCAGCAACACCATCGAGGTAGTCAATGCGGGCCACAATCCTGCGTTTTTGATGACAGGAGATCGCAGCCTGCATAAGATCGCCGCCTCGGGGACACCGATCGGGATGCTTCCCTTCTCGACCTACGACGCCGAAAAATATGTGCTTGGAAGCTCGGCGAGACTGCTAGTCTACACAGACGGATTGACCGAGGTGTTTCGCGGCGAAGAGGAGTTTGGCGAAGAGCGTCTTCTTCAGGCCTTCTCCGATTGCGAAGAACGAACCCCGGAGGCCACGCTGGCGTCACTGTGGAGCACCCTGGAGCAGTTCTCCGAGGGGCAGGAGCAGACCGATGACATGACCGCACTTGTACTGTCGAGAACCTCGTAGCGGAGATCGCCAATGACAGAGAACAATCCGGGCACCATCGAACTACATATTCCTTCGCGGCTCGGCTACGAAAAGATAGCCATGAACACCGCCGCGAGCACGGCCCGCATGATGGGCTTTAGCGACGAGCGCGTCGAGGACCTTAAGACCGCCGTGGCGGAAGCCTGCATCAACGCCATGGAGCACGGCAACAAGTTCGATGAATCGCTCAGCGTCGGCGTCATCCTGTCGATGAACGACGACTCGCTCGAGGTGAAGGTGGTCGACACCGGCGCAGGAACACAGGGCCATGGAACGACCCCTGATATCGACAGGAAGATGCATGAAGAAGAGAAGGCGCGCGGCATGGGCATGTTTCTGATTCAGGCGCTGGTCGACGAGGCCGAGTGGGTCAGCTCTCCACCGGCGGGAAGCTACGCGCGCATGGTCATCCGTCTTCATCCCGCAAGCGAATCGCTCGAAAGGAAATAAGCCATGCAGGAAAAAAGCACGCAGGTCAAACAGGACGAGGTGCAATGCGGGGACGGCGGCGGTCCCATCACGGTGCTTCGCTTTGCGGGCGACATCACCAGCGCCTCGCAAACCGCGGTGCTCGGGACTTACCAGGCACTGCCCGCGGACGCTCGGCGCATTCTGCTCGACTTCTCAAAGGTGGAGTATCTCAACTCCAGCGGCATCGCTCTCGTCATTCAACTGATGATCGCGGCCAGCAAACACGGTCAGACCATCAAGACCTTCGGGCTGACGCCGCACTTTCAGAAGGTCTTCACCATGGTGGGCATCACCAAATACACCAGCCTTCACGCCGACGAGCAGACCGCCTGCGCTGCGTTTACCGCTTGACGCCTCGGTAGCCGCTCAGGTCTCGGCCATCACCGGTTCTACGTGCGAGACCGTCCTGGGCTCGCTGCTGCGCTCGATGCGAAGCACAAGGATATCGTCCTCCTGCCCGAAGTCCTGGGCTGCTATCGCCAGCTCCGCGGCGGTGATGGGACGGCTCAGCATCTGATCGATGCGCTCGAACCCGAACAGAAGACCGTGTTCATTCTGTGCCTCGGCGATGCCGTCCGACATGAGCATCAGCGTATCGTCCATCTTCAGATTGAAGTACATGACGGGAAACTCGTTGCCGTCCACGACGCCCAGCGGAAGCGATCCTTCCATCGGCATCTCGTGGCCGTTGAGATAGGGAGGGAGATGCCCAGCGTTGGCCAGCTTCACCATGCCGTCGGCGGCGATTCGCAGCATCAGGCAGGTCGCGCTGGCGTGCTCGCGCTCGCACAACTCCGAGTTGAGCGCATTCAGGATCGACAGCGGATCGGAGTCGTGCTGCACCGCCGAACGGATCGCTCCCACGATCAAGGCCACCCGCATCCCGGCCTGCAGTCCTTTGCCGGTCACGTCCCCTACGACGATCAGCACGCTGCTGTCGTCGCTGCCGGGGATGATCTGGAAGAAGTCTCCACCGACCTCGCGTGCAGGGCGATACTCGCTCTCGATGCTAAGGCCGGCGATGGTGGGCGACTTCTCGGGGATGAGCACCTGCTGCACATGCTGCGCCTGCTTGATCTCCAGCCGCCACTGCTCCTGCCTGCGCTGCGAGTGCAGAAAACGCCGCGAGAGCATCACCGTGACAAGCAATAGCGACAGCATTGTGGAGACCGTGCCGAGCGAGATCTGAAAGCCGAAGAGAGAGAACTCTGTGGGAACGTGTATCAGGCGCAGCTCATGCTGATACTGCGAGATGGCTGCGAGCAGCACAGCGGGAAGCGCCAGCCAGCCCTCCGCCTTTTGCAAGCGGATGCCTTGATAGGCGACCCAGAACAGCAGCGCCGCCAGCGCCAACTTGACGATCAGAAGAAATGGCACCAGATACATTGCCGCGTGAACAGGAATTACCTGTCCGTAGAGGGGAGGGCGCAGCAGCGCTGTCCCCATCGCCAGCACAAATACCAGTCCCCAGACCTCGCGGTGCAGCCTGCCGATGCGGGCCACCCGAAACCAGTAGCCCCAGAACAGAACCCACAGGCCGATGCGTACAGGCGTGAAGATATCGTCGATCAGAACGACGCTGGGCGACTGGCCGATCCATGCAGTGAAGTTGACGAGAAGAACGATGGCATTAACGGTCAGGGTGATGAGCGTGACCAGCGCCAGCCAGAGATAGGCCAGCTCTTTGCGGTCGAGCCAGAAGAGACTGAGAGCCACGATCAGGGCCAACATCAGGATCAGCATCTCGAGGAAGCCACTGCCTACGCCGTGGGCGACGTCGTCCCAATCCAGGCGAATCTGTGCGGCAATCGCCGAGGAGTGCCCTAGCACGGGAGGCTCGTGCAGGCCCCCCGCATCGGGGCTGTTGAAGGGAGTAGCGCTATCCATCCACATGCGAATCGCAATCGTGATGCGGCCGCTGCGAAGATTTGGAGGCAGACGGAAGGCGCGCGGCAGCGTGCTGTATGCCGTGACGCCGTGCGAGGTGAACTTGCCGAAGGTCCCGATCTGCTGGCCGTCGACGTAGACCTGATAGGCGTCGTCGGCGTTGTCGGGCATCTTCAGCGCGAGAGGATCGTCGGCTCCCTCAACATTAATAGTCAGCCGATACCAGGCATAGCCGGAGTAGCCCGCGAAGCCGCGGTCGGTCCAGCCCGGAAGATATCCGCTGCTGCCCAAGGTAGGGTCCGCTGTGCCGGGCGGCGGGGTCAGGTCCATCTCTGTCCAGCCGGAATCGTCAAAGCCCGGCTGGGCCCAGGCCATGTTATCGCCGGTGTGAAACTTCCACGGGCCTGAGAGCTCTACCGCTGCGTTGCCCAGCGTGACCTGCATGGCTGCCGGGCGGCTCTGTGCCACGGCCAGGTGGCCGCCAGATAACAGCAACAACAAGAGGCAAAGCCAGAAGCGGCGCATAGGCAGACATCCTGAAAACGATCAAGCAGACCGCGGAAGACGGCTCAACTAAACAGGGACGCGCGGAGTGCGCGTGACCGTTCTCCGTAGAGCAGACAACCGAACAGCAGTACCCCAGAGGACAGGAGCACGATCGAAGCCGGCTCCGGCGTCATCGCCGTACTGGCGGTTGCCTCACCCGTGGGGAAATTTCCCGGAGGAACGACGCCATCTTCGGTGATGAAGAAGTAGCCGCGGTCACCGCTAAAGATGGTTCCGTCGGAGAAGCCCAGGTCGTACGATCCATTTGCAGGATTCACCGGGCAGTCCGTCGTGGTGAAGATATTGCCGGAGCTCGCAGGCGCGCAACTTGCAGGCTGCCCGGTCAGTACGCCGCCAGCGGGGAAGGAGAGGTCAAGGCCGGTCCAGTCAAGCCCCGACAGGTTGTGACCCGCGAAGCATCCGTCCGCCGTCATTCCTGGTGGCAGCTCTCCTGTGGGGCTGCAGGGAGTGAAGTAGACATTGAACGACGTGCCGGAGATGGGATAGAGCAGATAGGGCAAAGAGTTCGCAGGGGGCGGTGGATCCAATACTTTAATATGAAAGTCGACAGGATCGGCTTTTGCCGGGCCTATGCACCCAAAGATCAATGCGATTAAAACTAGACAGTAAAGAGCTTTCATGGCTGACTCCTCCTTTTTCTCTCGAAAATTTTCCCGTGATGTCTCACCGTGAATTAAGGGGAGGAAAGAAAAGGGGGCCGGCACGTGAGACAACTGCTTGGAACCCACTATAGGAGTACTGTCTATGCGAGTCAATCAAATCGTCTCAAGGCATAGGCGTTCGGCTGTTTGCCTGAAGTTGAGAACAGGCAACGACAAAAGCAAGGGCGAACCCCCAGAAATGTGAGTGCTTGCGGAGAGACGAGCCAGCGTAGCCGCAAGGGCGGTAATATGTGAGGCAGAAATACTTCGTACTTTGCAAGCTCCACGAAGCAGTTGCGCGGTATCGGCAATTGATCAAAACCAGCCAAAGTTTTCTCAAGAATTGGGAGCAATCCTCTGTGGACCAGACCTCTGCCGGAGAAGTGAACGCCAACCTGCGCAAACGCTGGCTGATCCTTCTGCCTGCAGTCTTCGTGACCTACAGCCTCGCCTATCTCGACCGCGCCAACTATGGCTTCGGCGCGGCGGCGGGGCTGGCAGCGACGCTGCAAATCACCGATTCGCAGACCGCGCTGCTGGGGTCGCTCTTCTTTCTTGGATACTTTTTCTTCCAGGTGCCGGGCATTGCTTATGCACGGCGCAGGAACACCAGCAAGCTCATCTTTTTCACGCTGATTGCATGGGGCTCGCTGGCAGCGCTGACCGGCGTCATCCGGAGCTTCTGGCTGCTGGCCGTCGACCGTCTTCTGCTCGGCGTCGCGGAGAGCCTGATCTTTCCGGCGATGCTGCTTTTGCTGACCAACTGGTTTACGCGGTCGGAACGCTCGCGCGCCAATGCCATCCTGATGCTGGGCAATCCAGGGACGATCCTGTGGATGTCAGCAATCACCGGCTTCCTCATCCGCTCGTTCGGATGGCAGATGACGTTCATCCTCGAAGGCGCTCCCTCGATTGCGTGGGCCTTCGTCTGGCTGATGATCGTACGCGACCGGCCCGAGAAGGCATCGTGGATGAGCGCGGCGGCAAGCGCCTCTCTGAGCCGGCAACTCGCCGCCGAGCAAGCCGCGTTGCCGAAGGTAGGCAGCCTCGGGAGCGTCCTCATTCGGCCCGATGTTCTGCTGCTCTCGGCACAATATTTTTGCTGGAGCCTCGGCGTCTATGGATTTGTACTTTGGCTGCCGACTATCATTCGCCAAGGCAGTTCGCTGGGCATCGGAGTCACGGGGCTGCTCAGTGCAGTTCCGTATCTGCTGGCGGTGCTGGCGATGATGCTGGTGGCCTATCGCTCGGACAAGAGCCTGCGCCGCCAATCGCTGGTGTGGCCGTTTCTTATTCTCTCGGGAGCCGCCCTGCTGGGATCGTTCCTGTTGGCGGCTCATAGCTTCTGGCTGGCCTACGGCTGCCTGATTCTGGCGGGTGGCGCGATGTTTGCGCCCTACGGCCCCTTCTTTGCAATTATCCCGGAGATCGTTCCCAGCAACGTTTGCGGCGAGACGATGGCGCTGGTGAACAGCTTTGGGGCGCTAGGAGGGTTCTTCGGCTCCTGGATCGTCGGCCTGCTGCAGGCCCGCACCGGCAACTCCCGCGCAGGCTTTCTTCTGATGGCCGTCTCTCTGATCGTCTCCGGATTTATCATGATCCTCGGCTTCGGCAAGCCCGCCTCGCAGACGACAGGCCAGCCGAATCAAGTTAGTCTTGAAGCACAGACCGCCTCCCCACCCACACCATAGCCAAGCAAGACAACGCGGAGCAGAGCCATCCCACCCATCCCCATCCCGTCCATCTTCGAGAGTCCCGGCTTCGATTACAGCGCCGTGAAGACGCATGCCCCCGGCCCGCAGGGTGCATTGCCGATCACGCCCGAGATGCTGCTCACGCAGCCCTCCGGCAATCTCTTCGGGTTGAGCCAGGACGCGGGCATGGGGTGGGAGCCGCAGCGACTGCTCGACCCTGAATTCCTCATCCTCAGCACGCATGGGGGAGTGCGTGCCGCTGACGGCACCCCTATCGCGCTCGGCTTCCACACCGGACACTGGGAGGTCGGCCTGCTCGTCTCAGAGGCCGCCCGTGAGCTGCGCGCGCAGCACTGCATCCCCTTTGCCGGGGCCTGCACCGATCCCTGCGACGGCCGCACGCAAGGCACCGAAGGCATGCTCGACTCGCTGCCCTATCGCAACGATGCCGCCATCGTGCTGCGTCGGCTGATGCGTTCGCTGCCGACACGCAAAGGCGTGCTCGGCGTCGCCACCTGCGACAAGGGACTGCCTGCCATGATGATGGCGCTGGCCTCCTCGGGCAAAGTTCCGAGCATCCTCATTCCCGGCGGGGTCACGCTGCTGCCCGACGACGGAGAAGATGCGGGCAAGGTACAGACCATCGGCGCACGTTTCGCGCAGAAGCAGATCACGCTTGAGTACGCCGCCGACATTGGCTGCCGCGCCTGCGCCTCGCCCGGCGGCGGCTGCCAGTTTTTGGGCACGGCCGCAACCGCGCAGGTGGTCGGCGAAGCGCTTGGACTCTCGCTGCCGCACACCGCGCTTGCGCCCTCGGGCCAGCCGATCTGGCTCGACGCGGCGCAACGCTCTGCACGCGCGATTTTGCGAATGACGCAGACCGCGATGGGAACCTCAGACGTGTTGACGCAGGCCTCGATCCGGAACGCTATGGTGCTGCACGCTGCCTTTGGCGGCTCGACCAACCTGCTGCTGCATCTGCCGGCCATCGCTCATGCGGCCGGACTGGCGCGGCCAACCGCCGCCGACTGGACCGAGATCAATCGCCATACGCCGCGGCTGGTTGACGCTCTGCCCAATGGCCCGCGCCACTTCGCCACGGTGCAGGTCTTTCTCGCCGGGGGCGTGCCGGAGGTGATGCTGCATCTGCGCCGCGCCGGGCTGCTCGATACCAGCGTTAAGACCGTTGCTGGAACGACTCTCGATGAATGTCTGAACTGGTGGCAGGACAGCCCACGGCGCCGCAAACTGAAGGAACAATTGCTGGCGCAGGATGGCATCGACGCCGACGACGTCATCATGTCGCCTGACGTCGCCCGCGAGCGCGGACTGACCTCTACCGTCTGCTTTCCCGCAGGCAATCTTGCTCCCGAGGGCAGCGTCATCAAGAGCACCGCCATCGACCCTACGCTGATCGACGAGGCGGGAGTCTACCGTCATCGTGGACCGGCGCGGGTCTTTATCTCTGAGACCTCTGCCATCGAGGCCATCAAGGCCGGAGCCGTGCTCGAAGGCGATGTCATGGTGCTGATCTGCGGCGGCCCGCTTGGTGCGGGGATGCAGGAGATCTACCAGATCACTGCCGCTCTCAAGGCCCTTCCTCACTGCAAACATGTTGCCGTGTTAACAGATGCTCGCTTCAGTGGAGTCTCCACCGGGGCCTGCATCGGACACATCTCTCCGGAGGCGCTCGCCGGAGGCCCCATCGGCCGCATTCATGACGGCGACACCATCGAAATTGTCGTGGATCGCAACGCGCTCGCCGGAACTGTCAACCTGATCGGCGAGAGGGACGAAATCTTCTCCGCGGAAGAAGGCGGCAAGCGCCTCGCTGCACGTCCGCCACGGCCCGATCTCGCACCTCACCCCGCGCTTCCGAACGATACTCGCCTGTGGGCTGCGCTGGTGCAGGCAAGCGGCGGAGTCTGGGGCGGATGCGTCTACGACACCGACAGGATCCTCGCTCGGCTCGCTTCATCGACATCCAAACAAGAAAGGTCAGATACGTGAGACTCTACCGCACCCAGAATGGCCCCTACCTGCTCCACGACAACCTCTACTACCACATCCAAGACACCACATGGGACGCACTGATCACCCGTGAAGACCTGTACGACTTCTGTCGCTCCGTCGTCGAGCGCGGCGAGCGCACCACGTCCTTTTCCTATGGCACGCTGCTTGCTCCAATCGAAAGCCAGGAGGTGTGGGCCGCCGGTGTGACCTACTACCGTAGCCGCAGCGCGCGCATCGAGGAGTCGAAGGATGCAGGCGGCGGCGACTTCTATGACCGCGTCTACTCCGCCACTCGCCCCGAGCTTTTTTTCAAAGCTACGGGGGCTCGCGTCGTCGCGCCGAATCAGAAGGTAAGGATTCGCAGCGATGCTACGTGGTCGGTGCCCGAGCCTGAGCTCACGCTGCTGATCAGTCCTAAAGGAACGATCCTCGGCTACACCATCGGCAACGATATGAGCTCGCGCGATATCGAGGGAGAGAATCCGCTGTATCTTCCCCAGGCCAAGGTCTATGACGGAAGTTGCGCCCTCGGGCCCTGCATCCTGGTCAGCCCCGAGCCGCTGCCGGCGGCGACTCGCATCTCCATTCAGATTGTGCGCAACAGCGAGACGGCGTTCTCGGGCAGCACCGCTCTTTCGGAGATGAAGCGCGACCCTAAATCCCTGGTCAGCTTCCTGTACCGCGACAACAGCTTCCCCAACGGATGTTTTCTGATGACCGGCACCGGCGTCGTTCCACCCGACTCCTTCACCCTCGCCAGCGGGGACCAGATTCGCATAGTCATCGACCCTATCGGCACGCTCGCCAACGATGTAGCCTGAGCTACCCTGTAGCGCGAAAGTTAGCAGGAAAGGGTGCAGCACTGCGATACTTAAAAAGAAGTCGAATCAAGGCTTAAAAGAGTCAAACTACCAGACTGATGGCGATCACCACTTCCTCCAAATCGGGTTCGTTCGAGCGAACGCTGGCAAGCGCACGTTCCACGATGGTCTTCAGCGAAGTGGTGCGGCTCGCGGTGGACAGCTTTCGCGCCAATAAGATCCGCTTTTTGTTGACAATGCTGGGCATGGTGATCGGCGCAGCGTCGATCATTCTGGTAGTCACCATCGGCAAGACCGGCAAGGAATACGCTCTGAACGAGCTGACCAGCATCGGGCCTAACAAGGTCGAGATGCAGTATGTCGGGGGCACCATCGCCGGGCCCAACAATACCACCACGCCCGACCTGATGACCTACGAGGACATGAACGCCGTTCTCGAACAGGTCCCGGACATCGTCGCCTCGTCGCCGATGCTTGAGGTTCACTACAACGTCGGGATTGGCGGTGGCGTCACCAAGGATGCGATGCTGCTTGGAGTTTCGCCGCAATACAAGCAGGTGCGAAACCTGGAGGTGGTCTCAGGGCGGTTCTTCGACGATCAGGACACGGTCTCTCGCACCAAGGTCGCCGTCATCGTAGAGCCCTTCGCCAAGGCGCTCTTCGGCAGCAGCTCGGGGGCCGTGAGCCACAACATCACGGTTGAGGGAATCCCCTTCGTCATCATCGGGGTCTTCAAAGAAAGTGTGGCGACCTTTGGCCTCTCCGAGATCAGCGATCAGACGCTGCTTGTGCCCTACCCCATCGCCCGCTACTTTACCGGCAGCGACAAGGTAAAAGAGATCTTCTTCACCATGCGGGACCCGGCAGACGTCGTTCCCGCGTCCAAGCAGATCCTGGCGATCATCAAGAGTCGCCATCGATCGTCCTCGTCCTACCTTCCGTTCATCATGACAGGATTTCTGAGCATCATGGCGAAGATCGCCGATATGCTGACCGTTGTGCTGTCGCTGGCTGCCGGTATCACGCTGATCGTCAGCGGCGTCGGCATTATGAACAGCATGT
>NZ_DATKQC010000104.1:0-3541 GCF_035532915.1 Edaphobacter sp.
CTCATTATTTTTGGCGTCGTAGGTGGAGAGGTTTGGATCGGTCTGGGAGCGGTCGAGCCAGCCGAAGCGAGCGGCAGTCATGAGGATGTTGCGGATTTTTTCGTCGATGGTGGCTTCGGAGACCTTGCCGCTTTTGACTGCATCGGTAAGGTTCTTGGGGTTCATGAACTTGCCGGTTGGCATCTCGATGTCGAGGCCGCCGTTGGCCGCGCCCACTGCGTCGTAGGTCGCGTCCCAGTCGGACATCATCACGCCTTTGAAGCCCCACTCTTTGCGGGCGATCTCGGTGTTGAAGTATCCGTTCTGGGTCATGTGGATGCCGTTGGTGAAGTTGTAGGAATCCATGATGGCGCCGACGTGGGCTTTTTTGACGGCCGCTTCAAACGTCGGCAGATAGATCTCGCGGATGGCGCGCTCGCCGATGATGGAGTCGGAGTCGTGGCGGAGGAATTCGGAGTTGTTGCCCATGAAGTGCTTGATGGTGGCGCTGACGCCCTGGCTCTGCATGCCGGTGACGTAGCCGACGGCGATGTTGGCGGCGAGGAAGGGGTCTTCTCCGAAGTACTCGAAGTTGCGGCCGTTGCGCGGCGAGCGATAGATATCGACGCCGGGGCCGAGCATGTAGTGGACACCGCGTGCGCGGGCGTCACGTCCAATGCCTTCGCCGACGCGTGCGGCAAGGTCGCGGTCCCACGAGGCGGCGAGGTTGATGCCTGCGGCGTAGGTGGTGGAAGGGAATCCGGCATTGCTGCGGGTGCCGTAGGGGCCGTCGGACATCTCGAAGGCGGGCAGGCCAAGGCTGGGCATGGCGCGGATGGCGAAGCCGGTGCCGCCGATGTATTCGAGCTTCTGCTGGAGGGTCATCTTGCCGATGATGGCGTCTACCCGGCTGCGCATCGCGGGGGTGTTAGGCTGCGGCGCCTGGGCCAGAACGGAGGCGGCGCAGAACAGCACTGTAGAGAGGAGGGCTGCGGTAATTGCCGCTCTTCGCGGCCGCATATTTTGCTGCATGATGGCGTACTCCTTTTCGTTCCTTTGGTGCTGAAGGCAGGCGATTGATTTCGCAGGGTTCGTAAACGGTGATACTTTGTCCGCTTCGCATCATAACGATTAATCGATTCAGTCGCACCAATTTATGGATTCGAGCGCGTTGTCAGCGGGGGAGGAGCTGCATCCGCAGGGGGCCGTTTGGCCTGAGCGTGATCTTGGCCTGAACTCCGGGAGGAGCGGTGCCCTCATATTTCAAACGCCAGCGCTGGGAGATGGTGGCGATGGCGAGCACGCCTTCCATCCACGCGAAGCCTTCGCCGATGCACTGCCGTCCGCCGCCACCGAAGGGGAAGTAGGCGAAGCGCGGACGGTCTGCCTTGTTCGCTGGCGTGTGGCGTTCGGGATCAAAGCGGAGAGGATCGGGAAAGTACTCGGCGCTGCGATGCATGACGTATTGACTGAAGAAAAAATGCGCCCCCGGTGGGATCCGGTAAGGGCCGAGCGTGACTGGCTTCGTGGACATGCGGCCCATCGCCCAGGCGGGCGGGTAGAGCCGCATGGATTCGGCGAAGACCTGCTCGGTGTAGCGAAGATTGGGGTAGTCGGCCAGATTGGGAAGGCGTGCTTCGCTGCCGGTACCGAGGACGGCGTCGAGTTCGGCGTGGAGCTTGAGTTCGGCTTCGGGATTCTGGCTGAGGAGGTACCACGTCCACGTGAGAGCGTTGGCCACGGTTTCGTATCCGGCGAGGAAGATGGTGAGGACTTCATCGCGGATCTGTTCGTCTGACATACCTTGCTGGTTTTCCGGAAGGGCCTGATCGTCGCGTGAGGCGATGAGCATGGAGAGCAGATCTCCCTTGTCGATGCCAGCGGCGCGATGTTCACGGATGAGGCGATTGACGACGGCGTTGAGTCGGTTGCGCGAGCGGCGGAACTTGATGACGCCGGGAATCGGCAAGTGCAGAAAGGATTCGAGACGAGGGAAGACGACGAGGAAGTTGTAGAGGTCCATGATGGTGTTGACCTCTTCGTTGATACGGCGAATGTCGTCTGTGACCTCGGTGTTGAAGAGTGTGCGAGCGATGATTTCGAGCGAGAGCGACATCATGGATGCAGAGATGTCGAGAGTCTCGCCGGGCTGCCAGCGGTCGCGATGGGCTGTTACGCTGGCGACGATCTGATCGGCATAGGCGGCGATACGCTGACGGTGAAAGGCTGGAGCGACGATGCGGCGCTGGCGCAGATGGATGGGGTCGTCAGAGGTGATGAGCCCTTCGCCCAGCAGCACCTTCATGCGGCGCACGGTGCGCTCTTTGACGAACGCGGGTGCCTGGTTGATGAGGATCTCGCGGATGTATTCGGGGTCGTTAAGGAAGACGATGGGCGTGCCCATGAAGCGGTAGTGGGCGATAGAGCCGTAGGTGCGGTGAAGGTGCTCGAAGAGCAAAATTGGCTCGCCGAGCTTGACCCACGGTTTGTTGGCATAGAAAGGCAGAGAATGTTTGAGGCCGGGCGGCAGGTTCCACTTGGAGTTCGCCCGTGGGTTCATGGCTTTGGTGCGCCTAGGCGTGTAGAGACGATCTCGACGATGCGGTTGTGGATCTCGTCGATGGGGGCTTCGTCGCGGATGGGAAGGACGCGGCGCGGCTCGCGGGCGGCGATCTCTTCGTACTTCTCGTAGATGCGGCCGTAGAACTCGTCGGACTCGCGCTCGAAGCGGTTCTCGTCGGTGCCTTGCTGGCGGGTGTGGCGCTGGTTACGCCGGCGGGCGCGGCGCAGCGAGCCTTCGAGCGAGGGCAGCAGCAGCAGGGTGAGGTCGGGTTGCAGGTTATCGCAGGCTGCGGCGTGCATAGCGAGGATGCGCTCGCTGCCGAGCTGGCGGCCTCCGCCCTGGTAGGCCTCGGAGGAGTCGGTGTAGCGGTCGCAGAGGACGATGCTGCCTGCGGCGAGCGCGGGCTCGATGATCTCGGCGATGGCCTGGGCGCGGTCGGCGAACATCAGCGCCATCTCGGTGGCGGGAGCGATGGGGCCGACCGAGGCTTCAGAGCGGGAGTCGAGCAGGATGCCGCGGATGCGGTCGCCAAGCGCGGTGCCGCCGGGCTGGCGCAGGGTGACGACGTTGCGGCCTGCTGCCGTGAGCGATGCCGCGAGCAGGCGAAGCTGGGTGGTCTTGCCGGAGCCGTCAAGGCCTTCGAAGGTGATGAAATAACCGCGCGCCATGGAGACAGGTTATCTCAACGCGGAGCAATGGCATCCAAGGACACAGACAGAGTGAATTGCGCTGCCTGCGCTTGCAAGAGCGCCTGCCTGAAGAAAAGGGGCGGATTGGGGGTTTTATGATTATTGTCTTCTTGTTCGTGCTGGCTCTGGCGATAGTGCTCTTTACAGTCCTGGGGGGAAGGAACCGGAGACGGAAGCGCCAGAATGCGGAGCCGGTAATCAATGTCACCAATGAGCCGCATGTAGGCCGGGCGCCGGGCGAGGACTAGAACCAGTCTCATAAATACCCAGATGTTCTGATTTGTTGCATTCTGGTTATGCTCTGAGCGAC
>NZ_DATKQC010000105.1:0-9314 GCF_035532915.1 Edaphobacter sp.
CGGCCCCATGACCTCAAGCTGGGCGCCGGTGAACGACGCGCTCAGGACTGTTGTCGCAGCCAGGAAATCCCGATGCGGCTTGGCTCCCCTGCCGGAAGGGGTGGTGTCAGAATGGATGAATCCATTTCCAACCTGCGGGGAAGGGCCATTGTCCAGCTCGGGATCGGGCACAACGAGATGCTGCTCCCATGCCCGGCGTTCGACCTCCTGCCGGTTGGCGAGCTGTGTCGTCAACGTCTGCTGCTGGCCGTCCCTGCTGATCACGAAGGTCACTGACCGGCCCGCGGGAGACTCGCGCAGCAATTGCCGCAACTGCTCCTGATTCTGGATCGGTGTCCCGTTCATCTGCAGGATCACATCATATCTCTGGAGGCCCAGCTTGCCGGCGGGACCGTCGTGGTCCACATGAATAATCTCGGCCCCGCGGGTGTCACTCAATTTGAGCGAGGTTAGCTCGTCCGGGGTGACATCGCGCAGATCGACGCCGAGGTATCCCTGGGGCAGGCGTGGTGGCGCGCCTGATTTGGCCGCTCCGTGGACCTTTGCAGAGACAGGTAGAGCCACATTGGCGGCGGCGTGCGAAAGAGCGGCTGCTGCCAATCCTGGGAGTGCCAGCAGTGCGACCGAGGTCATTGCCACCCTTCGTACACGGTGCTGGATCTTCATGGGTCTCATCGCTACTGAATGTCCGCAGCGCCCTGCAATGCCTGATAGGAGGCCGTCCGGATGTAGGGATTCTCGTCCTGGGTTGAAACCGTACGCAGCACCTCGCGCACGCTCGAATCCGCCTGTACCGGCTCCAGCATGCCAATCGCGGTCGTTCGTACCTCGGCGTCGGAGTCGTGCATCAACGCCTCGAGCACAGCATCCCGCACCCGCCGGTCCTGTCCGACGTAGTGTTGCAGGCCTTCGAGGGCCTTCAGACGCACCCCGGCATTTTTGTCGTAGCGCAGCGAGACCAGCAGCGCGCTGCGAATCCCCTGGCCATCGGTTCCGCCGGTACACTCGTGTCCTGCTTTGCACTCATGCGCCAGCAGCGCGACGGAGTCGGAGCGCACACCGTTCGTTGCGGCTGCATTCGTTCCTGCCAGCAGCAACTGGCGAATCTCCGGCGAATCGAGCGAGCCTTCCATGGTTTCGGGAACTACCTTGTTGTACTTCACCTGCACCAGCTCGGAGTTCGGCGTCTGCACAATGCCGGTTACGTTGGCAATCGTCGCCAGGGTGGGGTTGCTCAGCGTCACCGTGCTCTTGGGCTTGGGCGCGTGGGCAACTTCATAGCGATAGGTGAAGTTGCCAGCGAGGAAGCCCACTCCCAGCAAAAGGGTGGCCAGCGCGGGAGCGCTCTGCACATGGCCAATCCAGGCAAACATGCCGCGGCGCAGATGGGTGAACATTCCATGCGGAGGGATTGCGTCCAGCGCATCGTCCAGCCTGACCCTTGCCTGTGCCAGAAAGTTTGGTGACGGCTCTACGACCGGAAGCAGCGCCAGGCGCTGATCCAACTCGTGCAATGCTTCCAACTCACTGCGGCAGTCATCGCATTCATCCAGGTGCTGCTCCAGAGGAATCGCGTACTCATCGGGCAGCTCGCCGTAGCTTGCCAGAAGGATGTTCTCTTTTGCGGTTTCGCACTTCATCGCCCTACCTCAACCAGCCTCAAAAAACTTATTGCTGTTATCGGGTCTGTAAAGTCTGCCCGTCGTTTTCGCTTTCCCTGATCCCTGCCTCTACCGCACTCCGGCGAGATTCGCCCGCAGCTTGCGGGTCGCCCGAAACAGCGTGTTCTTTGCCGTCTCTTCGGTAGTGCTCAACATCTCGCCAATCGTCCGCAGCTTCAGCCCCTGGTAGTGCTTCAGCTCAAATACGGTCCGTTCGCGCGGCGTCAACTTATCCAGCGCCTCGCCGATCCTCTGGCTCATCACCTTCCGGTCGAGCTCTCGTGCGGGGTTGGCCATCGAGCGGTCGTCGGTGATGTTCGCCATCAGGTCCATCTCGCCGCCGCTCGCATCGAGCACGGTGGCCGGATCCTCCCGGCGGCTCTTTCGCCTGCGCAACTGGTCCAGGCAAAGGTTAGTGACAATCCGGTAAAGCCATGTGTAGAACGAGCACTCGAAGCGGAAGTTACCCAGATGTCGGTACGCCTTGATAAAGGCCTCCTGGTGAACATCCTGCGCGTCCTGCTCGTTGCCAAGCATGTGCAGCGCCAGCCGCAGCACAGACTGGTCGTAGCGGCGTACCAGTGCGTCGAAGGCGGTCCGCTGCCCTCGCTGGGCCTCGCGGATCAACTCGTCGTCTTCGATGCGCTGCTGAGCGCGAGCCGCGATCTGCGCCTCTGTCAGCTTGCCGCCGTTTCTGGTGCCGGATTGTGTGACCGCTTTTGCCATCCCTGGCAATGATTCTACCGCTGCGGCATCACGCAATCCCAAAGCGAACGGACTTGGCCGCCGCCCAACAGGATTTACCCCAATTGCTTCAACGCTCATTTGTCTGACTCCGGAGTCAGGAAATCGATTTCGCTTTAATAGACCTCTCCCCACCCAAAAAGGTAAGCAGGCTGCGGTTCGTAATCGAAATAATCCTGATTTCAGGGGCATTCCCCAACCTGTTTGCCCATCCGGTAAACTCAAAAAATGTCCTCAAGCAGCCTTTTCCCCGAGAAGACCGATTGGATCTCCGCCCACTGCGACGGCGGCGCCCGCGGCAACCCCGGCCCCGCCGGCTATGGCGCACAGGTCTGTGATTCGAACGGCATCGTCATCGCCGAGCTGAGCGAGTTTCTCGGCATCCGCACCAACAATTACGCCGAATACTCCGGGCTGCTTGGCTGCCTCCAGTTTGCCCTCGAAAATGGACATTCCCGCCTCCGCGTCGTCTCCGACTCGGAGCTGATGGTGAAGCAGATTCAGGGTAAATATCAGGTAAAAAGCCCTGACCTTAAGCCTCTCTACGAAGAGGCAAAGCGCCGCATTGCCAAACTCGAGAAGTTCGAGATCAGCCACGCCCTGCGCCACAAGAACAAGGACGCCGACCGCCTCGCCAACGAAGCCATGGACCGAGGCATGAACCGCTCTCCCGCCAAAATTCCGGTCATCACAAATCCAGCCGTCACAAAGCCGGGTGCGGGAGCGCCACAAAAAGCCACCCCGTATCCCCAAAAGTCCGAAGCTCCCCCCAATCCCTACGCCATGCTGCGCGGCTTTACCAAGGGCGGAGTTATCCACGTTCTCGGCGGCGCGACTTTGCCCGACGGCATCTTTGTAAAGATTATTCCCGAATAAGGTCGAAGGCTTGGTTCGAGTACAGTCCGGAGCGGTGCTATTCGTCCAGATCGAGGTCGGGTTTTACTTCGGTCCCTTCAGCCAACCGGGCCATCCATGCGCTAAGGGACTCCAGGATAAATATCTGTCGCAACATCGCTTCTATTCCTGCTGTCCTCATCCTTAGCTCGAACTGGCCCTGCATCCGGTCGAGGATTCCCACCACGCGGGCCGCTCGCTTTCGTCCCGCAGGCAGCAGCGTCAGTTGAAAGGCCCGGGCATCCTCGGGGTCGATCCTGCGCCGCACCAGTCCCTTGGCCTCGAGCGAAGAGACGCAGTGGCTCAAGTTGCCGCGCGTGGTCTGAAGCGTCACCGCCAGCTCCGACGGCTTGACGCCGCGCTTCTTCTCAAAGAAGATCGCCGCCAGCATCAGCGCCTCCAGGAAAGTTACCTCCTCAGCGCGAAGGATCCGGGTGAGACATCCATCCAGACGGCGGGCGCTCACGCTGATCTGAAAGACAGGGCTCAGCCTCAGAAAAGATTCGATTCTCATTTACAGCTCATAATAGTTTAGTACTAAACTATTTACCACTAAACTAAACTAACTCCCCGAAGCCGCCATTTCGATGCATGATCAAAGCAAGATCATGTTGAAACCCACAAAATTACTTCCTTTTGGCTTCGCCGCTCTCTGCGGCCTGCTTTGTTTTGCTGCCGCCGCGCAACAACCCTCCGCTGCCGCGCCCGTATCCCAATCCGTTACCGTGAGCACTACGATTGAGCCGATTCCGCTCTCCGAGAGCGACCGTTCGGTACAGACGCTGGATACTCGCCAGTATCCGCTGCTGTTCAACAGCGTCGTGGACTACCTGAGCCTCGACTCCTCGCTCAACCTGCAATCGCGTGCGCCTGCCGGGGTGCAGTCCGACCTTTCCATTCGCGGCACTACGTTTGAGCAGTCCCTTATCTTGCTCAACGGTCTCCGCATCGACGACCCCGAGACCGGCCACCTCAACCTCGATATTCCTGTTCCGCTCGACGCGGTCTCGCGCATTGAGATCCTCCATGGCTCCGGCTCGACCTTTTATGGTTCCGATGCGATTGGAGGAGCCGTCAACCTGATCACCGCCGAGCCGGTTGCACCCCTTACCGGCAGTCCTTTTTCACTTACGGCCAAGGCCGGAGGCGGCAATTATTCTTCGACCGAGCAGTCGTTTCGCGCCGACTACGCCACCAAGCCTTTCTCTGCAGAACTGAGCGGCAGCCGCGATACCTCCGGCGGCTTCATCGCCGACCGCAACTACGCCAGCAATGCTATCTCTGCCGAGACCTGGCTGAACCTCAAGCCGGGTACGACCGACATCCTCGTCGCTGCCAGCGACCGCCCCTACGGAGCCAACCAGTTTTACGGCCCCTATCCTTCATGGGAGCGGACGAAGGGCTGGTTTGCCTCCATCCAGCAGCAGTTGGGGACACGTACTGCGGCGAACTTCGCCTATCGCCGCCACACGGATATATTCGTTCTCTTCGTTGACGATCCGAGCGTTTACGAGAACAACCACATCGATACTGCCTGGCAATCTGCGTTGCGCCGCGTTGACCACCTTGCCACCAACGTCACGCTCTCTTATGGCCTCGAAGCCAATGGGGACGCTATCCAGAGCACCAATCTCGGCCGCCATGCCCGCAATCAGGGAGCGGGGTATGCCAACCTGTCGCTGCCTTCGCTGGGTCGATTTTCGTTCTCTCTCGGAGGTCGCGAGGAGATCTTCTCCGGCGGCGATGCTATCTTCTCTCCGAATGCCGCCGTGGCTTTTACGCTGACCCGCACTGTCCGCCTGCGAGCCTCTGCCGGACACGGGTTCCGTCTGCCGACCTACCTCGATCTCTACTACTCCGACCCTACGAACATCGGCAATCCAAACCTCAAGCCGGAGTCTTCCTGGAGCTACGAGGGAGGCGTTGACTGGACCCCTGCGAGCGGCCGCTTTACGTTGACCACCACTGGCTTCAGTCTGCACCAGAAGGACGGAATTGACTACTCCAAATACTCGCTTGATGCTCCGTGGCAGGCTACGAACGTCGGTAACTTCAACTACAACGGGGCAGAGACTCAACTTCGCCTCCGCCTCAGCGGGAATCAGCATCTCGACCTGAGCTATACCGCTGTGAGTGCTACGTCACCACCGAAGGGCCTTATCTCCGAGTACGCCTTCAACTACGCTGCGCAGAACGCCATCGCTGCCTGGACCGGAGAGTTTCATCAGCTTACGGCGCACACCCAGGTAGGAGTCACGCAGAAGACGACGCGAACTGCTTATCCTGTGTGGGATATCTCGCTTGCGCGTAATACTGGCTGGCTGCGTCCCTATGTGCGGCTTTTGAACGTGAGCAATACCGGCTATCAGGATATTCCCGGCGTTCCGGTCCAGGGGCGAACGATTATGGCTGGGACTGCCTTTAGCTGGCCTCGCCGACGGTGAGTGCAACGGCCAATACAGGGGGCTCTCCACTGCGCTACGCTTCGGTCGAGATGACGTAGTTTTGTGGCGTGCAAATAGGTAAGGACGGCTGCGCTTGATTTCGAATGCCACAATCTTCTAGTTAGGCGATGGTCTTTCAACATGCTCTATGACCAGGACGTCTGCGGGCCCTTTTGTGGCTTCGAGCTTCAGGCCCAGTTCCTCCTGAACGGCGGTAAAGATGCCCGGCGGTGCCCCCGGTTCGCTCGTCGGCACATTATCGGGCGTCCATTTCAGGGTGAAATCGTATCTGCCGGGAAGGCCGGTTTCATCGACGACGGGCCTGTCCATGTAGGCCTGCATGCCGAGGGCGAAGTCTGACATCGAGTTGTTGGTGAACTTCCTCTGCTGTTGGCTGCCCTGTCCATGACCGCTCTGCGTGGGCAAGCCGTAAGCGTTCTCGGAACTTTGCGCGAGCTTCGGACCTCCCTTTGCCACCTTGATTACATAGATGGGGAGGTCGCGTTTATCGCGATGGAGCTTGAGACCGAATCTGGTCGCGAGGAGCTTTTGCAGCATCTCCTGAACCTGGTGGAGGTTGGCCACGCCCGGCTGATCGGCTTGTCCGTCAATATCGAACCGCTCGGTCTCCAGCCACGCTGGGCCGTCTACGATCTGCTTTTTGTGGAGCGCGTAGGCGAAGGAGATCAGGTCGTTGACCGTCTGGCCCTCGATAACAAGGCGATGGCCGCCTACGATAAAGCCTCCCCCGTTGGTCCGGTTGGGATTGGCCGGGTTGATGGTGGCAACTTCAAATGACGGATGCGCGTCCGCGGCCATGGGAGACATGGGCGACGCAGATTGCTGTCTTGTGCGATTTTGCTGGGCAATGGTGTTCGGCGCCGCGAAGGCCGACAGGGCGACTGCGAGGAGAACGAGGAATTTGCGCGGGATGATTCGAACCGTGGCGTTAGCCTGCATCGAAGCCATTCCTCCTTATTCCCTGGCTCTCCTCGCCATTCCTCTGGGCTGGACACGCGGCCTTGATGGTCGCGCGGCCGGATGGGGAGGCGGGTTTTTACTTCGCCAGCTCCGCCTTTACGATCTCGCTGACCAGTTTGCCGTCGGCACGCACGCCGCTGGCTTGCAGTCGCTGCTGGACGACGCGCATGGCGGTTCCCATGTCCTTCGGGCCGAGCTTGCCTCCATCCTGCGTAAGGTGCGAGATCGCACCCTGCACGATGGTGCGGATGTCGTCCTCGCTGGCGGCCTTGGGCAGATAGCCTTCGATCATGGCGATCTCAAGCTGCTCTTTTTCGGCCAGTTGCGGCCGGTTTCCCTTGGTGAATTGCTCGACCGACTCCTTGCGCTGTTTGATCAGCGTGGTCAGGATCTGCGTCTCTTCGGCGTCGGTCAGTGCCTCGCGCTTGTCGATCTCCTTATTCTTCAGCGAGCTTTTTACCATCCGCAGCGTCGTCAGACGATGCTCGTCGCGGGCCTTCATGGCCGTTATGATGTCCGTCTGAATCTTTTCGCCGATACTCATCGCTACTCTCCTTGTTGCTCTCAACACTTCATTATAGAAAACCCGCAACCGGGCTGGCCGCCGCTACAATATAAGCATGATCCGCAAAACTCGCCTTTTCACTCCTGGACCGACCCCCCTTCTTCCCGCCGCCCAGTTTGCTATGGCCGCCGCAGACATCCACCACCGCACCGCCGAGTTCCGCGCGATGTTCACCCGCGTGCTCGGCCAGCTCAAGGAGTTCGTCGGTACCACCAACGATGTGCTCATCCTCGCCAGCTCCGGCTCCGGAGCCATGGAAGCGTCGGTTTCGAACCTGACCTCGCCGGGCGATCGCGTCCTCGTGCTGACCGCCGGAAAGTTCGGCGAGCGCTGGACCGGCATCACCAAGGCTTTTGGCTGCCACGTCGATGTCGTTGAAGCTCCCTATGGCAGCACCTTTACCCTCGACCAGATCAAGGCCGCGCTCAAGCTTGAGACCCGCGTCGTCTTCGTGCAGGCCACTGAGTCTTCGACCGGCGTCAGCCACGATATCGAGGCCATCGGCAAGCTGCTCAAGGATGAGAAGTCCGAGGCCTTGTTTGTTGTCGACGGCATCACTGGCCTCGGCACCACCCACCTCGACATGGACGCCTGGGGCATCGACGTTCTGATCGGCGGCTCGCAGAAGGCACTCATGATTCCTCCCGGCCTCTCGTATCTCGCGGTCAGCCCGCGCGCGTGGGATCGCATGGAGTCGAGCTACAATCCGCGCTACTACTTCGACCTCCGCAAGGAGCGCAAGAACGCAGCCAAGGGTGAGTCCGCTTACACGCCTTCGGTTGCTCTGATCGCCGCCATGGGCGCAGCGCTCGACTACATCGCCGGGCAGGCCGACGGCAACCTTGTCGAAGGCCGCAAGAAGCTCGTGGATAACGCGCAGACCTGCGCTGCCATGACTCGCGCTGCGGCCACGGCGATGGGCTTCAAGCTGTTCGCTCCCAAAGGCCGCGAGGCTGGTGCTGCGACTGCCATCATGGCGCCCGAGGGCACTGACTCCGGCACCATCGTCAAGGGCCTTCGCTCGAAGTTCGCCATCATCGTCACCGACGGTCAGGGCGAGATGAAGGGATCGCTCTTCCGCATCGCGCACATCGGCTTCTTCGACTACATGGACACGATCGCCGTCATCGGCGCGCTCGAACAGGTAGCCATCGCCGCCAAGCTGCCGCTTCCCAATCTCGCCTTCGGCACCGGCCTTATCGCCGCGCAAAAGACCTTCGCCGAAGACCCCACCACAAAATAATTCACAACCCCGGAAACCCACGTCCGAAAGTCCGGACGTGGGGCACCCAAATCTTTCGGAAACCTGGAAATTGTCATACCCTGTATCTATTCAGTGCTTCAGGAGCAAACATGAAATATCAGATCGATTTTGAGCAGGAAGAAGATGGCCGCTGGATCGCGGAGATTGAAGATCTTCCCGGCGTCATGGCCTACGGCTCTACGAAGACCGATGCTGAATCGAATGTTGAAGCCATGGCCCTGCGTGTGATCGCAGATCGTATCGAACGCGAACATACGACCATGAGCCAGGTCCAGTTCGCCGTCGCATGAGCCAATGGCCCAGTTCCAAAGCCAGAAAAGTTTTGAAGGCACTTCAACGAATTGGCTGGGTCGAACACCATATAGTCAAGGGCAGTTCGCACCAGCAACTCAAGCGCTCCGGCTACCCGGACTTCACATGGGCCTTTCACGATAGCGAAGAGATAGGCCCCAGAATGCTTTCTCGCATCGCCAAACATACCGGCCTCAAACCGGAAGACCTATAGCTCCCGTTTCTACTCGCACCATGAAAGGTCCCATGAAGATCGTTCTCGCCGAAAAAGTCTCGCCTGCCACCCTTGCCGTCTTCCAGCAGGAGCCAGGCTGGAACGTTGTCACCCCCGACCAGATTAAGAACGGCCTTCCCGCCGAACTGGCCGATGCCGACGCGCTTGTCGTTCGCTCTGCCGTTCAGGTGGACGCGAAGCTGCTCGAGTCCGCGCCCAAGCTCCGCGTCATCGGCCGCGCCGGTGTAGGCGTCGA
>NZ_DATKQC010000106.1:0-6125 GCF_035532915.1 Edaphobacter sp.
CCTCCTGATTACATCCGCAATGTTTTTGGCTTCGGACTTCGCAGACACCGAGGAGACGATTCAGGCCCAGCGGCGCTGTCCGACCTGCGTGGAAGCCAGCGACCTGTATGGCCCGCATCCGTCGGCGGCACGACTGTGGGGTGAAAGCGCAGCCTTTGACTCCGCTCTTCTTTGGTTCAACTGGTTCGGAACAAAAAACAGTGGCATGATGGGAACTCACGATTTGCCTGACTCTTGGAAGAAAGCACATCGCCCATTCTATACAGCAATATGGCTGGAAAAGCCCGCAACACTCGCGATGATGGGTGCGTACATAGTCGCTCACGCTCGTGGCGCCTACCACAACGCCGGGATTCCGAACTCGTCGAGCAGCACCTTACGGTGAGGGGAAGTCAGGCCCCTCTCGGGGGTAGCTGTGCGATTCGTGGGTAGAGGCATTCTTGCCTGTGTTCGTGACGAGTGAACAAGCAATTGCTGGGCCGCTCGATGACGTGGATCTGGCGCAGGGTTGTCAGAACCGAGAGCTATTTACTGAACGGCTATCTGCATTCTCGGTGTAAGAGTTTCGTTTTGGGATGGCTAACGGCCAAGCGTGTTTCAAAACGGAGTTACGGGGGATGGCTGCATCGCCGGGATCAAGTAGCGGCGGGCCCCGGCCGAAGTCAGGAGTTTCTGCGGATTTCTCGATCCAATATTTCACGTACCGCAGCGACAAGAGTATCCGGTGTGAAGGGTTTGGCAAGGCACGCATGGTAGAACATATCAATGGTCTCCATGCCGTCAAGCCTCTCACGGTGACCTGAAATGAAAAGAACCCTCGACTCGCTGCGCAGTTGATTGAAGCGCTCCGCTAAGATTCTTCCATTCATGCCCGCCATGATGAGATCGGTCAAGAGAAGGTCGATACGCCGCGAATCAGATTCCGCAATGCGAATTGCCTCGAGGCCGTCGCCTGCGCTCAGGATTTCGTAACCTTGATCGGTCAGGGATTCACAGAGGAGCCTCCGCACGGCTATGTCGTCTTCGACGACCAGGATGGTTTCCAGTGCTTGCGGTTGGCGAATGCCTGCCAGTTCGGGCGCTTCGGCAACGGCCGCCTCATGGGTGGACGGCAAATAGATTCGGAAGCTGGACCCCACTCCGAGGTTACTGTCAACCCGAATGACGCCGCCGCTTTGCTGCACGGTTGCAAGGACCATGGTGAGCCCAAGTCCGCTTCCTCGATCGATACCCTTGGTCGAGAAAAAGGGATCAAATACGTGAGACATTGTTTCGCTGTCCATTCCGCAACCCGTGTCACTGACCTCGAGACAGGACCATACGCCAGGCTTGGCCGCCTCGCCCGCGCGGAAAAATTCGTTCTGGAGATCGACTGTCGACGTTCTTACCGTTACCGTGCCGCCGTTCGACATTGCGTCGCAGGCATTCACCAAGAGATTCAGGAGCGCGTGGTCCATCTCGTTACGATTGGCCCGTACGTTCTGCAATTGGGAATCGAGATCCCGCACGAGAGTGATCTCATAACCGACCAGCCGTTCAAACATATTCGCCACACCGGAAATGATTTCGTTCAGGTTCATTACCTCAGGCTCGACTACGTGCTGACGGCTAAACGCGAGCAAGCGCTGGGTCAGTTCCCTGGCCTGCATGGAAACCTGTCGAATGCACTGGGCCATCGGATACAGATGGTTAGCCGGATCCAGGCGTTTCATCATCAACTCGCTATAGCCCAGGCTGGCGGTGAGAATATTGTTGAAGTCATGTGCGATACCGCCTGCTAATTGACCAACGATCCCCATTTTCTGGCTCTGCCGGAGGTGGTCCTCTAGTTGCTTTCTCTCTGCAGCTTCCTTCTGCCACTTCGCCCGTTCGTCTTCCGCGAATCTCATCAAACGGTCGTTTTCAATTGCCATGGACAGAAATTGCGCCAGCAATGCCAAAATCGTCTCGTCTTCCGCAGTAAAACCGCCTAGTAGTTTACCGAAGAGCCCCAGCCATCCGATGTTTCGGCCCTCCCTTCCCAGGAGCGGTACGGCTAGCCAGGGGGGCGACACCGGCCGTTTCGCCAGGGACGGGCCCTCACTGCGGAGTGGGGATCGCAGGCCTGACTCTGCCCGCGGCATTTCCGTCGTGTCTTGGATATCGCCGGCCAGTGTGCCAATCGAATCGCCCGTCGATCGGCTGCCAGAAAAACACATGGCGAAAAGCTCATCGGAGAGCGAGCCAGAAGGCTTTTCTTGGGTCCCCGTCGTGTCGTTAGCGGAGACTCTGACAATCGCCCGATCGGCGCCCACTATCGTGCGCGCGCCTTCGGCCGCAATCGCGAATATGGGACGAATGGATTTCTCGATGTTGATTTCCTGGAGCAGTTGCGCCAGGGCTTGAAAGTGACGTGCCCGAAACCCCGTCCCTTGTCCATCGAGCATTTCTGGCTTTTCTGCAGCCCGGCTGCGAAATTCGCTCGGCATCGCCCTACCCCTTTCCGCGACCTGCCTCCGACATACGAAAAACGCCCACAGCCTAGTGCGGCCCATCGCGCCCTGCTGTACCATATTGCACAGTGTGTATGACGTGTACGTAAGATACACTATCAGTAGATGGCGAATAGAGAGGCTACTTGTCGCGTTATCCTGTTTTGGATATGGAGCCCCGAACGCAGAGAATCCCTGCTCGTCGCGGCGTGCCCGTAGACTGCCGTCACCGGGACAGTCTTTCTCGCCTGGGGCCCGCTCGGACTAGCAGGACGAGAAGGATTTGCTGCACGAAGGAAAAGGCAGTCCATCGAGCGCTGCCGAAACGTCTCCTCCAGGGAGGAAGCTTGGTGACGGGGCGGGTCTACCAGATCGTGCGGATCTGCGTGCAGGCGCGCATCCTGTCATCTCTAGTCACGAGCGCGATGCCCTCGGCCAGTGCGGTGGCCCCGATTAGCCGGTCACACGGATCGCGGGAATAGCTGGCTGGAAGTTGGTTGGCCAGAACCGCAACCCTTACAGTGATGGGCCGGACGGCGGTCCGCGAGGTGATCTTCTCGACGAAGGTTTCGGCGGTGCCCGCAATGTCGAGACGGTCGTGAGTGGCCAGCCATGCTAGCTCCCATAATGTGATGGCGGAAACAGCGATTCCTCCGTTTTGACTGGCTTGCCGGATGGCGTCGGAGGCCTTTGTTGAGAGCTTCGCTGGCTCGCGTGTCGGCACACAACTCAGGAAAGAATGGGAATGGGACCAAAAAGGGGAGACGCCGATTTATTTTCCGATATTCATTGCCCCTGTGCCTCATCCCGTCCCGGTCGGAGTAGGGAATTTCCTCCGGGCCCGCCTTCAAATGGCTTTGATACACCCGTCAGACTCTCGCCATTCAAGGGCAACCGACATTGAGCCGTTCGACAAGTGGCGGGCCGGCCGATGGGTTTAGATGAGTTCAGCCCACCTGCCGCCCTTTCAGAGGGACCCCACCCTCGGGTCGTTCGTCCAGCTGGTTTCGCAACTCCCGTTCAACACCGACAGAATTTCCTGCCTTCTGTCCCAGAAGCGTCCTTATCTTCGCCTCATTGTATCCAAGTTTCCGCGCCAAGTCGCAGATCGTCGCGCACCGCTCTGCGTGTTCTGGGGATTCAACGGTCGCGCTGGCCTGCTCCTCCCCGAGACTCTTGTTCTGCGGATAAAACTCATCGACAATCTCCGGGGCGCGTTCCTCTTCGGTTTCCCGCACGACATACGGTCCGCACTGTTCACCAGTAAAGGCAGCCTGTGCTTCTTGAAGGCGTCTTGCGGGCCCAGTCATGTCGGTGATGAGGCTTTGCAGTGTCGTGCCGCCAATCTCCAGGCTCAGAATCGGGACAACTGCTGTTTCCCAACCTCGGTCTTTTCCGGGATGCCAACGCAACTCCGGCGTGACCTTAAGAGTAGCCTTGATTCCTTTCAAACGGCCGCCGTTCCAACGGTGCAGTTGCGCTACCGCATTTGACAGATTGGGAACCGAGGTCTTGCCCCCCGTGTGCAGTCGGCAGATGGCGCCCAAGCTAGGAAATTGTTCCAAGATGAAGTACAGGTCTCCGGAAGGCCCACAATTGCCGCTCTCCAGTTCCGGGCAACCGACGCCGCAACCTTCGACCGGCTGGCCCTTCTGCAGTCCATCCAGGTATTTGCGTTCGCCCGGCCAAGGTTCGCCCTCCGGGTGCTCCCTTGTCCTTCGAATTGCTTGCATTTTGTAATGTGCCCCAGTGTCGTTCACGATTTGCACCAGCTCACCGTGGCAGAAGCGGCCTTTCCGCGTCCATAGAGCATACTCCGACGGGAATACCTCCCTCGGGTCATCATGGAGGAAGATGACTCCCAGTTGAGTCGGCTTCTCGCCAAAGAGTTCGGCGATATCCGGCGCGGACTGCCAATACACAGATCGCCCGCACATGACTTTCCGCTTGAAAACGAAATGAAAGAGCGCTCGTGGATTGCTGTTCACGTCATCCGGGTCGGGACCTTCGCCAATGGCAACCTTAATTGCCACCGGGAGCTTCTCGAGGGCCACGCCCTTCTCATCATGTGTTAGTCCGAGAATCCCCATCGCGTTTCTCCTCTGTGATTACGTGCCTGCGTGTGACGTCGCGCTTCCGTGTGTACACGGCATAAATCTGGCACCGGCGGCCGCCTCCCAACTCTGCTTTCACTTCTTCCACCCAGCGGCGCTCCTTCGCATAAACGGTTCTCGTTGCATCTGTTCAACGTTGCGGCAGACGTTGACAGGGCAATATCAGTTCGGGAGTCCATTGGGTGAATGCCCGATCCGTCCGGCCCACAGCCTAGTTCCGCGTCATTAAAACAGAGTCCCGCTGCATTCCCGCGCGGTGCAATTCGAAGACAAATGAAGCCATTCCCGGTTTCGCACGGTCCTGTCTCCGATTCCGTCAAAGGGGAGATACGGAAAGGCCAAAGCAGTCGAAAAGAATAGTCAGAAACCATGGGTCTAGCTACGACCCTAGCCGACGCCAAGCGCCCTGCGGTTGCGGCAACCTGTTATGAATTATGCGATTGGCGAAGGAATTCGCTCTCTCGATCGAGTTTCGGGGAGCGAGACCCCCCAGTCGATGGTCCGCGTCTGAAAGACCCAGAGATCAAATGTTTGCGGAAAGGGTGCAGGAGATCAAGAAGCCGGAGGCAAAGCGGAACACACGGGCCGCAAACTTGACGCTCTCCCATGAGTTCGTTACATCACGCTGATAGGGATATGTCCGAGATTATGAAAAATCTTTGACCTGTTGCGCAAGGGACGATTCGAAGGCCATGGCCTCGGCAACGCAAATACCGGCTCCCAAACACGCTGAGCGGCACTATGCCGTTGCGGAAGTCGCCGCGATGTGGAATCTCAGCACGGACAAGGTCCGCGCGCTATTCGCCAATGAGTCAGGTGTACTGGCGATCGGAGAACAAAATCCCAGACATAAGCGGCGGTATGTCACTCTGCGCATTCCTGAATCCGTCATGGAACGCGTGCACGCTCGTTTGTCGGCGAAGTCAGTCATCCTGCAAACCAAAATCCGCTTCCGTCCTTAAAGCTTCCAGGCTCTCGATACTTGCTCCTCAAGCGCAATCTGCCTGGACTTCACCCACGGGGCGTAATGCTTTTCGGTGATCTTCACGCTCGAGTGACCCAGCAGAATCGAAACCGTCTCGAGCGGCACGCCGGCCTTTAATAGGTTAACGCTGAAAGTGTCGCGGAAGCGGTGTGCATGGCCTTTGATCCCAGCGAGTACGAAAACCTTTGCGAGGGACCGCTGCCAATCGGCGACGGCGCTCTTGGGGTTTCCGACTCCAGACCAAAAGATGAACGGGCTCGACGGATTCACTTTCTGCAATTGCTCGAGCACGGGATCCGGCAATGGAATAAAAACGGGCGTGCCGGTCTTCTGGGTGTAGAGCAGAAGTTTGCCATCTTCGATTTTTTCCTTGGAGAGCGTCACGGCATCCCGAATACGCAGTCCGGAGTAGCGAAGCAGGTTCAGGAATGCACGCACGCGTTCGCGATTTCTTTCCCCGTGGATCCCTCTGTTGGGATACACCTCGGTCGCGAGCAGAATCTTTTCTATTTCGTGATCGGAGAAGGGAAGCGTAGGTTTTGCCCGCCCAATCGG
>NZ_DATKQC010000107.1:0-4880 GCF_035532915.1 Edaphobacter sp.
CTCAAGCTTGTCATCATCGATGTCTATCACTTCACCGGAAGGCAGGCAGCGGAATGCTTCGCTTACTTCGTTCTCCTTGTTGTGGCAATCGCCGGGCCGGTATACCGGCTCTTGACGGTCCGCCCGCGCCGTGAAAACAAGTGGCCGCACCCTTACCTGGTGGTGTCCCGCCGAGAGGACGAACGGGCGATACGTAGGGCATGGAGCGAAGATGCCATTGTCCTCGGATACGATGTGCACGGGAAACCTTGGCTCTGGCCCGATCGCACTCGCGTGATGCAAGGCATCGTCCTGGGGATGACCGGAATGGGCAAAACGACCCTGCTCTCGAACATCATTACGCAGGATTTGTTTCGAGTCTTCGGTCCACCCGAAGATGGGCACCATATTCCGATGATCATCCTCGACGGCAAGGCGGACACGAGGGTCTTTGAGAATCTCCTCCCGTATATCCATCGTGCCGGACGTCTCGGCCAGTTGCGAGTGATCAACCCTTCAAGACCGGATATTTCGGTTGGATATAACCCCTTCCATTCGAACGAAGCGGACTATATGTCCGTAGTGAACATGGTGTTCAGCTCGTTCAATTTGCACCATGAGTTTTTTGCGGAGCACCAGCTGATCTACCTCTCGGACATTGTGCGAGTACTTTCCTACACAGGTCTTAAATTCAACTTCTACGACGTTCTGGTCATGGCCTTCGATGAGCAAGTCCTGCGCGGGCAGGTCGAAAAGGCCTCGCGGCGTCTCGAACAGGACACCAACATCAGTGTCCAGAGGAAACTCAACTTCGAGATGTCGGTCAGAAACTTATTCCAATCATTCCAGGACTGGGAGCGAGTTCCCAAGATTCAGGGACTGCTCAACGAGTGCATGGCGTTCCTCGACGATGAGCTGAGCGTCGTCACGGGGCCGTATGAAGACCTGCTTTCGCTCGATGAGGTGATCGAGCAGGAGCTCATCCTGTACGTGCTGCTCAACGTCAACAAGAAGACCAAGCCAGTTACCGCGCTCGGAAAGATGTTGCTGCAAAACCTTCAATTAATCGTGGGCCAGCGATATGAGCGTCAGGAAGAGCCAGACCAGCCGAATCGGCCTCTGATCAGCGTCGTGCTCGATGAATTCGCTCCCTTCGGTTACCGGAATTTTCCGCAGATTCTGCAAACCGCGCGGGGCACCAACACTGCCTTCCTGTTCTCTATGCAGAGTCTTTCGCAACTGATGCAGGTCGACCGCGGTTTTAAGGAGGACGTCGCCTCCGCTCCGAACACAACCATGATGCTCCAAACCCGTGATGAGGAAACCGCGCGGTATTTCCTCCGGGCGTCCGCCGAGCACCGCGTGCGGCGGCGCAATGTGTCCATGGAACGCAGGAACTTTCTTGGATTCGAGCGGTATGAAGAAAGCGGCCGGGCTGTCGATGTGGAAGCCACAGAGACGCGCGCCCTCGATGAACACATCAAGAACATGCCGAAGGGTCAGATGCAAGTTCTCATGACGGACGAAACCAAGGGCACGCTCCACACGCATCTGCATATTCGTCCTCCCTCTGACATTCACGTCCCTCACTTCAAACCGGAGCTTTATCCACGGCTCAAACAGTCGCGGCAAACCTCGATCGGCGCCAACCTCCGTTTCAAGAGCCCTCGATACCAAGACCATCGCTACCGCCGAAGGACGTTTGGGGAGGGGCGCGCATGAGGCTCGCAGCGGCACGAACATTGTTGTCAGTCGTTCTGCTGTCCGCAGCAACCTCTGTGTTTGCTCAGGCGCCAAGGCGGCCACATTTGGGACGAGAGACTTGGTACGAAGTTATGCTCAAGAGGATGAATCCTGCACACACGAAATACGGGGCGTGGCTTGAGGAGCGCCGCCAGGTTTTGCTCGATGCCAGTGTCAGAAACCCGTTCTTTTGGTATTCGTTCTCGATCACTCTTTTTGCTGCGCTGATGCCCGTGGTGCTCCTCAAGTGTGTCATGGATTCGCATGAAAAGAACCGGGAACACGCACGGATCGAAGCCGACCTCCGAAACCATGACCTGTACTCACGGGACAAGGCCAAAGAGGCGGTCGACAGGTACAACAAACATATCGAGGAGTGCAACCGGGCAACGGAGGCCGCGGAATCAGGAAATGGACGCCTGGGTTGGGGCAATTCGGAAGCAGGGAGTTTGCGAGCCGAACTGCAGCGCGTCGCGAGCCAGCTCGAAGCCACCACACAGGAGCGCAACAAGCTTCAGGAAGAACTACGCCAGAAGTCGCTGATCGTTGCAGACCTTTCTACGCGGCTAGATGCGTTGTCGAAGAAAGTCAACGGACAACGAGGAATTGATAGGGGAGCGGGGGAGCCGGCGTCGGCCGGCGCCAATGGAGACAGCGCAAGGTTCGTCGGCCAGATCAACCGGTTGCAGGAAGAGTTGTATGTCGAACGGCAGAAGAACAAGCGCCTGAAGGGTGCCTGAAAGAGATGCTCGTTACTGTCACAGGCTTTGGGAGTGTTTGGCGTCGCCGTTTTGGGAGGGATGAAAATAATGCGAAGCGGTTTGCGCGCGCAGCGTATTTCAACACCACCGGTGTTCCCGTCAATGGCCACATTCGGACGCGGCCTAAGATCGTGGGTCATGTGCGCTTCAATGGTGCCGGAGGCTTCGACCCGAACCGTAAGCTGGCAATGATCAACGGCGTTTTTGAGTGTGCCGAGCCATGCGTTTGGAATGGTCAAAACAAAGTGCTCTTCAAGCGCATGCTGCCAGCTCCTGAGCAGCCTGACTACTTCTTGGTTGTCATAAGATCGGGCAATGTCGGACATCTCGACGTAGGCTCACCGGCTTGGCGATCGGAAGGCACGCTGCTGATCTCCTTTAGCGAATGGCGTGACCAACAGGAAGCAATGCTGCTGATGCCGCCAGGCAGTTGGTTGCGAACGGCTGTCGGCAGATTCAAGCTCAATCCGTTTGTCTCTTGGCCCTGGAGTGCACGGCTTCATTTGGAGTCCGTGTAAGGAAGTGTCGGAAATGCGGTATCCAAAAGGGTCGATTCAACTCAACCAATCGCGCGATCTCCCGCTCCTCCGTCAAATCCTGCAATCGGAATTCGTGACCCATTCTCAACTATTCGAATTCTCGCGACTCAACCACTATGAGAGGAGCCGTAACTCGTTCCACTGGAGAATGCGAAGGCTAGTCGGCCGTGGACTGGTGCTGCGCCAGACACTAGCCGCTGGGACCGGAGATGCTGTGTATTCCGTCGCAAGCACTGCGGCAACATTGTTGCAGAGCATGGGCGAGTACTGCTTGATTGGTTGTGGCCGGACCGATACAAATATGGCGAGCAAAAACGCTCTTCATGCAATCGGGCTGAACGAGATCCATCTTAGCGCATTGCGCGCCGGATTGCTTGTACGCTGGATGGCAGCAATGGAGATTCGCTCTCAGAATGAGCTCACTGCATTCGGTTTTGCAAAGGACTACGACGCAATTGTGACGGTCCGCACGGATAAGGGGGAGCGCAGGTTTGCACTGGAATACGAACGAAGCCCGAAGCCAGCGAAGTGCTACCGCGCAATCGCCGCATGCATGGGCCAGGAGGTGCACGTGAATCGGCTGCTTTATCTGGTTGCGAACTACGACGTTCTAAGATTTATTTCAGGTTTCTTCAGGAACGCGGAGTTTCCTGTTTTCTTTGGTCTGGTCCCGGATTGGCATTCTCACTTGCTCGAAATGCCGGTCTTAGACGGCGATGCCAAACGCGCATTCCCATTGCGGCAGGCCCTAAATGGCAGCGTGGAAAAAGCCGAGGCTATGGCGACGGCGACTACGTATCGTTTGCCCTTTCATTGACGTTTCTATGGCCGCTGATTGCGTCCCCATTGAATCTTCCGGCTGCCTGCAAGTTGCAAAATTTCTTGGAAATATTCTTTTACTATCCTAGATTCCGATGGTGTTTTGGGGTTCTGAAGTGGTGGGTTGCAGTTGAGTGTCATTTGTCTCCGTCGTGCGGCTTTTGGCGCGCTGGCCTTCGAGCTTCGCGGTCATCGTTATCTCAGCTTTAAGGAGCTTGGAAACAGGGCAGCCCGCCTTGGCCGCTTGCGCCGCTTTCTCGAAGGCGGCATTGTCGCCATTGGGAATACGCGCCATCGGCGCGGACGAATCGTCTGCTCCACCATCCTAGGGGCGGGCTGGACCTAGCGCGCTTGGATACGCCCAATCGTGGGCTTCGCGCTCGTGAATCCTCGTGCCACCGAAAGTTGTTGCATTCGACCAGAATTCCTGTTATACAATACTACGTGATACGAAGTACGCATGACGTAGATGATACGCCCGAAGTCGGGCGATATTCCGACCCGCCACTGCTGGTAATGGCGAGCCTGGCCGATGGCCCCAAGCACGGCCACGCCATGATCGAAGACATTTTTCGCATGAGCGGAACGCGACTCGGTCCCGGGACACTCTACGGTGCGATTGCACGCCTTGAGCGCGAAAGGCTGATCGAGGCGCTGCCACCGGACGAAAGACGACAGCCCTACCGTCTCACCGCAAAAGGATTGGGAGTGCTCCGCGCCCGTCTCGCAACTTTGCATCACTTCGCACGCGCGGGATTGCGAAAATTGGAGGCCCGATGAACCCGCGAGTAGCGCGGTATCTAACCGCGTTGGAAGGCGTGCTCCAGAAGCGACCGATTCTATCGCCTTGAGCGTACACAGGAGACCCTCGAGGAACTATTCCTTCGGCTCGTTTCAGACACCTCCGAACAGAAGATTACCCAATGAAAGATCTCCATCGCGTTCTAACGGCAGAGGCGCTGAAACTCAGAAGAACCCTCGCTGTACGTTTGGCGGTTTTTGCCCCAATTGTCATCGTTTTGATCATATTCGGTACGTA
>NZ_DATKQC010000108.1:0-2955 GCF_035532915.1 Edaphobacter sp.
ATCCGACACAGCCGCCTGATACTTCTGATCTGACAGCTTTCCATTGATCGACCGCTGCAAAATCTCCTGCGACTCCGGCAGCAGCTTCGGCAACCGCGCCAGATCAGCCTGAATGTGCCGCTGACCTTCAAGTTCGGCCCAGCTTCCATGCGCGTTGATCAAAAGCGTCGCGCTTCCCTCCATCAGTACATCCACCAGAAAATTCCATGCCTGTAGCTGCCCGCCTTGCAGATGGAGTTGCTCGCGTTTCCGATCAAGAATCCTCCCATACCCAACGTGATGGCTCTCATGGGCGAAGAACTCTACCATTTCCTTCTGCGTCATCGGTTCGGAGTGCCCTTTTGACCGCCAGAGATCATCGAGCAGATCGATATAGATGCCCTGTTCGAATGCCGCTGCTCCCGCCCGTCCTCCCATCACGAAGTACAGCTTCGGATCCAACTGCACCGGCTCCGGCAAATTCTTCAGCGCAAGCGGAACAACTTCATCGAACTTCTGGTTTGCCTCTGCAATCGTTAATCTCTTCTGCAACAGATCAACGTGCTGCGTTGCCCAAATCAACGAAGGAGCCACATCCTCGGTCAGTCCCTGCAGACCTTTTTCTGCTCTTGCACCGGCTTCGGACGGCTCTACTTGCGCAACTTCACCCTTGCACGCTGCGATAAGAACATCTCTGTACTGCGCCGTCGTAATCCGGCGCGAGATATTCTGCTGGCCGATAATGAGCTGAGTTCCCGGCAGCGCGATCACCCGGTTGATAGCCTGCGCCGATACAGGCCCCGCACTGCATTCTCGCAGAAGCCCCAGCATCGCCTGCGCCTGCGTAGCATCAACATGGGTCGTTGCGTAGCCAGAGGCGGCACTCGCAACGACTGCCCAAACCAACAACGTTCTCACCAGCCGAATTCGCAGCACAGTAGCGATACGGAGACTTCCCGGCTTTAGTTCCAAGCCCTATTCCTGCCGCTTAAGGCTTCGCGATCACGCCCAGATCGACCAGTCCATTGACGAAGTACTGCACTGCCAGCGCCACCAGCAGCAGCCCCATGATGCGCACCAGAATTCGCACCCCGGTCTCCCCCAACCCGCGCGCTACCTTATCGGAGTTCCCGAGCACAAGATAGCAGATCGCGGCGGTAATCAGGATCGACGTCAGAATGGCCACCATCTGCCACTGCGTCTTCGCCTGCCCGACCAGCACCATCACGCTGGTAATCGCTCCCGGACCGGCCAGCATGGGAATCCCCAGTGGAACGATCCCGGCGTCGTCTTTCGCTTGCGCCTCGGTGGTCTCCTCGGTCGATTCCTGTGTCGGCGACCGCTTCGCCTCCAGCATGTCCAGCCCAATCAACAAAAGGATTACGCCGCCCGCAATCTCAAAGGCAGGCAGGGTAATCCCGAACATGCGGAAGATGTACTGTCCGGCAATGGCGAACGCGCTCAGTACCACCAGCGCCGTCAGCGACGCCTTCCACGCCATGCGCCGCTGCCTTTGCTTGTCGGCACCCGCCGTTACCGCGAGAAATGTCGGCAGCGCGGCAAATGGGTCCACCAGGAAGAAGATGGAGCTGAGGGCCAGCACGGAAAACCGCACATAGGTCGACCGCTCCAGCACCGCCAGGCTCATCGAATGGGCGTCAAGGATCACGCTTCATTCTCCCACGCGTCCGTCAACACACGGCTATAATTAAACATTCAGCCCTCAGGAGCGAATCGCATGGCCCTTCAGACCACCACCAATATCTGGCACAACGGCAATCTCATTCCCTGGGACAAAGCCCAGATCCACGTCATGTCCCATGTCGTCCACTACGGGTCTTCGGTCTTCGAAGGCATCCGTTGTTATACGCAACCGAATGGATCCGGCGTCTTCCGTCTGCAGGAGCACATGGCGCGGCTGCTCGACTCCGCCAAGATCTACCGGATGCCGCTTCCCTACACGGTCGACCAGCTCTGCTCCGCCGTCGTCGACGTGGTTGAAGCCAATGGCATCGCACCCTGCTACATTCGCCCCATCGCCTTCCGCGGCTATGGCGAGATGGGCGTCAATCCTCTCAACTCTCCCGTCGAGGTCTACATCGCCAACTTCCCCTGGGGCAAATACGTCCCCGGCAATCAGGGAGCCGATGTCTGCATCTCCAGCTGGAGCCGCCTCGCGCCCAACACCATGCCTTCGCTCGCCAAGGCCGGCGCGAACTATATGAACTCGCAACTCATCCGCATGGAGGCCGAGGTCAACGGCTACTCCGAGGGCATCGCGCTCGACGTGAACGGCTACCTCTCTGAAGGCTCCGGCGAGAATCTTTTCGTCGTCAAAGGCGGCATCCTCTACACCACGCCGCTCGCTAACTCCGTGCTGAGCGGCATCACCCGTGCCTCGGTCATCATGCTGGCCAAGCAGCTTGGCATCGAAGTCGTCGAACAGGCGCTGCCGCGCGAGATGCTCTATATTGCCGACGAAGCCTTCTTCACCGGCACCGCCGCCGAGGTCACACACCTCCGTTCGGTCGACCGCATCCTGGTAGGCGACGGCACCATGGGACCCATCACCAGCGCGCTGCACGAAGAGTTCTTCGCCATCGTCAACGGTCTCAAAGCCGACCGCCATAACTGGCTCACGCCGGTCAATGTCAAGGTTGCCGAACCGGTCGGCGTCTAAGCTCTTACACCGCTTCACGCAAATGGCCCTCCCGATATCGGGAGGGCCATTTCATTTGCTCTGCTCTACTCGACCGCAGGCAATCGCCGTTTTCTCATAAATCCGTCGATGAACCCATCAATGGACAGTGGCCCCGAACCGATCAGAACGAGCGCTGCAAGGCATGCGAGGTACAGCAGGTCGCACTCGTAGCCGGGCGGTCCAAACTTTGCCCCCGCCGCGGTTACAGCTATCAGCTTGATCGAGCTGAAGCCGTAGCGAAGATGCACGGTAAAGATCGCCACGATCAGAAGGGC
>NZ_DATKQC010000109.1:0-9810 GCF_035532915.1 Edaphobacter sp.
CTTCCATCGTCTTCGCACGCTCAAGACCTCCCCTGTACTGCATTCATTGTCGGCGCTCCTCTCCTCCCGTGGGCAGCGCATAGCCTATAAACCTTTCCTCATCGATATCCCGCTTCCTGAGGTTTGGGCCCACGCAGTACAGAGCCCAAGCGACGCCGGCTTCCCCACAGGGCTTCTCGACCTCGATCTCGAGCGGCTCGAACTGGTACTTCCGCAGAAAGTCGGTGAGCCTCATCGCATCCCTACGGCTGTAGGCCCGGACCGAAATGATCATGCCGGCGAATCCGGTATTCGAGTTTCCCGCGTCAAACACGCATTTTTTCATCTGCTTGTGTGGCATCGCTTGTCCCTTATGGAGAAGGTTTACGGAGTGTATCGATCATGACACGGGCGCCTTTGCCGTAGCTTCGATTCGGGGATGGTGGCGTCATGAAGGGAAACGACTCTATCCGCGTGCCAAAAGCCTGCTGATCACCGCCGATGGCGGAGGCAGCAATGGCTGGCGTCTGCGCCTGTGGAAACTGGAACTGCAGAAATTCGCCGAGGAGTCAGGGTTATGTGCGGTAAAATTGCACCCACATAAGCAGCGCGTAACCGAATACTGCCTTCTTTGTAGTCTTCCAAGCAACTTGGCCGGCTCCGCGTGGGTGGCAATCGCACCAGTCTGCAAAGTGGCCCGATCACCGTGTTTTGAGGCCGGTGACCAATCGCCAGAACGCGAGCTTTTACACCGATGAAAACTGAAAGAGCGCTATTAGCGTATGAACGCCTCAGAGATCAGCCACTCTGGAGGTTACTGGCGTCCCCTAAGGCGCCGGCATTTATCGCGCTCTTGCAAGCCGAATTGTACGAGGACCAGAAGAGCCTCCCGGCGTCCGTCTTCTACGACCGGATCGAGCGCGACCTGGAGGAGTTGAGGGCTGTCGGTCAGGAACTGCCGCAGACCGCAAAGGACTATGTATCGAATTGGCTGGCGGATGGCTATGTTGAGCGACGGTTTCCAGCCGGCAGCGCGGAAGAACAGTTCGAGATCTCTGCGCAAGCGGTCGAGGCAATTCGTTTCATCTCCACCATTGAGCAGCCCCACTCCACGGCAACGGAGAGTCGCCTCGCCTTGGTGATTTCCGCACTGGTGCAACTGGCCGAGGAAACTGACTCCGATCAGAAGCGAAGAATCGAAAGGCTCCTTGCAGAACGCGCTCGAATCGATCTGCAGCTTGAACACGCGCAGGGAGGTAATATTCGGGTTCTAGCGGACAGCTCGGCTTTGGAGCGAACCCGAGAGATCATTTCGCTGGCTGAGAATCTGCTGGGAGATTTCCGTCGTGTGCGCGACCAGTTCGACCGGTTGAATCGCGATCTTAGAGAGCAACTCGTAGAAAGCGATGGGCGGCGTGGGGACGTCTTGGATGCCCTATTCGCGGGTATCGATCTCATTTCGGAGAGTGACGCCGGACGAACCTTCTCCGCATTTTGGCGCCTGCTAACGGATCCCGAAAGGTCGGGGGCTTTGGAAGACGCATTGGACACGGTGCTGTCGCGCGAATTTCTGAACGAGATCGATCTTCGCCGAAGGAGTTTTCTCCGGCGGCTCCCGAGCACCTTGCTGGAACAGGGAGGATTCGTTCACGAGGTCCTCCAGACCCTGGCCAAGAGTCTCAAACAGTTCGTCCAGAGCCGGGAATTCCTTGAACAGAAACGTTTGAATCAGCTTTTGAGAGATGCGCAAAAGGCAGCGCTTGGTCTGAAGGACGAGGTAAAAGCGACGGAGTCGCTGGATTACTTCCTGGAGCTCACGAGCAGCCGCCTTCGCTCATACGCGCAATGGCAATTGTTCGATCCATCGCTCGAACTCACGTCAGAAGGCATGGAATCGGGGGATCGCCCCGATGTTGACTTGGCGGCGATTGCCGAGCTGGTGGCAGACTCTGAGATCGATTTCCGCCGTCTGAAGGAGAACATTCGAGCCATACTTAGCCTCAGGTCGCAGGCTTCCATTCGAGACATCCTAGACAGCTACCCGGCAAGCCAGGGGCTGGGAAGCGTCGTTGGACTGCTTGCATTGGGGAGTCGGCACGGCATCAAGGGCGAGGGCCACGAGCTGGTTCATTGGATGGGGAGAGACGAGCACCAGCGGCGCGCGAGAATCCCCACTATTTACTTCGTGAAGGAGCGCGCGCGTGAACTTGTCTAGCAATTCGGTGGATCCACTCCCAAACGCCACTAGCGACATGTCTAAGGAAGAGCGCGCTGGCCACGCAGATTCCAAGGGACTTCTGTTCCTCGGTGATCGAGGCGAGCTGCCGCTCGAAACACGGCGGGCGCTTGTGCAGTTGCTCTCGGGACCATCGCTGGAGATGCGCCGCCATGGCCGTCTCTGGCCGGTACTGCTTCAGGATGAAAACATTATCCGGCGCCGGCTATCCGAACTCTTCCTGGATTTGGTGATCGACAGGGAGGCCGGTGTGGCATTCACTCGCCAGGCCGACACCGGCGACTTGGAAGTTCCGTTGCTCCTCCGCAGGTCGCAATTGACGTTCATCGACTCGATCGTACTGCTGAAGCTCCGAGAGCGTCTCGCGCATGCTGAAGCCCATGGTGAACGCGCCGTTGTCGCGGGCCCGGAGTTGGTGGACGAACTCGCGGTCTTTGAACCGGCTGGTGGCACCGATCATGCAGGATTCGCGAAGAAAGTGCGGGCCTCAATCGAGAAGTACAAGGATCGCAGCATCCTCCAGAAAATTCGCGCAGAGGAGGATCGATATGAGGTGTCTCCGACGTTGAAGCTGCTTTTTTCAGCCGATCGGATCGAACTTCTGCTGAACTTGTACAAGCAAATGACTGAGAGAAAAGGGACCGGATCTGATATCGACATACAATCCCTGCCGGAGGACGGACCATGGCAGTAGATATCCCGGAGCTGTTTGTGCCCGAGCAGTTTCGTGCCTCGCGGCTACAGGTGTTCAATTGGGGCACCTTCTCCGGCCTGCACGACATCCCTCTGTCGGATCGAGGCTTTTTGATTGTGGGCAAATCCGGTACTGGGAAATCCACTCTCCTGGACGCATTTTCGGCTCTTCTGGTTCCACCCCGGTGGGTCGACTTCAATGCTGCCGCCCGGGAGACCGAAAGGAGCGGAAGAGATCGAAATCTTCTGAGCTACATGCGAGGCGCGTGGGCCGAAAAGAAGGATGGCGACTCTGGCCAGATTGCCACGCGTTATCTCCGCACCGGGACCACTTGGTCTGCTCTCGCGCTCACATTCAGGAGCAGGGCGGCCAAGATCGTCACGTTGGTTCGACTGTTCTGGATTCGCGGAACGTCGAGCTCAGTTCAAGATGTGCGGAGGTATTTCCTCATCTTCGAGCGCGAGGTCGATCTGCGCGAGCTTGAAGACTTTGGTGCGAACCTGGACGTCAGGAAGTTGAAGCATGGACATGCGGACGCGTTTGTACGTGAGGACTTCCAACCGTATCAGGAGAGGTTTTGCCGTCTACTCGGCATCGAGAATGAGGCGGCATTACGCCTGCTACATAAGACTCAGTCGGCCAAGAACCTGGGCGACCTTAATACGTTTTTGCGCGACTTCATGCTCGACAGGCCGCAGACATTCGACGTTGCCGAGCAATTGGTGAGTGAATTCGGGGAGTTGAATGCCGCTCACACGGCGGTTGTCACCGCGCGAGAGCAAGTGCAAACGCTGAAGCCAGCCCGGGAAGACTTCGATCGGATGCAACTACGCATCCAGGCGCGAGACGCGCTGGCGGAACTCCAAGCTCGCCTGCGCGATTATGTCGACATATGCAGACTCAAGCTGCTCCGAGAGCAACTCGACGAGCTGGACACGCAAGCCGCAGGGATTGAAGGAGAACTCGAGAAAAATCAGGCAAGCCTAGATTCGCGAAAAGCCGTGCTGCACGATCTGGAACAGCAGCATCGCGAAGCCGGCGGGGACATGGTGGAGCGCTGGGAGTCCGAGAAGAAGGAACTCGAGTCTCAGCGAGCGCATCGCCTGCGCAAGAACGACCAGGCGCGGAATGCATGTCGGTCGCTCGGCTGGATCCTGCCCGACTCACCCCAGGAGTTCGCGGGCCTGCTTGCCAAGGCGCGGGAGGAAATTGAATCGTGGGCCGATAACAGCGCGCAATCGCGGAAAGATCAGGTTGAACTCGAAGTTCGGAAGAGAGAGGCCGAATCCGCATTTGTCGAAGCGCGCAGGGAGGTTGAAGCATTGCGTCGGCAGCCCTCCAACATACCTGCGGGAATGCTTGAGCTTCGCAGACGCGTTGCGGAAGGCGCGGGCGTGCCGGAAGCCGCTCTGCCCTTTGCCGGCGAGTTAATACAAGTGAAGCAGGACCAGCGAGAATGGCTACAAACTTCGGAGCGCGTTCTACGCAACTTTGCTGTTTCTCTCCTGGCCGACGAACGGAATTACCCAGCAGTAGCGACATACATCAATGGCACAGACTTGGGCCAGCGTCTGTTCTACTATCGAACTTTAATGGCGGAGAACCCCAGTCTGAAACCTGTCCCCGCCAACTGCCTTGCCCTAAAGCTAGAAGTAAAGCAATGTATTCAACGGGAGTGGCTGGTTGCCGAGTTGCGCTCTCGTTTCGACTATGCCTGTGTGAACACGCTGGCTGAGTTCCGGCGTGTCGATCGCGCTGTTACCCGCGAAGGGCAGATCAAGCACAGCAAGACACGACATGAAAAGGATGACCGCCGCTCCGGCACCCTGCAACGGATGCTCGGCTTTGACAATCGCGAGAAACGCGAAGAGTTCGAGAGGCACACGGGCGAGCTGGGCCAACAACTCGCCGAGGTGATGGAAAAGATCAGGAAGTTGGAAGCAGACGAGCAGGCGCGCGCCGAACGGAGAATGCAGTGCCAGACCCTCGTGAATCTGCAATGGCAAGAGATCGATGCTCAAAGCATCGTGCGGAGGATCGCAGAAATCGACCAGAACTTGCGCAGCCTGAAGGAAGGCAACGGTGAACTTCGCCGCATTGGTGAGCAGCTGGAGCGCCAGCGGGCACTGGTGGAGCAGGCCGATCAGGAGTTGCGGAACAGCCTTTTGCGCCAACAGCAAAACCTGGCGGCAATAGGCGAAACCCGTGGCAGGATCGCAAAGATTGCCGCACGCCCTCCCGTCACATTGGATCGCACCTTGGCGGACGAGTTCGACCGCAGGTTCTCGCGCGTCGCTCAGCGAATTCGCCTAGCGGAGCTTGATTCCATTTCGGTCTCGGTGCTGCAGGGCATGCACCGTGAAAGCGCGGAAGTATCCCGCGAGATCTCTGCGATTGAAAGAGCAATTGAATCCCGATTCCAGCAGTTTGTAACGCGATGGCCGGCTGAATCTGGAGATCTGCAGCCGAACATGTCCAGTTCGGGGGACTTCTTTGCCAAGCTCACTAGGTTGGAGGTGGACGGCCTTCCGGCGCACGAGCACCGGTTCTTCGACTTGCTTCGCAACCAGAGCCTGCAAAATCTTGCATCCTTGTCGACTCACCTAAACAACGCGCGGAAAGAGATCCTGGGCCGCATGGATGTTGTGAACGCCAGCCTCCGGAACGTGCCATTCAACCGGACAGCAGAACAGACCACCTATTTGCAGATCGAGGCCAGCGATAAGCAGTTGGCGGTGGTCCGCGAATTCAAACAGGAGGTGCAGCAGGCTCTAAGCCATGCGTGGACGGATGACAGGGACGATGCCGAGCGACGGTTCCTGGTATTGCGGCGCATCGTCGACCGCCTTTCAAGCCAAGCTATTGAAGACAAGCACTGGCGCGAGCTTGTATTGGACGTCCGGCAGCATGTTGAGTTTATCGGGCGGGAATTCGACGAGGAACACGTGGAAGTCGAGGTCTATCGTAGCGGCGCCGGGAAGTCTGGAGGACAGCGACAAAAGCTCGCCACCACCTGCTTGGCAGCAGCGTTGAGGTACCAACTTGGCGGAGTGGATCACGGTATTCCCAGATATGCGACCGTCGTTCTCGATGAGGCGTTCGACAAAGCCGACAACGAGTTCACCGCGCTTGCCATGAACATTTTCGCAAGTTTCGGATTTCAGATGATTGTCGCCACGCCGCTCAAGTCGGTAATGACTTTGGAGCCCTTCATCGGCGGCGCCTGCTTCGTGGACATCTCGGAGAGACGCACCTCGGGCGTGATGATGATCGACTATGAGCTAGACCGTCAACGGCTGAAGCTGCCCGAACATGCTCGACAAGAGGTTGACGCGTGAAATCACCTGAAGAAGTGCGTAGCGAGGCGAAACGGAGGTTCGCGAATCGATACAACGACTGGCTTATCCACGACCTGCAATGCTGCGAACCTCAGGAGTCGCACTGGCCCGCTGAGTTCAGTCTCGGCGCGCCCACCGAGCAGGAGGCAAATAGGCGGCTGGACGATGTTCGTGCTTGGACGGTGGAGTGGCGAGCCTGGGCCGGTCCGGGAGAGGTTAGGTGGGTAGAACGCAAATGGAGGAACCTGGGGACCCAGAGGGTTCCTGAGCGCCTGGTATTTGGGACACCTGAGGAGCTTGCGGACTTTGCCGGCGAACAAGCGCGCTGGGGCAGAATGCTGGAAGTGGGCCAAAGGCTTCTCAACCAGTGGCCACAACTGAAAAGCGGCATAGCACGCTGGGCCCATGTGCTGGCGAACCTTGCGGACCAAGATTTAGCGCGCTTGGTTTCGATGCTTCGATGGATCGAAAGCGACCCTGAATCGGGTGTGTATGTTCGTCAGCTTCCTATCGCGGGCATGCACACGAAGTGGATCGAACAGAGAACTGGGATCATCGCCGGCCTGCTCCAGGAGATACGCGGGAACACGGGCGATCTGGCGGATTTCTACGCTGCCTGTGGCTTGCGGCCCCTCCCCCGATATCTTCACGTTAGGATTCTCGATCCACGATTGAGGCAGGAGGTCGGAGGACTCGCGGATCTCACGGCCCCCGTAGAGCAGATTGGCTGCTGGAAGCTTCTCCCAGATGTTGTGATCATCGTCGAAAACGTGCAGACCGGCTTGGCTTTCGGCGATTTGCCCGGAACAATCGTGATCCTTGGTTTGGGATACTCCGTGGATTTGCTCGAGAGGCTTCCTTGGCTGAATGGCGCAAGGTGCTTCTACTGGGGTGACTTGGATACGCACGGATTCGCAATCTTGAATCGTGCACGGAGCTACCTGCCAGGGTTGCAATCCACCCTCATGGATGAGGAGACGCTCATGAACCACAGGGATTTATGGGTTGAGGAGAGCGAGCCAGCTGCTGCCGATGTGCTTCCCCTATTGACTGGCGCGGAGCAGGCTGTATACAGGGGACTGAAACTGAACGTATGGGGGCAGCATGTTCGATTGGAACAGGAGAGGATATCGTGGAGTTTCGTTCGCTTGGCTTTGCGTAGAGACCTCGGACAAAAACGCTCTTAATCAGTTCACAAGTAAGTAGACATATGCGAAGATGAGGCGTGAAGCATCGCGATGGCCGTTGCCTTGATCACAAGACCTTGGAAGAGATCCGCGTCCGCGCGGTGGAGCGAGTGCAGGCAGGGGAGAGCCCGGAGGTGGTGATTCAAACTCTGGGCTTCTCGCGCAGTTGCATTTACACCTGGCTGGCGCGCTACCGCCGCGGCGGCTGGGATGCGTTGAAGACTCCCCGTCTGACGGGCCGGCCGCTAAAAATCAATGCCGCGCAACTGCGCTGGCTGTATCGAACCATCACCGGGAAAAGCCCGTTGCAGTTCCGCTTCGAGTTCGCGTTGTGGACGCGAGAAATGATCAGCGTGGTGTTGTGGGAGAAATTCCGGCTGCGCTTGAGCCTGGCCTCGATCACCCGTCTGCTGCGGCAGTTGGGACTGACCTGCCAGCGCCCGCTGTGGCGCGCCTGGGAACAGGATGCGGAGCGGGTGCGGCGGTGGCTGGAAGAGGAGTACCCGGCGATTCGCGCCCAAGCGCGGCGTGTGGGTGCGGAAATCTATTGGGGGGACGAGGCGGGGGTGCGTTCGGACAACCATGGAGGAACCACCTGGGGGATCAAGGGCCAGACTCCGGTGGTGCGCTCGACCGGGGGGCGCAGCGCGGTGAATATGATTTCGGCGGTCAGCGCACGCGGCAAACTGCGCTTCATGCTCACGCCGGGCAAGGTCAACGGGGCCGTGTTCGTGGAGTTTCTCCAGCGTCTGATGCACAACGCCCGGCGGCCCGTCTTTCTGATCTTGGATGGGGCCAGCTATTACCGCAGCCGTGCGGTGAAGGCCTATGTGGCCAGCCTGCGCGGCAAGCTGCGGTTGTTCTCGCTGCCTCCGTACTCGCCGGAACTGAATCCCGACGAACAGGTATGGAACTACGTCAAGCATCACGGCGTGGCCCGCGCCGCTCTCGGTGGGGCCCAGGAACTCCGGCAGTTCGTTCTGGCGCGCTTGCGCAAGCTGCAAAAGCTGCCCTGGACCGTGCGCATGTTCTTTCTTACTCCGCACACCGAGTATGCCGTATCCTGATCGGCGGCGATTCTATATCTACTTACTTATGAACCGGTTAATACGATCCGCTGCACTCTCTCGCCCTGCTCGAACACAAGAGCCGCGCGCTGGACCAGGCCGCGCCGCTTGCGGGATGGCAGTTGCCGGAGTGCTTTGCACATCTGCGCCGGTTGCTGGAGGCACGATTGCGCAAGCACGCCGGCCGGGAGTATATCCAGGTCTTGCGGCTGATCGAGAGCTTCGCGTTCGAAGAGGTCACGGCCGCCGTCGAGCAGGCGCTCGCGCTCAACACGATCGGCTTCGATGCAGTGCGGCATCTCGTTCTGTGCCGCATCGAACGCAGGCCGCCGCGGCTGGATATGGCCAACTGGCCGCACCTGCCCCTGGCCCAGGTGCGCACCACGCGTGCCGCAGAGTACATGAGCTTGCTGTCGATGCCCGCGACTGAACCATCCACGCTGGAGGCAACGCTATGAGCGCAACGACTGCCGACACGCCGCAGGTTCTGCTCGAACATCAACTGAAGGCTCTCAGGCTGCCCACCATGCTGCGCGAGTACGACAAGCTGGCCCGCACCTGCGCCCAGGAAAAGTCCACCTTCCCGCAGTATCTGCTGCGGCTGACGGAACTGGAGTTACTGGATCGCGACCGCCGCGCCACCGAGCGCCGCATCCGGCAGGCGAAGTTCCCAGTCGTCAAGAGCCTCGACAGCTTCGACTTCCTCGCCATCCCCGCGCTCAACAAGACCCTGGTGCTGGAGTTGGCGCGCTCGGAGTATCTCGACCGCAAGGAAAACATCCTGCTGCTCGGCAACAGCGGCACCGGCAAAACGCACATCGCCCTGGCGCTCGGTCTGGCAGCTTGTCAGCGCGGTCATCGCGTTCGCTTCCTTACCGCCGCCGCGCTGGTCGGAGAACTGATCGAGGCCCGCGACGAGAAGTACCTGCGGCGCTTCCAGAAGCAACTTGCCGCTCACGAACTGCTGATCATCGACGAACTGGGCTATGTGCCGCTGTCGAAGACCGGAGCCGAGCTGCTCTTCGAGACCATCAGCCAGCGCTACGAGCGCGCCTCGACGCTGATCACAAGCAACCTGCCCTTCGACGAGTGGACCGAGATCTTTGGCTCCGAGCGGCTCACCGGCGCACTGCTCGATCGCATCACCCACCACGTCCACATCATGGAGATGAACGCCGACAGCTACCGCCTCAAGCAAAGCCGCCGCAAACGAGCCTGACTTGCGCCGCCGCCTGGTTCCCGCCGCCCCCCGCCAAACGCGCCTCGGGGGAGGAGGGCCGCCTCCGCTACGCTCCGGCGCCCCTCCTCC
>NZ_DATKQC010000110.1:0-4301 GCF_035532915.1 Edaphobacter sp.
CGTGCCACAGCGAAGCGGCCCGAACGGGCTGGCACGGCGTGCTAGCGCAGCGCGCGCCACCATTTAGAGCGGCGGCGAAGCGGAGACGCGGGCTGGGTCAGGCGGGGCTAATGGATGGGCGCGAGCGGCGCAGCTTGCGGAGCCCGAGCGAGCGACTCACAGCGCAGCGCCGCGAACTGAACGAGAACGCAGTGACGGGGGGGGCAGTTTGCAGTTTGGAGAAGTGTTGCGTGGGAGAGCTTCCGGTGGCCGACAGGGCGCAGAGGTCGAAGGAAGTTGATTTTCTTGTCGACCGGGTGGGGCAGCTAGCATGGAAGGGCGCAATCGTTGTAACGTTTTACGCAGACAGGCGTTAGAGTAGACGACGGCGAACAGTTCAGGCGGGGTAGATACCCGATCAGAGAAGTGTAGGAAAATATGTTTGAGGTTCACGAGCGCGTCTATATCGGAAGCGAGGCATTGTGCCGGAACGGCGCCGCCGATATGGCGGTCGTTCATGCTTGCAAGACACCCTGTCACCCGCGAGCGGTTGGCTACACGGGGGCCTACCCAACACGCACCAGCATTATCTGGTGATGCGACGCTCTTTTGACCTCTTTCTCAATATGATCGACCCCCCTCAACCACTGTTCAAGCTCCCTCTATTCACGGAGTTCTTGCTCTTCGCGGCAGAGCACTGCGGTGCCGGGCGATCGCTGGCGATTCATTGCAACCAGGGCGAGTCAAGAGCCCCGTCGTTGGCGCTCGTTTTTCTTGCGAAACACCTGCGCGTGCTACCCGACGACTCTTTCGCAGGGGCTGCGGGTGCCTTTCGGATTCGCTATCCAGCATATCGACCAGGTGTCGGCATCCAGCGATTCCTCGCCGACAACTGGACAGCGCTGAACGGCGTTTGAAGCTCTCACCGCTTTGGCGCCCGAGGTTTGGCAGACACGCAGTAATCTGCGAATTGCAGTCGCTCAATGCGGCCCGAAGTCACGAAAACGATCAACCCAACCCAGCGCCAGCCGCTGTCAGATAGTCGCGCACGTGACCGCGATACATATCGATATCAGTCGCTGTCGGATTCACGTATTATCCGCGGACCAAAGACAGGGTGCAGGTCGAGGGAACCAGACAAGGAGATGGAAGAGCAGCGTTGGGCGCTGTGAGATATTGAACGCGGACGAGAGTGCCGAGTCGGTAGGAGACTCACGCTTGGCTTATGAACATTGATGACCTCGTCAAATTGATCCAGCAGCACTTCACCGACGGTCTAGTGCTTGTCGTTGGCTCCGGGCTTTCTGCTGCAGAAGGGATGCCAAGGATGTCAGACCTTGCAGAATACCTGAACGCCGAATCCGCCAAGTTGAGTGGAGAGAATGCGCGGTTCTGGAGGGGCGTGGTCACGAGTCTCGATGCCGGAGAGGGATTGGAGACCGCACTCCTTAAGCACCCGCCGCCTGAATCACTCGAAATTTGGATCGCGGAGAAGACATGTGAATTACTCATGCCCAAGGAGCGGGAAATCATGGGCAGGGTAATCAAGGGTGAACAAGAACTCCGCTTGACGACGTTTCTATGGAAGGTGCTCAAACCAGCCAACGGGCTTCCGATCTTGACGCCGAATTACGACCGGTTGATTGAACTCGCATGTGAGATGGCGGCCTTTCATGTAGATACGACAGCGGTAGGCCACTACGCGGGAACATTCGATGCGGAGCGTAGCTGCATGGGTTCGGCCCGCGGAATCACTACCCGAGGTAAGACGACCTTGATCGACCACTTTCCACGGGCCATCGTACTGAAGCCCCACGGAAGTTTTGACTGGTTCCGGAATGGCACAAATGCGTTACGATGCAGCGTGGAAATTGAGGCTGAGCGCCTGATCATCACGCCCGGCTTGAACAAGTACAAGGCAGGCTATAGCTCGCCTTTCGACAAGCACCGTGAGCTTGCGAACAACCACATTGATCGAGCGGCGAGACTACTCGTAGTTGGATACGGGTTCAACGACGATCACCTACAGACGCACCTGGAGAAGCGGATTCGCGAGGGTACGCCCACTCTCATCCTGACGCGCACAGCGGGTTTAAGAGTCCAGAATCTTGCCGCGGAATCGCCGAAATGCGTATGCCTGGCGAAGCCTGCCGCTGGGCCAGGTACTGCGGTATTCAGCCAGGCAACCAAGTTTGAACAAAGCGGTGATGACCTTTGGGATCTCGGGGTCCTAGCAAAGGAGCTGTTGTCATGAGTGAAGCTACTGTCCTGACGTTTGACGCACCCAGCAAACTCGGAAAGGTCGCCGCGGTGGATACCAGCCGCGTACTTATCGCCGTCGAGAACGCGATCCTTCTACCACGCGCCGCGGTCGGCAGCTTAGTGGCGATCCAAGGGACAACCGCTCAGGAGTTCCTGATTGGCATGACGGAACGTGTAACGCGTCAGCTTCGCGAACAGACAGCGCAGCCCGATCCGCTGTCACCCACGACCCTCACAATGGAGGTCGTGCCGGATGATGCGCTCCGTGTTGTTTTGGTGGGGACATACCGCACGATCGAGGGGAGCATACACAACCGCTTCAAGCGTGGCGCCGATACATTTCCTCAGATTGATCGCGACTGCTTCCTTATCGAGGGCAGCAACCTTCAACGGTTCATGGCCCTGCTGGGAAAGGATCTTGATGCGGCCCAACGGCTTGAGCTCGGGACGTTCGCGATTGACCAGAGTGCTGCCGCGATCGCGAATGGCGATAAGTTCTTTCAACGTCATGCGGCCATTCTCGGCAGTACCGGTTCTGGAAAGAGTTGGTGCGTGTCTTTGATCCTCGAACGGGCCTACGCCCGAAAGCATGTTAACATCGTCGTCTTCGATATGCACGGCGAGTATTCATCCCTCGCAACCGACAAGTCGCCAATCGCAAGTGCATTCAAGATCGCCGGACCTGGTGATTTGGACAGTCCATCCGATAACACCCTGTTTCTACCTTACTGGCTACTGAATCGCGAAGAGATGCTGTCAATGATCCTCGACCGCAGTGACCAGAATGCTCCGAATCAAGCTTCTCGTTTCACTCTTCATGTTCGTGAACTCAAGGAAGCCACGCTGATAGCGGAGAAAAGGGCGGACGTGAAGGCGACGTTCACCGTGGATTCCCCGGTTCCGTATGAGCTGTCAGCGCTGATCGACAAACTGAAAAGGGATGACACCGAAAAAGGCGTTGGTAAGAATGGCCCGGTCAAGGGTGAATGGGAAGGTCGCCTGACCCGCTTTGTCTCGCGCTTGGAAGCGAAGGCCGAGGATCGCCGCTACGGATTCATGTTTAAGCCCCCGACGAGCACCCTTAAATACGACTGGCTCGCGAAACAGATTAGCAGCCTGCTAGCCCCAGGCGAGGGCAAGCCCGGGATCAAGATCGTAGATTTCTCCGAGGTCCCGTCTGACGTGTTACCGGTTGTGACGGGTGTCTTCGCGCGGCTCCTCTACGACGTGCAGTTCTGGATGCAGAAGGAGAAACGAACGCCTTTCGTATTTGTATGCGACGAGGCCCATCTGTACCTGCCCGTCAAAGATGATGCCGATGTCGTCGAGCGACAAGCTCTCTACTGCTTCGAGCGGATCGCGAAAGAAGGCCGGAAGTACGGCGTCTCGCTGCTAGTTGTCAGCCAGCGTCCATCAGATGTAAGCCGGACCATACTGAGCCAGTGCAACAACTTTCTCATTCTTCGTCTTACCAACGACCAGGACCAGAACGTCGTGCGGCACTTGATGCCCGATTCTCTTGCGGGTGTCCTCGACGGTCTTCCGCTTCTGGATACCGGCGAGGCCGTACTCCTTGGCGATGCCATTTTGCTGCCGGCACGCATCAAGCTCACGTTGCCACGGATTGAGCCTCTGAGTGCGACACGCGACTTTTGGAAAGAATGGGGGGATCTGGCCTCGGATCCCGCTGCCGTACGTGCAGCCGTAGAAACTCTGCGGAGGCAATCACGAGCAGCTTCCGCATCCGCATGAATAAGCTGGGATCTCCTTGTACTAGCGTTGAAAATTACGAGTGGCCTGAACGTTGTCAGACCGCTGGTCGAAATCTTCAAATGCGTCGCGACCAATCCTTTCAAGCAATCCGCCTGGCTGGCGCGAGCGTCCATCGCGCTGAAGGCGTTGTGCCTCCTCAGGGTCATGCCGCCGCACTGTCACGAAGAATTACCTCCAGATCGAAGAAGCGGGCGTCTTCCAGACCCAAGTAACGTTCTGGGTGACACGTAAGGATGAGCACCTGCAATCGCTGCGCGGCCTCTTCCAGAATGCGCATCACGCGGGCG
>NZ_DATKQC010000111.1:0-5838 GCF_035532915.1 Edaphobacter sp.
ATGTTCGAACGCTATACGGAGAAGGCACGGCGCGTGATCTTCTTCGCGCGGTATGAGGCCAGCCAGTTCGGCTCGCCCTATATCGAGACTGAGCACCTGCTGCTTGGCCTGTTGCGCGAGGACAAGGCATTAACCAACCGCTTCCTGCGCTCGCACGCTTCAGTGGAGTCAATCCGCAAACAGATTGAGGCGCATACCACCATTCGCGAAAAGGTCTCCACCTCTGTGGACCTGCCGCTTTCCAATGAGTGCAAGCGGGTCCTGGCCTACGCGGCTGAAGAAGCCGAGCGCCTGGGCCACAAGCACATTGGCACCGAACACCTTTTGCTCGGTCTTTTGCGCGAGGAGAAGTGCTTTGCCTCTGAGATTCTGCAGGAGCGCGGCCTCAAGCTCGCGCAGATTCGCGATGAGCTGGCGCGCGTCACCCAGGAAAAGGCTCCGCAGCAAGCCCGCCAGCGCGAGTCCAGCCTGTTGGCAGAGTTCTCGCGCGACCTGACCCAGGCTGCGATGGACGGGCAGCTCGATCCGCTGGTCGGGCGCGATGGCGAACTCGAGCGCGTCATTCAGATTCTCTGCCGCCGCACCAAGAACAATCCAGTGCTCATTGGCGAGCCCGGCGTCGGCAAGACGGCCATCGTTGAAGGCCTCGCGCAGCGCATCGCCGACGGCGAAGTGCCCACCTTCCTCGCCGACAAGCGCGTGCTCGGCCTCGATCTCTCGCTCATCGTGGCCGGAACGAAGTATCGCGGCCAGTTCGAAGAGCGCCTCAAGACCATCATGAAAGAGCTGATGGAAAACCAGAACTCCATCATCTTCATCGACGAGTTGCACACGCTGGTGGGCGCGGGTTCGGCCGAAGGTTCGCTCGACGCGGCGAACATCCTCAAGCCGGCTCTTTCACGTGGCGAGATTCAGTGCATCGGCGCCACTACCCCGGCCGAGTACCGCAAGTCCATCGAGAAAGACCGCTCCCTCGAGCGCCGCTTCCAGGCCGTCAAGGTGCCGCCGCCCAACGAGGCCGACGCCATCAAGATCATCAACGGCATCAAGGACCGCTACGAGAAGTTCCACGCCGTCAGCTACACCGATGCGGCCGTCGAGTTTGCCGTGTCGCATTCCAATCGCTACATTCCCGACCGCTTCCTGCCCGACAAGGCAATCGACTTGATCGACGAGGCCGGCGCGCGCGTCAAGCTGCGCCAGACCTCTCTGCCCGAAGAAATCACCGAGGTGCAGAAGCGCATCAAGTTCATCGTCCACCGCATGGACTCGGCCATCGCCAACCACGAGTTTGAAAAGGCCCGTTTCTACTCCGACGAGGAACGCAAGGAGCGCGAAAACCTGCGCGCGCTGCGCGACAAGTACCACCTCGACGACTCCGCCGCCGGCATCGTGGGCCGCGAAGACATCGAGGATGTGGTGAGCCGCTGGACCGGCGTCCCCGTCACCAGCATCAAGGAAGAAGAGACGCAGAAGCTGCTCCGCGTGGAAGAAGAGCTTCACAAGCGCGTCATCTCGCAGGAGAAAGCTATCTCAGCGCTGGCCCGCGCCATTCGCCGCAGCCGTGCCGGCCTCAAGTCGCCGCACAGGCCCATCGGCAGCTTCCTCTTCCTCGGCCCCACGGGCGTGGGCAAAACCGAGATGGCCCGCACCCTGGCCAACTTCCTCTTCGGCTCCGACAAGGCGCTCATTCGCTTCGATATGTCGGAGTTCATGGAGAAGCATTCGGTCTCCAAACTCATCGGTTCGCCTCCAGGTTACGTGGGCTACGAGGAGGGCGGCCAGTTGACCGAACGGGTCAAGCGCTCGCCGTACTCCGTGGTCCTGCTCGACGAAATCGAGAAGGCGCACCCCGATGTTTTCAACATCCTGCTTCAGGTCTTTGAGGATGGACAGTTGACCGACGGTCTCGGCAATACGGTCGACTTCAAGAACGTCATTCTCATCATGACCTCCAACATCGGCGCCCGCCACCTGATGAAGAAGCAGGGCCTCGGCTTCCAGAGCGACCGCGAAGACATCGTCAACGACAAGGTCGAGGAACTGGTCAAGCAGGAGGTCAAGAAGACCTTCAATCCCGAGTTTCTCAACCGCCTCGATGAGGTCATCCTCTTCCAGTCGTTGTCGGACGGCGACCTGTTGCAGATCGTCGAGCTGCTTATCCAGCAGCTCAACGCCAACCTGGCACAGAAAGCTATTACCATCTCGGTCACCGAAGACGCCAAGAAGTGGATTCTGGAGAAGACCCTCGTCGATCGCAGCTACGGCGCGCGTCCCTTGCGCCGTGCCTTGCAGCGCTACGTCGAGGACCCCTTGTCGGAAGCCCTGATCGCCGGCAAAATCACCGCGCGCCCAGCCTTCCTCGAGGTCTACCTCGATGCCAACCAGCTTTTCTATCGCCCCGTCAGCGCCGACGAAAGCGGCAGCGAAGAAAAGGCCGCAGGCATTCTCCTCTTCAGCAATTAACCGGGTGCCCCAGAGCCTGCCCTGAGCTTGTCGAAGGATCCCGTTTTTGGAACCTGGGAATCCTCCAGACTTAATCACCCCCGGCCAACCCGCCGGGGGTTTTCAATGGTGGCTGTGAACCTGTGAGACTGCGCTGTGAACTGCCCAACCCCCAGGTCGAACCGCCATCCCCGGTGATACGATGGCTAAACATTCTTTCCGGAGAGCAAAACAATGAGTGAACTTCCCCAGTCAAGCGGCCTCACATCGGAAGAAATCACCACGATTACGCGTCAGACCAACTACGGCACATGGCGCTTTCAGAAAACCTGGAAGCCGCTGCATATCGCCGACGCCGAAGGCTGCTGGTTTACTGACGGCGCGGGCAAGCGCTACCTCGATTTCAGTTCGCAGTTGATGTGCGTAAATCTTGGCCACAAGAATCCCCGTGTCGTAGAAGCCATCGCCGAGCAGGCGAGGGAACTGGCCTACGTCGCGCCCGGCTACGCCACCTCAGCCCGGGCCAGACTGAGCGCCAAGCTGCTTGAAGTATTGCCCGAAGGCCTGAACAAATTCTTCTTCGCCACCAGCGGCACCGAAGCCAACGAAGCCGCTTTCAAAATCGCACGCATGTACACGGGGAAAACCAAGATCATCTCCCGCTACCGCTCCTATCACGGATCCACAAACGGTTCCATCGCGGCAACGGGCGACCCGCGCCGCTGGGCCATGGAACCCGGAGGCAAGGCCAACGGCTTCGTCTTCGCGCCCGAGACCAACTGCTACGACTGCCCCATCAAGCACACCTATCCCGGCTGCAACATTGCCTGCGCCGACTACATCGAGCACATGATTCGAAACGAGAGCGACGTGGCCGCCATCATCCTGGAGCCCGTCGTTGGCACCAACGGTGTCCTCGTCCCGCCGCCGGAGTACTTTCCGCGCCTGCGCAAAATCTGCGACCAATACGGCGTGCTGATGATCGACGACGAAGTCATGGCCGGATGGGGCCGCACCGGCAAGTGGTTCGCGGTCGATCACTGGGGCGTCAAGCCCGACATCCTGGTCACCGCCAAGGGCATCACTTCCGCCTATGTGCCGCTTGGCCTCTGCGCCACCACGAAGAAGATCGCCGACTACTTTGAGGATCACTATTTTTCCCACGGCCACACTTACGAGGCGCATCCCATCACGCTCGGGCCCGCCGTGGCCACCATTGAAGAAATGCAGCGCCTTGACCTCGTGGCTCGCGCCGCCTCGCTTGAGCCCTATGTCCGCGCCAAGCTCGAAGTCCTGAAGGCCAAGCACCCGTCGGTGGGCGATGTGCGCGGCCTGGGCCTCTTCTTCGGCGTAGAGATTGTGAAAAACCGCGAGACCAAGGAACCCTTCAACACCATGCGCGACAAGGTCGAAGGCAAGCCGCTAATCGTCGATCAGATCGCCGCCAAAATGATGGCCGACGGTGTCGCGCAGCAAGCCTGGGTGAGCCACTTCGTCATCGCCCCGCCGTTGATTGTCACCAAAGAAGAACTGGATCTCGGCATCGCCGCCCTCGATGAGCACCTGAGCATCGCCGATGCGCTGGTGAAGTAGGCTGCGGGATCAAAGCACGGAAGGACCCTGTTTCGGCTCACCCGCCGAGCTCAGCGGCTGCGTCAGTCCCAGGGTCGTGATGATTTCCGGTGGGAGTTCCTCAAAATAAATCACTGCCGATTTCGCGCGATGACGATTGAAGACCCAAAGGCCCACCGCGGCGGCTCCGAGAAAGATCGTCATCCAGGCAAATTGGAGCGAATCGTGGAGCGCGCCCATTTCGTATCCCACACTTGGGATTGCGAGGATAGCAAAGACGAAAAAGGAGCCCCAGAGCACAAACTGAATGTTCACCTTTCCCGGCAGGTAAGAGCATGTGAAAGGGACCTTATAGAAGCCGATAAGGCTGAGATCGACAAGGATCGATCCAAGAAGAGCCAGAACCACAAGGTGACCTGCGACCTGAAGCAGCGGCCTCATCGGGAGCATAAGAGCCGCTGAGAGCATCCAGACGGGAACGACGGCAAGGATCAGCAGCGACTTTCGCGTTGCGGCAATGTACTTCTGCGACGGGCAAAGTTGCGTGGTGCGCAATACCCAGTTCGCGTTGAGCGAAATCGGCAGGGAGAATACGCTGCGCAGTCCGCCCACTGCGAGACTCATCATCAGGAACGTCGCGATGAGGAAGTCTGCCGTCACCGGACGAAACGTCGCAGCCGACAGCGAGACTTTCACGGAAGAGAGTGCAAGCGCGAGCACCAGTGAGAGATAAAAGGCAAACGCAACGCGATGATGCCTGCTCCGCGTCAGCGACCGGATGCTAAAGAGAACGATTGCGGTTTCGAGCGCATCGCCGAAGTGCGGTGTCCAATGCCAGCCGTGCGCTCCCGGCACAATATCCGGTTCCTCAACGGTCTTTTTCATGGTGCGCAGGTAGCAGAGCAGCAGAGAGGTGACTGCCCCGAAGATCACGACAGCCAGGCCGATCCATGCCCGCAAGGCCAGCCAGGCAAGATTTGTGGGCAGCGAACCGTTGAGTTGATTGAAGAGGCCAAAGAACCAGAAGGATGGCGAACTGGCCAGCAACCATTGGTTTTCAGGGGCCGCGAACGTTGCAGGTGTTTCGAATGAAGGCTGAAGGAAATAAGCACCGAGAAAGAGGCCGAATGCTCCGAGCTGCAAGAGCGCGGAGAGACGCAAAAAGAGCCGGCGCGGAAGCAGAAGCGCGATCAATCCCTGCACCGTTAGTACAGCGCAATAGATAAACAGGCTCGCTGCGACCATCGTGAACCAGTAAGCCGCAAAAGATTGAAAGAATCTCCAGCCGGATCCGAGCTGGGTGGCCAGAAGTGACGGGCACATAATGCCCGATGCGCAGTTGAGCGTCACGACTGCAAGCCCCAACAGCGTGGCCGAAGCTGCCACTTTCGCAAAGAGAATCGTGCGTGTGCCCAAGGGTAGAGGCGACAGCACCATCACATCGCGCCGGTCGGGGAAGGTCGAGTCCCAGCAAATAACCGTAATCAGGCCGGCCACCAACATTTCGGTCGTGATCAGATACTGCTCGAAATACCATGGCATCTTCAGAAAGAAGACATCAAGGGCCGCCGCGTGAACCAGGCTGAACATGATGAGGATGCCCGCAAACTGGCCGAGGAATCGGGGTATGTCGGCTTCAATCGACAAGGCTTCGAGATCGACAACGCGCAGGAGAAACTGGCGGTACAGGATGCGAAACTGCAGCGGCAGACGCGCGAGTAACTTGCCTGCCAACTCACGCATGGATCAGATCCGCGATCTGGCGGGCCATGGCGGGCGAGTCCTGTTCGACGGCAAGCTGAGAGAAGATGCCTTCGAGCG
>NZ_DATKQC010000112.1:0-8050 GCF_035532915.1 Edaphobacter sp.
AGTGGGGGCGCGGGTGCTGGTTCCTTTCAGCGGGCAGAGATTGATGGGGGTGGTGGTGCGGGTGCACGAGGATGCGCCCGCAGATGGCTTCGAGATCAAGCCGGTGCAGCAGGTGCTGGATGACGCGGCCCTGCTGCCGGACGAGTTGATGAAGCTGGCGGGGTGGATCGCTTCGTACTACGTCGCTCCGCTGGGCGAGGTGCTGCGGGGAATGCTGCCTCTGTCTGCCGAGGTGAAGCGGCATTTTTTCTACAGGATTGCTGAGCAGGGACGGAAGGTGCTCTATGAGGGCGCGGCGAAGGGGTCTTCGCGGCGGTCGAAGCTTTCCCCTGAGGAGCAGAATCGCGAGTACGCGGTGCTGAACTATCTGGAAGGGGGGGAGCAGGCGAAGATATCGGCGCTGCGGTCGGCCACAAGCGCAAATAAAAGCCTTCTGGAGGGGATGGTTCGCAAGAAGTGGCTGACCCGTGAGGCGGTAGCGGAGGAGCGCGATGCGCGGCGTCTGGAGAAGGTAGCGGTGCTGGTGGTGGATGCGCGGTTGCCGAAGCTCAATGAGAATCAGACAGCGATTCTGGCGGAGCTGGCTGCGGTGGGTGGGCGGATGCGCGTGAGGGACCTGCGCCAGACGCTGCCTGCGGTGCCGGAGTCTACGTTGGCGACGCTGGTGAAGCGTGGGCTGGTGACGATTGAAGAGGTCGCTGAAGATTTTCACATGGGCGGGGTGGGCGCGCATGGAAAGAAGCATGCACATGAGCACGCTCTGAACGAAGCGCAGATGGAGGCTTTGGGGACGATTGCGGCGGCGATGACCAAGGGCGGGTTTGCGCCGCATCTGCTGTACGGTGTGACCGGCTCGGGCAAGACTACGGTTTACTTTGCGGCGATGCAGCGTGCGCTCGATGCAGGAAAGTCCGCGCTGCTGCTGGTGCCGGAGATTGGGTTGACGCCCGCAATGACCGGGCAGATGGTGGCGGCGTTCGGCAGCGAGGTTGCGCTGCTGCACTCGCAATTGACGCCCGATGAGCGCGCCGAGCAGTGGCACAGGATTCGCCGGGGCGAGGCGCGAATTGTGGTCGGAACGCGGTCGGCAGTGTTTGCGCCGATGGTGAAGCTGGGCCTGATTATCGTCGATGAAGAGCATGACTCCAGCTACAAGCAGGAGGAGACGCCGCGCTATCATGGCCGCGACGTTGCCGTGATGCGGGCGAAGTTCAACGAGGCGGTGGTGGTGCTGGGATCGGCTACGCCGTCTCTCGAGAGCTGGGCGAATGCGGAGAAGGGGCGCTATGTGCGCGTGGAGATGCGGCGGCGAGTCGCGGACCGCCCCCTGCCTGCGGTGGAACTGGTGGACATGCGCACGGAATTCAAAGAGACCGGGCAGGAGCAGATTTTTTCGCGGCGATTGATCGAAGAGACGCAGGCCACGCTCGATCGCGGAGAGCAGGCGATCATTCTGCTGAACCGGCGCGGCTACTCGTTTGTGGTGATGTGCCGGAGCTGCGGCGACAAGGTGGAGTGCGAGAACTGCGCGATCTCGATGACCTATCACAAACCGGTGAGCGGCGATGACGGCGTAGCGCAGCCGGGTCAGCGGCTGGAGTGCCACTACTGCGGATTTCGGCGTGGGGTGCCGAAGACCTGCCCGAAGTGCGGCAGCGAGCACCTCTACTTTCTCGGTGCCGGGTCGCAGCAGGGCGAGGAGCGGTTGCAGGAGATCTTTCCCGCCGCACGAATAGGCCGTATGGACCGCGATACGGTGCGAGGACGCAGCGATATGGAGCGGCTGCTGTCACGGCTTCATGCAGGCGAGATCAATCTGCTGGTGGGCACGCAGATGATCGCCAAAGGGCATGACATTCATGGGGTGACGCTGGTGGGCGTGGTGGGCGCGGACTTTGCGCTGGGGCTGCCGGACTTTCGCGCTGCGGAGAGGGTGTTTCAACTGTTGACTCAGGTCTCGGGCCGGGCGGGCCGGGGCGATCTGCGCGGCAAGGTGCTGGTGCAGACCTATCATCCCGACCACTATGCGATTCAGTTTGCATCGCAGCATGACTATCCTGGATTTGTAGCGAAGGAGATGAACTATCGGCGGTGGATGCACTATCCGCCCAACGCTGTGCTGGCGAACGTCGTGGTCCAGAGCGAGAAGCTGGAAGAGGCTACGGGGTGGTCGTCTACGCTGGGGCGGTGGTTTCAGCAGACGCGGCTGGACAAGGTCCGCGTACTGGGGCCTGCTGCCGCGCCTATCGTGCGGCTGAAGAGGATTTACCGATATCACTTCGTGCTGAAGGCGGAGCAGCGAGGAACGCTGGGCGCGACCCTGCGGGCCATGCTGGCATTTGCCGAAACACAGGGGATAGCGCGCCGGAACCTAGTTGTCGACGTGGATGCCGTGCACCTGATGTAATGCGGTGGAAAGCGCGCTCCGGCGCTACTCGAGCAGGTGGAGCTCTTTGCCGGGCTTGAAGCGAACCGCTTTCCCGGGGGCGATGGTGACTTCAGCCCCTGTTCTCGGATTGCGGCCGATGCCGGTTTTGCGCGGTTTCACGGTGAAGACGCCGAAGCCGCGCAGTTCGATGCGGTCGCCGGCGATCAGGTTTTGTTTCATGCTATCGAAGATGGCGTCGACGGCAGCCTCTGCTTTGGTCCGCGGAAGGCCGGTACGTTCAACAACCCTTTGTATAAGATCCTGCTTAATCATGTGGGGCCGCCGTCCTTTGGCTGTAATTTTCTATCAACACATTTACTGACCGGGTTTAGTACCGTGATGGTAGAAAGTCGAAACGAGATTGTCAATGTAAGAACGCTACCGTAAGATGAAGAATCTAATGAGGCAACGGAAAAAGGGGGTGTAAGCGCCCCGGTGGCCGCTCGCCAATACGGTTAGACTCGAATCAGAAGACGAAGGGAAGCAGATTAGCGTGGCCATTAAAAGCGACCGCTGGATTCGCCAACAGGCGACCGAGCACGGCATGATTTCTCCGTTCAGCGAAAAACAGGTCCGCGAAGGCGTGATTTCGTATGGACTCTCGTCCTATGGGTACGACCTGCGGGTCTCGGACGAATTCAAGATATTTACCAACGTCAATAGCGCGATTATTGACCCTAAAGCGTTTGATGAACGGTCTTTTGTGTCCGTCCAGTCCGACAGCGTCATTGTGCCGCCAAATTCGTTCGCGTTGGCGCGGTCGATCGAATATTTCAAGATTCCTCGCGACGTGTTGACCATTTGCGTGGGCAAATCAACCTATGCTCGCTGCGGCATCATCGTCAACGTCACCCCCTTCGAGCCGGAGTGGGAGGGCTACGTGACGCTCGAGATCTCGAACACGACGCCGCTTCCCGCCAGGATCTATGCCAACGAAGGATTGTGCCAGATCCTCTTCTTCCAGTCCGATGAGGTCTGCGAGATCAGTTACGCGGACCGCAAAGGAAAGTACCAGAATCAACAGGGAATCGTTCTGCCGAAGCTCTAGCTTGCACCGACGGTTGAACCATTCCCTGGCTGCGACACATACTGCCTGCCTAAAAACGTTGAGAAGTAGAGGCTGCAAGGGCGATGAGAGACACAACATCGGATGGACATCTGCGTATTGGGTTGATTGCCACGGATCCGTTGCGGATTATTGGCCTGCAGGCCATCTTTTCCGAGAGCGGTTTCGAGGTGATAGCCCTCTCGGTGCCGGGAGCGCTCGATGCATCGGGAGTGTCGCTGATCCTGATCGACGCGGCATGCACGGACCACCTCTTCGAATTGCTGGCTACGTTTCACCGCCGCCGCCCCCGCCTGCGGCTGATCGTGATCGGCGTGCAGGAGGACCACGAGTATATTCAGCGGGTGATCGGCGCGGGAGCCAAAGGATACCTGACCCATACGGCCAAAGAGAGCGAGATCCGGATGGCGATCGAGATCGTGCAGGACGATTCGCTCTGGGCTCCGCGAAAAGTGCTGGCACGGTTGCTGGAGTCGTCCGCGGCGGAGACGGCCAGCGCGGCTTTGGGCAGTGCGCCGAAGTTTACCGGGCGAGAGGCCCAGGTGCTGCGCCTGCTGGTGGCGGGTAGCCCCAACCGCGAGATTGCGAGCGCTCTCGGCATCGATGCCGTAACGGTAAAGGCTCATGTTGGGCGGATTATGCGGAAGGTTGGGGTGGCCAACCGGATCGCCCTTACCGTCGAGACGCTGAACAGAAATCTTCTGGAGGAGTAATTTTTCTATTGATCAGATAGTTAACAGAAACCGCTCAAAGGTATATAGACCTTCGTACCGTTGTGATGGCCACTGATGTGATGCAGAGTGTCTTAAGCAACACAGACCTGGGAGAGGGGTTGTAGAGAGCGTGTCAGGGGCGACCTTGGCGCTATCTCTACAACCCCCATTTTTTTGTCTTGCCGCAGGCAACTCTGCTAAGGTACAACTCTGCTTTGGTTCTGCCCATCTCATCGAATGTTGAAGCGGACACTCCAATTGAAGTTTTAGAAAGTGAAAGGCAAAAAATTATGAAGCGGATAACAGTGATTGCATGTGGATTGGCCATGGTGGCGAGTTCTGTTTCGGCATTTGCAGCATCGGACAAGGCGAAGTTGGCCGAGCGTCTGACGGATGCCCAGAATGTTGTACGGCAGATTATGGCGACCCCGGACAAAGGCATCCCGCAGAGCATCCTCGCGGGAGCGTCCTGCGTGGTGGTGGTTCCCAGCTATAAAAAGGCGGCTTTCGTCGTCGGCGGTCAGTATGGCCAGGGTGTTGCTACCTGCCGCACGCCGCGCGGCTGGAGCGCTCCGGTATTTGTGCAGCTTGCCGGCGGCAGCTTCGGCTTCCAGATTGGCGGACAGTCGACGGACCTGGTTCTGGTAGCGATGAATCAGCAGGGGCTTCAGGACATGCTGAAGAACAAGTTCAAGATCGGCGGCGATGCTGCTGCTTCGGCTGGCCCGGTTGGCCGCAATGCGCAGGCGGGAACGGACTGGAAGCTGAATGCTGAGTTTCTAACTTATTCGCGCAGCAAGGGACTCTTCGCCGGTATCAATCTCGACGGCACCGTGCTCTCCCAGAACCAGGACGACACCCGGACGATCTATGGCACGGACATTCCGTTCCAGACGATCCTGAAGGGTAATCAGGCAACACCCCCCGAGGCGCGTCCATTCGTCCGGACCGTGGCTCATTACTTCGTAGTCTCCAAGTCGAATCAGTAGTTTCAGGTAGGGTTAACGAAGGGCGGCCGCTCCGGCCGCCCTTCGTTTTTGTGAGAACAGGAGCGCGACAGGCCAGGTGTGTCACCATCCTCAAGGAGAAGCCAAATGACCTCCCGTTCCACCTCCTTCCTGCTCATTGCCGCCGTGTTTTTCTTCGTTCCGCAGGCATTTCCCGTGCCCATCCATTGCGCCAAAGCCGTCACCCCAAACGAAAAGACCATCTGCTCCGACCCCACGCTCATTCAGGCCGACGCGCGCATGGACACGCTCTACAACATCTCCCTTCACTTCGTCGCCATGGGAACACGCGGCGACCTTCAAGATCAGCAGCCTGTCTGGATAAGCGAGCGTGAAGCCTGCGGCACCAGCAAACCCTGCATCCGCGCCGCATACAAAAAACGCACCGCTGTCTTCGAGGCCATTATGAAGCGCGTTGCGACCTTCGGCCCTTTTTGAGGCGCGCCATAGGGCCTCGCTGTCGTTCCTCGCCGCTATACTTAAACTTCAACGAAATTAAGCTGCAAAGGAAAACCCGTGTTCGAGTCCGAGTTTGAAAAGAACCTCTACGCCCTCCGTCGCGACAAGCTCGCGCAGATCGCCGCTCTCGGCCACGCTACCTACCCCAACTCCTACACCGCCACTCATACCATTCCCGAGTTGCGCGCCGCCTACGACGAGCAGACTGCCGAGCAGCTCGAATCCGCGTCAGCCCCCATCGAGGTGAGCCTTGCCGGCCGCATCATGGCCATCCGCGTCCAGGGCAAGGCCGGGTTCGCCCAGCTTCAACAGGGAGGCCAGCGGCTCCAAATCTACGTCCGCAAGGACGACGTAGGCGAAGCTGTCTTCGCCCTCTACAAGCTGCTCGACCTTGGCGACCACGTCGGCGTCCAGGGCCGCCTCTTCCGCACCCGCACCAACGAACTGACGGTCCACGTCACACAGCTCACCTTCCTCGCCAAGGCCATGCTCGCGTTGCCGGACAAGTACCATGGCCTCGAGGACACCGAGCTACGCTACCGCCAGCGCTACGTCGACCTCTTCATGAACACCGGCCACAGTGCCAAGCAACAAGCTCCCACTGAGCCGAGTGCCCCAGGTCTGGCCGTTGCAGACCTGGGTGGTGCGCCACTCCCCTCACCGGACACCGCCGAACCCGAGACCCGCAACGTCCGCGAGGTCTTCGTCAAGCGTGCCGCCATCCTCCGCGCCCTGCGCACCTTCTTCGACGAGCGCGGCTATCTAGAAGTCGAAACCCCGATGATGCACACCATCGCCGGAGGCGCCGCCGCCAAGCCCTTCCGCACCCATCACAACGCGCTCGACCTCGACCTCTCCCTGCGCATCGCGCCCGAGCTGTACCTGAAGCGGCTGGTAGTCGGAGGCCTCGACCGCGTCTACGAGATCAACCGCAACTTCCGCAACGAGGGCATCAGCACCCAGCACAACCCCGAGTTCACCATGCTGGAGTTCTATCAGGCCTACGCCAACTACCACGACCTCATGCGCCTCACCGAAGAGCTAATAATCTTCGTTGCGCAGGAGGTAAACGGCCACACCATCACCAACTTCAACGGCGTAGAGATCGACCTCAGCAAGTGGACGAAGCTCTCGATGCGCGACGCCATCATAACGTTCTGGCCAGATGAATTTGGAGAAGTTCCACATGGATCAGAGTTCTCTGATTCAAACGCACTACAGAATCGTCTTCGTGAAGCCGTCAAGTCTGAAAATAAAGGACGACAACAAAGGCAGCTTGCTTTTAGCGAACACGAAAAACAAAATGATCCTCCTGCCAAGATGAGCAGCGCGATGATTTTTATTTTGAACGGTTTAGAAGCCGGCATGCCGGTGGGACGCGCAGTGTCAGATCTATTCGAGCTTCTAGCCGAACCCCACCTCATCCAGCCCACCATCATCTACGACTTCCCTCTAGCCGTCAGCCCCCTCTCCAAGCAGAAGCCCGACGAGCCCGACTGGGTCGAGCGTTTCGAGTTCTACATCGGCGGCTTCGAGGTAGGCAACGCCTTCAGCGAGCTGAACGATCCCGACGACCAGCGCCGCCGCTTCGAACAGCAGCTCGTTGAAAAGGAACGTGGCGACGACGAAGCCCATGAGATGGACGAGGACTACGTCCGCGCTCTCGGATACGGCCTGCCCCCCACCGGTGGCGAGGGCATCGGCATCGACCGCCTGACCATGATCCTCACCGGCTCAAAGTCCATTCGGGACGTCATCTTGTTTCCGCTGCTTCGTCCGCAGGTCAAAAAGCAGCAAGCGAACGGCGAGCGGGCCCACGGAGAATCCGCCGAATAGACGGAAGACTAAGCCTTCTTCAACCGCTTCACCACGCCTGCCAGCGAGTGTTCATTCATCGCTGCCACCGCATCGTCTCGGACCTTCTTCATCAGTCCGGCAAGCGCCTTGTCTTCGACCGCCAGCCACTCTCCGGCAGCAGCGTCGAACACATCGCCAAGGCCGATCTGCTTGGCCGGAACCTTCAGCTTCGCGCCGCCGTTCGGTCCCTTGCGCTGCACGATCAGCCCGGCCTTGTGCAGCAGCAGAAACGTTCGTCGCACCATGACGGCGCTCTCCTTGAGAGCTTCTGCAATCGCCGCCGAGGTGTGCATCGCATCCGGCTCTGTCGCCAGCACCGCCAAAACCCGCAGACTCAAAGCAAAACGCGCATTCTGTGCCATAACAAAAAAGCTACCACAACCAGCCTGCCGCAAGATTGCACATACTCCGCAAACATCCCTCGTAACCCCGCGCCGTGTAAACTTTTTGAGTGAATATCCTTTTTGTCGGCGATGTCTTCGGCTCGGCCGGCCGCCATATCGTCCGCGGACACCTGCCC
>NZ_DATKQC010000113.1:0-3838 GCF_035532915.1 Edaphobacter sp.
AAAATCTCCGAGCGCAGCATCCACCTGGGTCATCTGCTCTTCGAGTACGCCACGAGCGAGATAGAGTCTGGCCTCCGAGGGAAGTTGCTGAATGCCAAGATTCAAAAAGTCGATGCCCACTTTGAAAGAACCGTGATTAAAGCAAATCTCAGAAAACGCAAGATATGTGTTTACGTTTTTGGGATCAAGCTCGATGGCCTTGCGAAGCCACTCGACAGCTTTTGGAGTTTCGTTCTCATCTTCGGCGAGTTGGGCGGCTAACAAGAACGCGTCGCTATTCCGAGATCCGGCATCGAGTAAAGGTTGCAGAGTAACAAGTGCGGCAGCTTGTTCTTTTATCGCGATCTGTGCGCGTGCCAACGCTATTCGATTCGCGCTCTGATTCTGCAATGCGAGCAACTGCGACAACACCGGCACCGCCTCGGCTGGTCTGCCTAAGATCATCAGGCAGCTACCATACTGCTGGAGAGCCGGGGGGCTCTGATTCACATGGGATGGCGCCTTCGCGTAGCTGTCGACAGCTCCCGCGCAAGCCCCGGCGCGAGCGTCAATTGCACCGAGCATGGCATAGGAAGTTTCATCTTTTGGGCGAAGCCGAATGACTTGATAAATAAAACTTTTCGCATCGGGCCTGTTTAGAGCATACGCAGTCTCAGCGGCTCCTTCTATCGCCGCAAGCGATTGGGGGCACTCCTTCACTGCAGTGCGAAATGCTTTGAAGGCAGGCTCTGTCTTCGACTCTCCACGAAGAGCAACACCGAGCATCACACTGACGTTGCAGTCTCCAGGATGAGCCAGGAGATAGGCGCCGGCAGACTGCTCTGCCTGAGAGAATTGCTGCGCGGCGAGAAGACGATAGATCTCCTGCTTTTGTGCCTGGGGGCTCTGTCCGAATGACTGTGGGGAAAGGGAAACAAAGACAATTGACAACGCGATCGCCGAAGAGGATTTTGACCAAGGCAACTTCATAACTTCTACGATACCGCTTAAATACCATAAGACGACCGTGTCCGGAATTAGCAGGTCACGGTCGCTCAGGCCTTTTCCTAAAAGGTGAGAGTGCCCCAATCTGAAGAAAGCGAGATACAGCCTGCCCGGTCGTTTTGCCAAAATCAGCATCGGGTTAATTGACATCTACATTAATCAGATTCGGATGATTGAAGACGTTGAAGAATTAACCACCTCGTCAAAGAGAAAAGTGATTCACATCCAGCAATCTCTGGCGACGACGAAAGACATGGCCCCCGACACCAAAAAGATGGCCGAAGACTCAGCCCGTGCCATGCTGTCTCTGCTCTCTGAAAACTCACAGACCTGCCAGATCCTTCCGAGCACCAGCGAGGCCGCACTGCCGCTGCTCCCATCCATGCGCGACGGCAAAAACGTCGATGCATACAAACTGGAGGTGGAGTTTCCAGAGACTAAAGCAGCGCTGCAGATCGATACCGCGGCGTCCGGGCTCTACATCAGCCGGACATTAGCGGAGGCAAACGGTTTCAAACCAAGTGCCGACACACCGCCCGGCACCGTGCACGTCGATCACCTGCAAGTCGGACCACTTGAATTTCGTGACTGCATCGACCTTCGCAAGAAAGTCCCGCCTGCCCGCCTCTCAATGACAGCAACTATTCCATTACTTCTACGATGCAAGCCAGAACCACAAGCTACCTGGATTCCAAACACCTGAAGCCAGGAGCAAAGATCACCTTGCAAGTTGACCGGTATTGGAAACTGCCGGGTTGCCAGCTCTCGCCCAAAGACATCGTCTACGGCCACGTTACCGCCGCCACAGCGAAGGCTGGAGGCTCGCAGCTTGGAATCGAGTTCGATAGCGCCGATTGTTACGGTAATACCAGGAGGGCGCTCCCGTTCAAAATCCTCGGCATGGTGGGAGCGCCCGGCGAATACAATCCGCTACATAACGCAGTGCCAACTGAAATCGGTGGAGGCAGAGGCCGCCAAATCAATGACACAGTCTCGGCCCTGGGCCTTGCGGAAGATCAAAGCCTGAACCCGGATAGCAATCCCAAGACGCTCCGTCCCGGGACGGTCGTGGGAATTCCACGCGTCACGCTGGCCCCCACAAGTGGACCATCATGCAGCGCCGAGCTCTCCAGCCCGGACCCCAGCGTTCGGCTCTCCACCGGAACGGAGTTCATCATGATGATAGAAAGGAGCGGGCCATAGAACAGCGAGCCGCCGAAGCTCTTACAAAGAGCGATCCAGTCTGCCTCCCTGTCAATCGACCAACATATCTTTCCCTTACGGCAATCCAATGTCCTAAACTAGAACTCAATGTCCATTCAAACCATTCGCCCCGCCCGCACGCTGCAAGGCTCCGTCACGCTGCCCGGAGACAAGTCCATCTCCCACCGCTACGCCATGCTCGCCGGCCTCGCCGAAGGCACCACCGTCCTCTCCAACTTTTCCACGGGGGCCGATCCCCATTCCTCCCTCGCCTGCATGGAAGCCCTCGGAGCGATAGTGGTCGAAAAGGACAAGACCATCGAAATCACCGGTGTAGCCGGTGCGTTTCGCCAGCCTGAGCATCCGCTCGACTGCGGCAACTCGGGCTCGACCATGCGCATGCTGGCCGGTTTGATTGCCCCTCATCCGCACACCTTCACCCTCATCGGCGACCACTCCCTCACCATTCGTCCCATGGAGCGAATCCGCAAGCCGCTCTCGAAGATGGGTGCAGAGATTCACCTTACCGGAGGCGATGGAGCCGTGGGCGGCCACGCTCCCATGACCATCGTCGGTGGCCCGCTCACGGCCATCGACTTCGACACCCCCATCCCTTCCGCACAGGTCAAAACGGCCGTTCTCTTTGCTGGCCTTCAGGCTAATGGCACCACCAGCCTCAGCGAGTCGGTCCGCACCCGCGACCACTCCGAGCATGCGCTCAAGGCGTTTGGCGCAACCCTCAACCGCGAGGGAGACAAGCTCAGTATTCCCGGCGGGCAGAAACTCAAGGCAATTGAGGCCACCGTTCCCGGCGACCTCTCCTCTGCCGCCTTCTTTCTCTGCGCGGCGCTCCTCTTCCCGGACTCCAACCTCATCCTCGACTCGCTCGGCATGAATCCCACCCGCGCTGCGCTGCTTGATGTCATCACCGCTCTCGGCGGCAGGATCAAGGTACTCAATGTCGAGGAACATCACGGCGAGTTGATCGGCACGATTCAGGTGAACACCACACCCGGCGGCCTCAAGGGCATCGCCATCTCGGGCGCGCTCTCTGCCCAGCTCATCGACGAGCTTCCAGTCATCGCTGCTATCGCCCCGTACACCCGCGAAGGCATCACCATCCGTGACGCCAAGGAACTCCGCGTCAAGGAGTCCGATCGCATCGCACTCGTCGCCAAAAATCTCAAGGCCATGGGAGCCAAGTTCACCGAACACGAAGACGGCCTCACCATTCCCGGCAACCAGCAGCTTCACGGCGCTCAGATCGACTCGGGCAGCGATCACCGCATTGCGATGGCCTTCTCCATCGCGGCTCTGCGCGCCGTCGGCGACACTGAGATTCATGGAGCGGAAGCCGCAGCCATCTCCTTCCCGGAGTTCTTCACGTATCTCGACAGCCTTTGTCAGCGTTAGATATGAATTTCGGTCAAGAAGCCTACCGAGACTGAGGTTCCGGTCGGCTTCCTGGCCGCATCGCGATACGAGCCCTCTCGTTGTCCGTGGAGCTCAGCGTAGACTGCTTCGCCAAATGGAAGGGCGGAGTTGCTTACATCTTGTAGCGGCCCATGTCGTCGTCGTTCAGATTTTCCAGCCATCGCCGCATCTCGTCAGCGTTGACCGTCTGCGCACCGTTCGCTGCCTGTTTCGAGTT
>NZ_DATKQC010000114.1:0-11138 GCF_035532915.1 Edaphobacter sp.
TTGAGCATGCAGGGATGGCAGATGTCGGTGCCGAACCACAAGGACGGCAATGCGGATATTCTCTACGACCGGCGGCCGACTGACCACCCGTTCTTTCAGGTAGGGGCTTCATTCCATTCTCCGAAGGACGAACATTACTACGGTCTGGGCCAGAACCAGGAAGGATATATGGACCGGCGCGGGCACGTTGTTCGCTGCGCGCATGATTACAACGCACCCGCGGGGCAGAGCGTTTGTGTTCCTTTTGTGGTTACAAATTATGGCTATGGACTGATGTGGGACAATCCTTCGCGGACGACGGTTGCGTTTGGCTTCAACGATCAGACGCGGTGGACCTCGGATGTGGGGCAGAGAGTTTCGTTTTTTGTGATTGCGGGCAAGACGTATGACGAGATCTATGAGGGGTACAGGCTGCTGACGGGCTCGACACCGATGCTGCCGAAGTCGGCTTATGGATACATCCAGTGCAAGCAGCGGTACACGTCGCAGCAGGAGGTGCTCGATGTGGCGAAGGGGTATCGCGATCGTCATCTGCCTGCGGATGTGATGGTGATCGACTGGTTTTATTACACGAAGATGGGCCAGATGGATATGGACCCGGCGAAGTGGCCTGATCCGACGGCGATGAACCGTGAGCTGCACCAGATGGGATTTCACAGCATGATCAGCATCTGGCCGCGGTTCGTTCCGGGGTCGCGATTCTACGACATGATCTTGAAGAATGGCTGGTTCGAACATCTGGCGGATGGGACGCCTACGAATGGACTGCCCTACGATCGTGCGGGGTCGGATATCGATACGACGAACCCGGACGCGGCGAAGTGGTATTGGGATACGGTTCGCGACAACTTTGTGAGCAAGGGCTTCGATGCGTTCTGGGCGGATGAGACAGAGCCGGACCTGCCGCCGAATGGAAGCTACTTCCATGTGGGGCCGGGGACGGAGTTCTTCAATGTCTATCCGCTGTTTCATACGGCTGCGTTTTATAACGGCTTTCGTCGCGATCTGAAGACGCGCGCGCTGATTCTTTCGCGCGATGCTTATCTGGGAGCGCAGCATAATGGCGCGATCTTCTGGTCTTCAGATATCGCTCCTAATTGGGATACGTTGAAGAGGCAGGTTCCTACGGGAATTAATTTTGTGGCATCGGGGATGCCTTACTGGAGCACGGATATTGGCGGCTGGCAGTATCTGCCGGGTTCGCATACGCCGGAGCATCCTCCGCTGCTGGACCCTTCGGATGCGCGAGACAATGTGGGTCACTATGACGACTATCCAGAGCTTTATACGCGGTGGTTTGAGTATGGAGCGTTTCAGCCGAACTTCCGCAGCCATGGAAGCCGCAACCACAATGAGGTCTGGTCGTATGGCAAACAGGCGGAGCCGATTCTTGAGAAGTATCTGCGGCTGCGCTATGAGTTGATGCCTTATATCTACTCGCTTGGCTACATGACGCATGAGACGGGTGCGCCCTTTATGCGGGGGTTGTTCATGGACTTTCCGAACGATGAGAAGGTTGCGAATATTGGCGATGAGTATATGTTTGGCCCGGCGTTTCTGGTGGCTCCGGTGACGGAGCAGGGAGCGACGACGCGCTCGGTGTATCTGCCTGCGGGGACGGACTGGTATAACTTCTGGACCAATGAGCGGCTGCATGGCGGACAGCGTGTGACGGTGGCTGCGCCGATTGATACGCTGCCGCTGTTTGTTCGGGCGGGATCGATTCTGCCGCTTGGCGAAGCGGTGGAGAGCACGAACGAGGTGCAGAAGATTGCCAAGGTTCGCGTGTATCCAGGGGCGGATGGTAACTTTCAGCTATATAGCGATGATGGCACAACCTATGACTATGAGAAGGGCAAGGATGAGATTGCTCATCTGCATTGGTCGGATGCTGCGGGCAAGCTGAGTTCGACGGGCGCGAAGGCGTGGACGAAGCCGGATGCGGAGATTGTGCAAGTGGTTGGGAAGTAGCTGAACCCCACCTCCGAAGATCCGGACGTGGGGCACCGGGATTTCGTCAGCCTAGGTTTTTGAGTGCTTCGCAGGCGCGGTCGAGGGCTTCGGGCTTTTTGCCGAAGAAGAAACGAAGCGTGTTTTCGCCTCGGCCGTCGGCGAAGAAGGCGGTTCCGGCGACGGCGGCTACTCCGGTAGCTGCTAGCAGGTTGCGAGCTTTCTTGTGTGCGGTGTCGCCGGGTAGGCGGCTGACGTCGGCGAGGATGTAGTAGGCGCCTGCGGGGACCGATGGCGGGAGTCCGGCTTCGGTAAGGGCGCGGCAGAGTTGATCGCGCTTCTGCTGGTACTCAGTGGAGAGGCTTTCGTAGAAGGACTCGGAGAGCTGGGTGAGGCCGGCTACGCTTCCACATTGCAGCGGCGCGGGGCTGCAGATGTAGGTGAGGTCGTGGAAGTAGCCGATTGAGGGTATCCACTTTGCGCTGGCGGTGAGGTAGCCGACGCGCCATCCGGTGATGCTGAAGGTTTTGGAGAGGCCGGAGACGGTGATGGTGCGGTCAGCCATGCCGGGCAGCGTCGCGATGCTGATGTGGCGGTTGCCGTCGAAGAGGAAGTACTCGTAGATCTCGTCGGTGATGACGAAGAGATCGTGCTCGATGGCGAGATCGGCGATGGACTGGAGCTCTGCGGCGCTGAAAACTTTACCGGAGGGATTCGATGGCGTGTTGAGGATGATGGCGCGGGTGCGCGAGGTGACGCTTTGGCGGAGGGTGTGGAGATTGAGCTGCCAGTCTGGTGGTGCGAGCGGGACGATGACGGGCTTCACGCGCATGGAGAGCATGCTGCTGACGTGGTAGCCGTAGAAGGGCTCGAAGAGGATGACCTCGTCGCCGGGATTGAGCAGCGCTAGGCTGGTGGCGTAGAGGGCTCCGGTTGCGCCGGAGGTGACGAGGATCTCGGAGTCGGGGTCGGCTTTGATTTTGTTGTGGCGCAGGAGCTTTGCGGCGATGGCCTGGCGCAGAGGTGCGATGCCGTCGAGACGAGTGTAGATATTTTGGCCGGTGCGAATGGCTTCGATGGCCTGGTCTGCGACGGATGCGGGTAGATCGGTGTCGCAGATGCCTTGTGCGAGGTTGATGCCGCCGACACGGTCGCACTCGACCGACATGGAGCGAATCTCAGACTGGATGATGAGTGGGGAGATCTGGCTGACGCGGAGGTTGGATGGGATGGATGGCATGGACTTTTGCAGGATACTGCAAATGGCTGCTGGCGGCCATCTTCAAAATATTCGTTATTAAAAGATATGGTCCAGCTTTGAACTGGGCCTTTGGATTTATCTCTTTAAGATTTGTTGTGGCAAATGTACTTAGTAACGCTTCAGGGTTGGATCGGGCGCTGGGCCCTGCCGTCCATTCAGAAGCCAGTCCAGACGGCTTTTGATGTCTTCATCTTTAGCCTCGCCCATGATGCGGCCGATGATCTCGCCTTGCTGATCGATGATGATTGTGGCGGGGAGCACGTTGCCCAGTCCGGCACGCGTGAGCATGTCGAGATTTCCGCCGACCCAAACCTCCATGTCAATATTCTGGAGCTTGAGGAAGGGCTCGATCCTGGCTCTGGTCTTTGGCTCGTCTACAGAGATTGCCACAAAGCGAATGCCGTTGGCCGAGTACTCGTCCTTCAGCTTCGCCAAACGGGGCATCTCCTCTTTGCAGGGGCCGCACCATGTAGCCCAGAAATTGATGAAGGCTATCGAACCACGCAATGCCGCAACTTTTTCGGGCGTACCCGTAAGGCTTTTAGCTTCGAGGTTTGGGATGCGCTTGGCATACGCCGTTGCTATCAGGCAGCAGAGCATCATCGACGCTAGTGTCTGGATCGTTCTTTTTTTGATGATCATGGCAACTTCTTTCAAGGATTGCCCCTGCCGCAGCGATTGCCGACAGGGACAAGTTGTGGGTTAGAAGCGATGGGTAACACTTGCGAGCCAGACGTATTGAGCGAACGCCGCATCTCCATGCGATTTGTAGACTGAATCCGGATAGCTGACGGTGCGGTCGCGCCGGATGGCTTTATAGATTCCGGCGGTGAGGATGTTTGCGCCTCGCACGTATTGCGCTCCGGGGCCAAATGTCACAGCGTATCCCGGACGGCGGAAGCCCGCGTTGCTATTGGGGAAGAGGTTCTTTGCGGGGACGCCTTCGACGCGCGGTCCCAGCGTAACTCCCAGCCCTTTCACATGGTTTACCGGAAACAAAACTCCAGCTTCGAGCAGATACTGGTCTGAAATCGCGACGAAGTTGTTCAATGGAGTCGTTGTGCTGCTCGCACGCCGAACGCCGTTGGTTCCACCCTGCATTGCGATGTAGTCCCCATCGGTGTAGAAGATGAGTGAAGAGCCTACTTGCCTGTAACCCATCCACTGAGTGACTAATCCCCAGCCGCCACTCCCTGGTTGAACGGAGTAGTCGACCGGGGCCGTCGTTTGTACGGCCGGACCTACTCCGGTGGTGTTACTGTTCACGGTATTCTGCACGTCGTCATTGCCGGTTGGCGTCAGGACTCCGATGCCGCCGGAGAGATTGCCGCGGTGCGGAACTGCCGGGCTCCAGAGCCAGCCATTAATGCCGAAGATGGTATCGCCCAATCCGGTTGCGGAGTATTTGATGGGCGAGCTTTGGTTCTTACGTGTTGCGAACAGCCAGGGCGCATCGATCTCGACGCTGACGCGTGGGCTAATTTGATAGGTTAAATTTGCTGTAACGAGGTTGATCCTGTTCTCGACCTGTGATTTCGCCTGTGCGCGATACTCCTGGTACACATCTCCGACGTAGTGTTGATAAGAGTACTGGTGGCGCTCTCCGATGCTGATCTGGAAGTGGCCAGGCTGAAGCACTCCGCCTTCGCCGGTCGGCAGTCCCGATTGCTCAGGCGAACGAGCGAGAATGCAGCCCTGTGACCAAGCACAGGTCGTCAGCAATGGAGTGGTGAGGAGAGCGGCGCCGAGTGCCAGGGAGACTTTAAATATCCTCCGCTTGAGTTGCCCACTCATGCGATCGCAGGCCTGCTTTTGCGTATTTAGCTTCAATTTATTTCGCCTCCATCATGTTTCAAATCAGCTATAGCAACAGCGAACGTCAGCGGATGGCCGATGGCACACTTCGACCCAGGCTTCGGTGCGCGCTTGTTTTCTGTTGGAGCTGTCGGATGAGTATAGGAAGTTTGTCGAGTAAACACATCGAGACAAAGTCTTAGCCTTTACTCATCCTCAAGATGGAGAGCTGGTTGTTTTTCTTAAGGAAATCGTTATCTGTTGCTGTGTGCCTGTCTCTGAAGATGTGGAGAGACAGGCACATGCTCGCTGTCGATAGCTAATCTGCTGCTATAGCCATGACCTTGTCGTCGGAGAGTGCGCGGCCGCCAGCGCCTACCCATGTCTTCATCCAACGGCGAGAGACGACGCGCAGCAGGATGAGAACGAGGCAGGCGAGTGCAGCGTAGGCGATGAAGCCGGTGGAATAGGAACCGGTGTGCTGCTTGGACTGGCCGAGAAGGTTAGGAAGGATACCGCCGCCGAGCGCGCCGATTTCGCCGATCATGCCGCCGGCGACTGCCGTCGTGATGGGCCAGCGCAGCGGGACGAGTTGGAAGGTGGCTCCGTTGCCCGCGCCCAGAGCGGCGAAGCAGAGCATGAAGAGCAGCGTGGTGACGAGCAGCGAGGGTGATGCGATGAGGCCGAAGAGTCCGGCGATGACGATGAGGAAGACGACCGAGAGTGTGGTGATGCCGCCGATGCGATCGGCGAACCAGCCGCCGAGGACGCGGGTGGCGCTGCCGGTGAGGGTGGCGAGGACGGTGAGGCTTCCTGCTTGAATTTTGGTTACGTGGAACTGCTTGACGAAGAACGAAGGCAGGAATGTGGCGAGGCCGATGAAGCCGCCGAAGGTAATGATGTAGACGAGATTGAAGGCCCAGCCATCCTTTTCCCAGAGGCACTTGAGATGATCGGCGAGGCTCTGGTGTTCGATGTCTGGCGGCTCTTTGGCGAAGACGATCATGACGATGAGGGGAAGGAGCATCATCGCCGCAGCGAAGCCGTAGACGTGCTGCCAGCCGTAGTGCGTGGCGAGGCGCGGAGCGAAGAGTGCGGCGACGGCGGTGCCGCTGTTGCCTGCTCCGGCGATGCCCATGGCGAGGCCTTTGTATTGCTTGGGGAACCAGCCTGAGCCGAGCGAGAGCGCGACGCCGAAGCTGGCTCCGGCGATGCCGAGCAGGACGCCCATGGCGAGGACGTCGTGAAAGGTCTTGACGAAGAAGAAGCCGTAGAGCAGCGCGATGACGATGGCCGACATCTCGATGATGGCCGCTTTTTTTCTGCCGATGTACTGCGAGACGACGCCGAGCGGGAAGCGCATGAAGGCTCCGGCGAGCGTGGGAACGGAGACCATGAGGCCGACCTGGCCCTGGCTGAGGTGAAACTGCTCGGAGATGAAGGGGCCCATGGCTCCGTTGAGAACCCAGACGGCGAAGCTGAAGTCGAAGTAGAGGAAGGCCGCGAAGAGGGTGGGTGGATGCCCTGATTTCATAAATGTTTTTAGATTTGCCATGGATAGCTCCCCTGAGAGATGAGTTGTAATTCGTTCGATCGGTCATCAGTTGCGAGGTGAACGTCGGGGTTCGACCGTGGTGTTCGTTTTGCATTCGGCGGCGTGGCCGAGATTTTTACTTTAATGCTTTGAAGAATTTTTCTACGCGGACGGCGCACTGTTTGAAGTTGGGCTCGCGCGAGATGGGATCGAAGGCCCCGAGAGTGACGAGATTGGAGTTGGCTTCGGCGAAGTGGAAGGGCATGAACACCTGCCCCGGAGCGACGATGCCGGTGATGCGCAGCTCGATGTTGCGGACGGTGCTGCGACGGGAGACAACGTTTACGCGGTCGTGTGGGCGAAGTTCTAGTTTCGCGGCGTCAATGGGGTTCATCTCGAGCCATGCGTTAGGAACCATGCTGTCGAGCATTTCGACCTCGGCTGTCTTGGTGCGGGTGTGCCAGTGCTCGACGGTGCGGCCGGTGTTGAAGATGAAGTTGTACTCGGCGTTGGGCTGCTCGACGAAGGGCAGGCAGGGGACGTTGTAAAGCTGGGCTTTGCCAGTGGCGGTGGGGAAGACGCCGTCGGCGTAGAGACGGTCGCCGCCCCACTGCGCGCCGCCTTCGTCTTCGAGCTGCTGCCACGTGAAGTTGCTGTAGTCGCACATACGGCCTTCGGAGACGTGCTGCCATTCCTTGAAGGCGTCGTGGGTTGACGTCCAGCCGGGGAAGAGTTCGTCGCGGACGCCGAGGCGTTGGGCGATGTCGAGGAAGATATCGAAGTCGGTGCGGGCGAGGCCGGGTGGTGTGACGACGGGATTGACCTTGCTGACGCGGCGTTCGGAGTTGGTATAGGTGCCTTCTTTTTCTCCCCAGATGGCGGCGGGGAGGATGAGGTCGGCGAACTCGCCGGTGGGCGTGGGGTGAAAGCCGTCCTGTACGACGAGGAAGTCGACGCTCTCGAGCGCTTGCTTGAGGAGAGGATAGTTGGGGAAGGAGACGGCGGGATTGGTGGCGATGAACCAGAGGGCTTTAACTTTGCCCGCGACGGCGGCTTCGATGATGTCGGGATAGGCGAGGCCGCGTGATGTTGGGATGCGCGCGACGTCGATGTTCCAGATGTCGGCGAGCTCTTCACGGTCCTGCTGCTTCTCGAATTTGCGGTAGCCGGGGAGGGCTGTGGTGAAGCTGGCTTCGCGGCTGCCCATGGCGTTGCACTGGCCGGTGATGGAAAACGGTGCGGCTCCAGCGCGACCGATGTTGCCGGTGATGAGTGCGAGGTTGTTGATGGCGGTGACGGTGGCCGCGCCCTGCGTGGAGTGGTTGACGCCCATGGTCCAGCCGATGAAGGCGGCCTTTGCTTTTCCGTAGAGGTGTGCGGTGTTGATGATGCTTTCTTCGCTGAGGCCGGTGACTTCGGCTACGTGCTGCGGTGTGAAGTCGGCGACGAATGCGGCGAATTCTTCGAAGCTTGTGGTGTGCTGGTCGATGTAGTCGCGGTCGATGAGGCCATCGCGAATGAGGATGTGTGCGATGCCGTTGAGCAGAGCGATGTCGCCGCGCGGCTTGATGGGGAGATGAATGTCGGCCATCATGGCGGTCTTGGTGACGCGCGGGTCGACGACGATGAGGGTGGAGTTTTGATTGCGCTGGCGGTTGCGCTCGATGCGCTGGCAGAGGATAGGATGATTGTCGGCGATGTTGGCGCCGATGAGCAGGATGAGGTCCGCGGTCTCCATGTCGGCGTAGGAGCCGGGTGGACCGTCGCTGCCGAAGGTGAGCTTGTAGCCGGAGACGGCGGAAGCCATGCAGAGAGTGGTGTTGCCGTCATAGTTGCGGCTGCCGAAGCCTAGCTGCACGAGTTTGCCGAGGGTGTAGAACTCTTCGGTGACGAGTTGGCCGGTGCTAACGACTCCCAGAGAATCGCTGCCGTATTTTTGCTGGACGGCAGAGATCTTTTCGATCATGACGGTGAGCGCCTCGTCCCAAGAGACGGGGACGAGCTTGCCGTCTTTGCGCAGAAGCGGCTGCTTGGCGCGGCCGGGGGCGTCGAGGATGTGGTGCTCGCTGAGGCCCTTGGGGCAGAGCTTGCCGAGGTTGACGGGGTGGTCGGGATTGCCGCGGACGGTGACGGCTTTGTTGTCTTTGACGCCGACGAGCATTCCGCAGCCGACGGAGCAGTAGCCGCAGGTGGTCTTGACCCAGGTTTCGGCTACGCGTGTGCTGGCGATGTGGCCGAAGCGAGGGTCGCGCTGGAAGGTGTATTCGGATTGCCGGGTGTCGATGCCGAGGGCTCGGCGGATTCGTTTCAACATTAGTGGGAACCTCCGCGAGTGAAGGTGAGCGCCATGTTGAGCGGAACGACAGAGACGAAGAAGAGATAGCGCGCGATGATGACTGCGGCGAAGGTGGCGAGTGTAGCGAAGGCGAAGGCCCCGCAGAAGGAGAGCAAGCCTGCGGCGGCGGCGAGAGCGAAGGTTACGATGACGGCGGGACGGAAGTTTTGCGTGCCAAGAAGTTCAGCGGTGGCGCGCTCTTCAAAGAGGCTGGAACGGTTAAGACGAATGAGACGGATGGCGTGGTTGGCAATCCATGGGATGGCTGCGAAGGCTGTTAGCCATGCGGGAAAGGCACTAATGGTTTGCAGATGGAGTGGTTGCAGCAGCGTGATGTGGTTGAGGGTTTTGACGATCCAATTGAGCGTGACGGGAAGCGTTGAACCGATGAGCAGGCTGCTGAGAAGGAAGTCGATGGGAGTGTGAATCATGTTCCACGCCGGACGTGCGGGAACAAGATAGATGAAGGCGCTGGCGATGGTACCAGCAACACCGAAGATGGCGGCAGCCCAGCCGATGGTTGCGAGGAATTGTGCGGCGAGCGGAAACGTTTGCATGTGTTGCAATAGCGAGCTATGCAGGATTGCCGCAGTGGATGGTGTGAGCAGCCATGTGGCGGAGGTGAACGTTGCAATCGTGCCGAAGAAGAGGCCGAAGAGGAGGACCTCGCGGCTGAGCCAGGAGCGGCGCCACATCTTCAACGCTCGCCATGCGTAGGCGGGCCGGCCGAGATGGAAGACCGAGATGTTGAGCGCGATGCTGGTGATGACGAGCAGGATGGTGAGCAGCATGGACTGCGCTGCGTGGAAGAGCAGAGCGAAGATGAGTGAGCCGGTGACGGACTGGATGAGCGTCGTCATGAAGACGAGTGAGAGATGGGCGTGCTCGGGTTGAATGCGACCGATGTCGACGCGTTCGAGCTTGGTGGTGGAGTTGGGAGGAAGGGTGATGCGCGTGGTGGAGATGGTGTGGCCGGCAGCGGGCATGCCGGGGGATTCCGCAGTGGCGTAGTCGACGCGCCATGCGGTGGTGTTGACGATCTCGATCTCGATGGCGGCTTCGGGGCAGGAGTTGACGCAGGCGGGCTCGCGTCCGTCGGTGAGACGACCGTGGCACATGTCGCATTTGCCGACTACTCCTCGGTCGGCGTTGAACTGCGGAACCGAGTAAGGGCAGTTCCAGACGCAATACTGGCAGCCGATACAGGCGTCGGCTGAGTGCAGAACGATGCCGGTGATGGGGTCTTTGGTGTAGGCGTCTACGGGGCAGCCTTTGACGCACTCGGCATCGAGGCAGTGGTTGCAGCCCATGGAGAGGTAGTGGCGAAGTGTGTCGGGGTAGGTGCCGCCTTCGATTTCGCCGATGCGGCGCCAGCGAATGTCGGCGGGGTTGCCGTTCTGCTCGTTGCAGGCGATCTCGCAGGAGCGGCAACCGATGCACTTGGTCATGTCGAAGTGGAAGCGGTACTGCTCACCATCTTCGAGCGCGCGGGTGGGGATGAGCGATGTGACGACGGTTGCCGCTAGTGCCGCCGGGATGGAGGGCTGACCGAGGTCGGCGAAGGTCATGCGCACGATGGATTCAGCGGTGGCAGACTCTGCGAGTTCTTGTAGGGGTAGAGACACTGGTACCCTCCTTTCGTGAAGTGGTAGTGAGGCGATCGTTGTGTCACGTCTGCTAGTAGACGTCGCGGTGGTAACGGTGATCGTCTTTCAACGTCTGGACGTATTCGGTCGCGGCGTCGGCGTCGAGGTTGCCTTGCTGGGTGACGATGGCGTGGAGAGTGGCATCGACGTCTTTCGCCATGCGGGCAGCGTCGCCGCAGACGTAGATACTGGCGCCGTCTTGCAGCCATGACCAGAACCGTGGTGCCTGCTCGAGCATCTTGTCCTGGACGTAGATCTTGTGCTCTTGGTCGCGGGAGAAGGCGAGATCGAGATGGGTGAGGTGCTTGTCCTTGAGCATGGACTCGAGTTCGTCGCGATAGAGGAAGTTGGTCGCCGCGCTGCGCTCGCCGAAGAAGAGCCAGTTCTTTCCCGTGGCGGAGAGAGCTCGGCGTTGGTGCAGGAAGGCGCGGAAGGGCGCGATGCCGGTGCCGGGGCCGATCATGATGATGGGCGCGTCGGACTGCTGGGGCAGGCGAAATTTTCTGTTCGGCTGAATGTAGATGGCACGTCGCTCGCCTGTGTTGGTGCGGTCGGCGAGCAGGGTGGAGCAGACGCCACCACGCTCGCGGTTGTGAGAGCGATAGCGAACGACAGCTA
>NZ_DATKQC010000115.1:0-10908 GCF_035532915.1 Edaphobacter sp.
TCTGGTGCCCGGAGGGGGACTTGAACCCCCATGGGATTGCTCCCTGCGGATTTTAAGTCCGCTGCGTCTGCCAGTTTCGCCATCCGGGCATGACCTGTAAATCATTGATTGTACAACATATATTCGACTACATTCGTTTGCCTCATAAGCAGTTAATGTGAAACCGTGTAAGAAAGTGTGAAAGTTTTCTGGGATTTGCACAGATTCTTTTCATTTCCCAATGAGACGCCTTGGCCTGTTCTCGGACCAAGCACTCACGGCCCCATCTCTATTATGCCCTTGCCCCTGCGGTCCCGTCGGTTGCTTGTGTGTTGAGGTTGTCATGGCCTGCCTAGCCTCGTTCTGCTTGCCCAAACTCTGTACGTCAAGTCTCCCAAGCTGGTGGAGACCATTCCTCAGCCCACGCTCAAGCCTTGCGCGGCCCCTATGCTTACCGATTGCGGCTCAATTTTCTGTGTTGCCGCTGGCTCCTGCTGGATCGCGGTCGGGTGCGAGAGGTCGCGGTTCAACTCGTATCCCAGCGCCTTCGCATCGTTCGTGTACATCTGCACGTCAAACTGAGCACGTGATACCGACACATAGGCCATGCGGCTATTGACGAGTTCGCCGGGAGCCTGTTCCGTGTCCACGTGGATCAGCACTCGGTCTGCGGTCTGGCCCTGGCTGCTGTGGCTCGTCACCGCATAACCGTAATCAAGATGCGGATGCTGCCTTGCGTTGAACTCAACCTCGCGGCCCGAATCCGTGCGCAGCTTCAGATTGCCGTCGCCCTCGATCCGCTCGATGGTCGCCAGCTCGCGGTTAGCGAGTTTCTGTTCATGGTATGGGGCCGTCAGTTGCACGCGGTCGCCCTGCGCGAACTTGCGCTCGCTGTCGCGGTAGACCGTTACACCCTGCAAGCGGCGCGGATCGTAGCTGAGTTTTTCGCCGCCGTGCCGCTTCACTGTGAGCGTGTTGGTTTCGCGGTCTACGTGCGACACACGCGCATATTCTCCCGGCTCGATGCCGAGAGGCTTGCTACCTTTCGAGTAGCGCAGTACGTCGCCGCGCTCGTAGTTCCGCGCGTGCTGCCGGTCTGCACCCGTCACGTCCTGCCGTGCGTAGAGCACATGCACGCGCTGCTCGTTATTGCCGACCTTGCCCTCGTTTTGCATCGTGCGATGGATGGCTTCGTTGATCTCGCGGCGTGAGGCATTGTCCGGCGAAACGACGAGTGTCTTTTCGGGCGAGCGCACATACTCGCGGGCGATTTCGCTGATGCGTTCCTGCCTGTCGCCGATTTCGTGAACGCGGCCCTGGCTGCTCAAATTGCCGATGGCTTCGCGCACTTCGCCGCGCGCAAGCTGCTCCACGGCTTCTTTGAGCGCCGGGTCTTTCTGCCGGATGATCTCATCCAGTCTGGCCGTACGCATTCCCGCTTCCTGCAATTGCGCATAGGGCCGTCCTGCTTCGACCGCCTCATGCTGCCGCACGTCGCCTACGAGCAGCACGCGGTCGTTTTTTCTCAGCCGCTCAACAAAAGTGTGTATCTGCTTTGTGCTCGCCATGCTCGATTCATCGACCACGTAGAGCCGTTTCTGTCCGTCGTCCTGCTGCTCACCGCGCGCAAGATGCCTTTGCAGCGTTTGAGTCTCGATGCCCGCTTCGGCGAGCTTCTGCGCGGCCCGCGATGTCGGCGCGAGTCCTTCGACCTGATAGCCTGCGCGCTCGGCCCCTTCACGGACGGCGGCTAAGGAAGTAGTTTTTCCTCCCCCCGCAACACCTTCAAGAGCCATCATGCGGTCGCGGCTTGTCAACACATCTTCTACCGCGTGCCGTTGGCTCGCGCTCAAGTGTGTGTGCTCCCGCATCACGTGCTCGCGTACATTGCCGTCTGCCAGCACCTCGCGTGTGCCCTGGCCCAGCTTCATCCGCTCGATCAGCTCGCGCTCGTAACCCTGCATTTCTCCGGTCGTGAACGCGCGGCCTGGGAGACCTGGCCTACGCTCCACTTCGATCAGATCATGCGACTGCACACGCCGCTCGAACTCGGCGCGCACCTCCGGCAACCGCGCCTCGCCCATCGTGTGCTTGAGGGCATCGCGCATCAACATTCTTTCATCGGCTACGGCCTCGCGCTCCATGCCGCGCTCGCGCGCATAGCTCACACCCTCGTGCGCGGCGACTCCCGACTGCTCCGGCTTCAGCTCCACACCGGGACGCTGCGCCGCCTCTCTGACGACGTGCTGCGGCTGATGACCGTGCTGAGAAGCGAGTCTCTGATGTTGCTCGCGCACTTCTTCGTGCGAGAGCGGCTGCTTCGCATCTCGCGTCTGATGCGCCGCGATCTGCGCGGCGCCAGCCCCGCGCACGCCCGCCGTCTCCATGTGCTCCTCGATCTGTTGCCGCCGCGGACTCGACGCCTCCAGATATTCGCGCGTGTAACCCTTGATCTCCGGCTGTCCATGCTCGCCGCGCTCGATCTCGTAGCCCAGCCGTTGCAACTCCGCCGCAAGCTCCGAGCGGTACACCGCCGTCGCGTACTGCTGCGTCTTGTAAAGCTCCTGGGGTTGAAGAGCGCGCGTCTGGCCGTCCGCCGTTTCGGTCACATTGAAGATCACCGCGTGCGTGTGCAACTGCGGCGCTGCATAACCGTCAACAGGTCGGCTGCTGTCATGCTCGAACTTGGCGACGGCCCACGCGCCCGTCGTCTGTGCCGGGACGTTGCCGCCCATGCGCGCCTGCGCGTACTTCTCCATCTCATCAAGCGCCGTGCGCACGCTCTCCCTGTGGGCCTCGCGCACTCGATCATCCCCGCCAACCAACGCAGTCAGCGATACACTCTTGGGCGCGCTGAGCGTCGCATCCCATCCCGCCCGGTGCTCCATCGTGCGCACCGTGTCGCCCTGCGCGTTCACATACTCCCGCGCCGTTTGATGCCGCACAAGCTGCTCGCCCGTCTCCGGATGCTGGCCTTCGGCCATCCGCGCGAACTGCTGCTCCTGTACCTCACCCTGCAAGCCCCAGCGAGCAGCAAGCTGGCCCTGCCACTCGCCGCGCACACGCTCGCCCTCTGTGTAATAGTTCTCCCGCGCATTGACGAACTCTTCCTTGTGATATGCCTGTGCCTGGCCGGAGCTGATGGGTTTCGACAGCGTTATCATGGCTTCACTCGAAGAACGGCGTCTGCTCGTTCACCGCCGCTGGCTGCTGCGCTTGCTCCTGCTTCTTTTGGACGGAACGTACCGGCTTTCGTGCCGGTGCTGCAACCGGCTCCGGCTCTGTCGCCGGCATTACTGCCGGCGTCGTCATCTTCCGCTCGATGAACTTCTCCGCTGGCTCCTCCAGCTTGAGATACGGTATCCGCATCCGCACAACCAGGTTGCCGTGTTTCAGGTATCCATGCAGCGGCTCAAGCCCGCCGATCTCCGAAGCCATGACCAGCGGCTCGCGCGTGATTTCCCGCTGCTCGTTCTCCCGGTGGTGCGGGAACACGCCCCGCGTCCGGCTCTCGCGGAACCGTTCCACCTCCACTTCGCCGATGGATTTCGAGATCCATTCCGACGCGTGCGGCTCGCTCGTTTTGAAGAAGATCTTCGTCGCCGGTTGCGACAGCATGGCCTCGGCGATGTGCCCGTACAGCGCCTCCACCTGTGCCTTGCCCTGGAAGCCGAGGACCATCGGGTTATTCGATTTCCGGCCCTCCGTGATGGCCGTCGTCAACTGCGGCAACCGTTGCAGCGTCGCCAGCTCGTCTAGCACGAACCACGTCTTCCGCGCCCCGCTCCCGCCCTCGTTCATCAGCCGCAGCACCAACAGGTCGAGCCACAGGCTCATCAGCGGGCGCAGCCGCTCTCTCATGGTCGGCTTCGACGTAAGGAACAGCCATCCGCGCCGCTCCCGGCTCCACTGATACGCGCTCCAGCGCCGCTCCGTTTCGCGCTCCGCTGGCAGCAGCTTGAACGCGTCGGCGACCATGTTGAGCGAACCCAGCACGCCCGATCTCTGCGGCGGAGCCGTCGCGTGGATCATCGCCGCAAGCTCCGTACCCCGCACCCGCTTTTCGATCTCCTCCTCGTGGCACATCCAGTACGTAAGCTGCTCCGGCGTGGGTTTCAGATTGATCAGGTGCGCGAAGATTTTCCTCGGCGCATCCACGAAGAACTGGTTCTCCCGGCCCCGGTCCGGGAACAGAGAAGCCGCTACCGTCAGTGCCTCTGCTTCGTGCGGAACCTCATCGCCCGGAGTCCAGAACGGACAGCGCGCGTCCAGGGGATTCAGGATCACGTCGCCCCGCGATTCGCGGTAGAACTGCGGCACATATTCGAGCGCCGGATCGTACACGATAGCCGTCTCTCCGCGCTCCCATATCTGCGAGAGAACCTGCCGGATGGCCGCGCTCTTGCCCGTCCCCGAATCGCCCACGATGAGGAAGTGCATCGCCTCCCGCTCGCGCGGGACGCGGACCCAGCGGCCCCGGTCCCGCCTGAGCAGCCGGTAGTACCAAGTCTGTTCGAGATTCACGAACGCGATCCCATCCGGGAAGTAGGTCGTCAGCCATTTCCTGCGGCCCAGCTTCTCGTTGAACTCCGCCGTCGTCGCCAGCTCCGGCCCCCGCAGCAGCCGCCCGAACTTCCAGACCATCCGCCGCGCACGGTCCTTCGGCACGGCCATGAACAAGAGCACGGCGAAGAACGCCAGTGTCCAGTACGTCGGCCTCTTCACGAAGTCCCACAGCGTTTGGTTCTGGTAGACGTAGCTCCCCATCAACTCATGCAGACCACGGTCGTTGAACACCCCCGTCGTCCACTGCAACCGGACGAGTCCGGCCTGGGTTCCCTCGTCGGTCAGCACGTATCCCCAGCGCCCGTCCTGGCCCTTCACCGCCTCGATCTGGTCGCCGGTCACAAGCACCTGCTCGCCCTTGGCCGTCACTCCTTCGAGCAGTGTGTACCGCGCCTTCGCTGCCGGGAGTTTCTCCCGCGCTCCGCTCTTCAGGTAGTCACTCAGGTACAGCCGCTCCGCCGCCGTCCAGTTCACCCGCCCGTCCCGCCACGTCATGAACACGAAGAACAGGCAGCTAAGAAAAAAAACTCCCCATGTCCACACGTGCGCCCGGCTCGGCCACGGTTTTGCGTACTGCTTCCGACCCCATTCCGCCATGCTCAACCCTCCTCTGCCTGTGGTTCCCCGGTGGCCTTCTCGTCCGCTTTGCCGACCGTCTTCCGCGCCGCCTCCAGTCGCTCCCGCGCCCGCTCTCCCTTCGCTGCGTCGGCCCGCTCGATCAGGCCGCGCATCTCCGCCTCGGTCATCGGACCCTGCGCCTGCCTGAACTGAAGATTCAGGAACAGCGTCCGCAACGCCAGCACCTCTGCCAACGTCACCCGACCGGCCAGCGCTGCCTCGTCGTCGGGAAGCTCCACCCCCGGCGCGGCCAGCAACACCGCCCGCACCCATTCCGAGAGAGTCATGTCCGCCGCCCGCGCCGTCGCCTCCAGCGCCGCGAACTCCTCCTCGCTCACCTTCGTTCCGATGGACTTTGTGCGCAGCGGGGCCTTCATCGCTCACCGCCGGATGGATTTGGTTGGTGATAGGAACCGGGATTCGGGCCGCACGCCGTCCGCGCGCCACAACGTACAGGACACGGGGCCGTGCCGAGCCGTTTTCTTGCTAAAGGGAGGGGGGTCATCGGGTTACCCCTTCAGCAACCGCTGGTTGCTACCAGAGTAACCTGATTTCAGAGATTTTGCCTCATCGCTTCTCAGCTACAACCCTGCCGCTGCGTGCTTCGCCGCCGTGTGGTGATAGCCGTTGGCCCGCCCCAGAGCCGCCGAAGATCGGAGCCGTGGCCCTTGTCATGTGGAACATGAGAAGAAGACATTCTTCTCATAGCTGCCATCCAGCCGCAGCGGAGCCGTCAGTCAAGGCCGTGCGCAGCACGCCGCGCAGCGGTCGGAGCGAAGCGAAGAGCCTTTACGGACGGCAGAGCGGAGGCTACACGCGCGTGAGCGCGCCGGGATGCCGGTTCCGGCCTCTCACTCTGTGCTTTCAACAGGTTCCCCGAGTGGCAGCAGCAGGTTACTCCCGCAGTAACTGCGAACAACCCATTTCGCGGGCAACTTCCGTATTTTTAGCAGGTTCCCGCCGCAGGAACCTTCAGCAACCTTGCAGCACCCGAGCCGGGGTGACGTGTCACCCCTCCTGCCGATGCCGAAGGCAGCGCCGTTCTTAAATCCCGCCGTCAGACATCAATATGCGGTTGGCGACGGAACAAATCTTGGCAACGCCGTAAGCTCCGGGTACCGCTCCACCAAAGACGATGTTACCTTTATTCCCCACTCTTCCTCGCTTCGCTTCATCCAGACATTCATCGCGTGTTTGAGAACGGTCACGGCATGTTTAATGTCCCAATGATTCATTGCACAGAGATGCGAAATCACTACTTCGCCGTAACCGAGTTTGAACGCGCGACCGGCGTGCGCTACGAGATCGCAATTTGAGCAATGAATCTCAAATCCCAGGAGGGTTGCGACACACTGCTTATCGTCGTATCCCCATTTTTCGTGGCAGGTCATGCGCCCCTGACCTGATTTGCAAATCGAACAGCGATTGTCAGCTTCCGCCAGCGCGTCGCCGCGAATCTGCTTTTTCCAAACTGCCTTACTACCGAGCATTTTGTGAGCGCTCCGTCCCCATAGCGGTCCGGGCACCAATTCGGGCATGAGCAGTGCTGTTTTCCGACACTCCATTGCAATACGCCTCCAGAAGACCAGGGTGGTCTCGGCATCAATGTAGCAATGCCGCAAAATGGGGCGGTCGTACAAGAATGTCACTTGTAAAATCGAGAGGGAATGGTGTCGCAGACACAATTGGTCGCCGAACTCCAAGAGCGTGGCTACCACGTAACCGAGCGGCAGGTGAGGGACTGGCGGGCCAAGGGACTGCTGCCGCCGCTCAATTCAAGTAGCCGAGGCCGCGGCTTGGGCGTTCTGCGCTACTGGGAGGGCAAGGAAATAATCCTCTCTCAAGCGATAGCCGTTTCTGACCTCCTTGACAGTAATGGGCGAACAAAGTGGGTACCGTTGGGGTTGTGGTTTGCAGGCTTTGAAGTGAACCTCGGAACCGTCAGAACGTTATGGCTCGAATCGCTCGCCCGTACTCGGAAGGAATGGCTCGGGACCGCCCTCTCGAAAGAGGAATGTGAGGATGCAATAGGTGGGCTGTGCCCTCGTCTCGCCAAAGGACTTTCCGATCAATCCTGGGCCAGAAATGCACACCTCCCATGGACTCGCCTGGAGCCGCTTCTAGTCGAGATATTGAACGCTTTCTTCAATCCGCATCCCGATGCTGAGATCGCTATTGACGAGCAGCTAGCTGACACTGTGCGGGCACTGATGTATCACAATCGCGCAAATCGGGAGTGTTCTGAATTCGTCAGCGAACCACAATTAGAGGAATGGCTCGACTTCGTACGGCGGAATTTCTCCATCGGTGCGATGCGCGAAATCATCGCAGCGGCAACGGATGACGATCTCGCAATGGCGCACAATCGATGGCGATCTGTGCGTGAGCTTTTCAAACTGCTCGGTGCCAACGCCTCTGGCGGCAACCTATCGGACGACTTACGCCTGCTAGGGAGACGGGCCGCATTTCAATTCGGCGGTCTTTGCATATTTGGCCTCCTTTTACTCCATAGGAATGGCAAAGGCCAATTGCTAGATTCCCGCCTCGAAGAGGCGGGAACGACCGCCGTGGCCCAGTTCGCCGCTTGCCCACTCCCGGAATAGGCGGTTCCGGCGTGGCTATATAGTTGTTCTGTGGTCGCCGGACCGGCCATAGCCCTGACGAAAAGAATCTGCCGACGAATTTTAATCAATCCATGCTCGATGCTCCCCAACTCGGATCGGTAGTGACGATCGCTGAGCTAAGTAACGAAAAGTTCGTTATCGGAAAGGTTCTGCGCGGCGGAATGGGGGAGGTATATCAGCTCCTCCCAGTCGCTCCAGTCGGACCCGTCCTTGCGTTAAAGACATATCAGCAAACTGCGACACGAGAGCAATTCATTCGCGAAGCTGATCTCTGGATTTCACTCGGGAATCACGCCCACATTGCCCGAGCGCTTCTCTACCTGGAGTGGCAATCGCAGCCTAGCATCATTGCAGAGTGGTATAAGCAAACAATCGACAATCAGACAGCAGAGACTTGGCCGACCGCTAAACTCATCAATTTCGCGGCAGGATTGCTCGATGGATTGGAGTATGCGCTCCGAGTGCAAGGAATGATCCATCAGGATGTGAAACCGGCAAATATTCTGCTCGATGAAAAAGATGAACCCCGTCTCACCGATTTCGGGATGGCGAGATTTGCAAATGCTGGGCTTCCTATCCGGAGCGTCGAAGGCGTTGATGCTTCTATGGTGCAATCCGTATCACTTGGGCCGATTGGTGGCACACCTTTCTATATGGCTCCAGAGCTGTTTGTTGGGTGCTCGCCGTCGGCCCAAACGGATATTTTCTCCCTCGGAATCACGCTCTACCAGATCACCACGGGAGAACATCCATACTGCGGGCCGGAAACTCGCCACCGGATGCATCCTGTCTTCAGACTTGGACCTTTGCGGCGCTTTGAACAAAAACGTGGAAGAGAAGCATCTTCCCTTGTCTCTTTAATCGTTGCTGCGTCGCAGTTGGACCCCCGGAACCGGCCACATTCGTACGATGCATTATTTCGATTGATTGGCAGGGAGTATACAGGTGCTCAGAGTCCCGGTAGCGAACGGGTCCGAGACATTATCACAAAGGCGGCTTTTCTTCGCGATACTGGGCGGATGCAAGATGCTCTGGAACTATTACGAGCCGCGATGACCGAGCGACCAACAAACCCGGAATTGCTCAATACGTTCGCGATTCTGTTACTGAAGCTCGGCTACAAGCAGAGAGCATACGCAGCCTGGGATTCCGCCGTCGAGTGTCTTGAGTACACAAAAGGACGCCATGAGCGTTCGCTTTACCTCGACCCCGCAATAAACCTAGCGTGGCGCATGGTCTCCGAGCAACAATACGCTAAAGCAGACAGTCTTTTCACGCGCGCGGCCCAGTGGTCGGAAGAATCACGAGCGATTCAGTTTTCTTACGCGGAGTTCGGATGGTGGCATCTCTATCATGGAAGGTTCACGGACGCATGGCAACACCTGTCGGCGTCCAGCAAATCGAAGACTCTTGATGAGATGTCGATTTGGTGTTTCACACTCGCGGCATGGATGTCGGGGCAGTTCGAAACACTGGCAGATTCGCTCGCTCAAGCGTATCTGAATCTGCAAAACGGTGGAGCCGCCACTGCACTCCTTGCGTGTGTAATTGCAACACTGGTACAGGGGAGCAAGCAAACGAAGCTGCGTGCGCTCGCGTATCCACAATTCGAGAGTCAACTTGCGGAGGCAGCCAAGGACATCGGCCTCTCGACCGCTGACCTTTTGCGTTCAATGCCGAGTCCAGCGATTCATATGATTATGCGTTCTCTCGATGGGCGAGTGACGGGAGGCAAGAACATTGGGCATATTTGATCGATTTACCAATCCCGTATGGCATCTCGTGTCGGGCCTCAACCGGGATCGGCAACGGATCGCTGCGTTGCTGATAACAGGCTACGGAGCTTGTCGGCAAACGGTCTACGATACGTTAGTAGTGCCGCTGGAACGAGGAAACGCAGTGCGAACGCCCAGCGGAGTCTCCCAAGAGATACGTGAACGGTTGATCGACGAAACGCTCGTTGGCTTGTTGAAATCATGTACCGTCCCGAAAGGTGATCCAGACGGGAAGATTCCAGACCGAATTGTCCGGAGTTTGGCGGACGTTTGGGGATTGTTCGCACTGGCAGATCGCAATCACCGTATCGGCTGTGCAGAGCCTAAAACGTTGAAGGATTCAGCATATTCCTCAGATACGGAAGAAGCGCGAACACAGGTTTTGGCTAACTGGGCTGAAATCCTGGGCATATCAGAGCCAACATTCGTAACTGAAGCCAACAAGCGATGGTTCTATACCGGGTGGAGAGACTTGTCGGTCGCATTGATTGGCGGTTTCTTGAAGGGCTTTGGCAGAACGCCTGACGACGTGTTACTGAAAAAGGCGAAGAGTGAGGCCTCCAGTATACCGTCACATCGGCTCGCTGAGGCTCGGTACATGGTCGAGACCCTCGCTCGTGCGCCGGTTTCATCACCTCAAGGAAGATCAGAGGGCACTGATCGCGATTCGAGTGTCCCGGCACGCGTATCAGCACCGCCTCCTGCCGCGCACAAACTGCCGCAGCAGGAACTTCACGGGGTCGAGTGGCGTCCTGATGGAAAGGCAGTTATAAATCTGAGCCCAGAAGCAGGCCCTTTAGACTTCATTCGGTCAATGCTTGTGGTGATGCGACCGTCGGTGCTCCCGCAACATTTGAAAACTGCTGAACACTGGGTTTCTGGAATTGCGAAGGAGCCAATTCATGGTGGCAGATGGTCCCCAAAACACGATGACATCTTGGTACGCGGCTTTGAGCGGTTCCTTTGGGAGGGAGATGCAAACATCGCAGCGGACTCGGACCTAACGAAACTCAGAGACTTGGTTCGTAAGACGTATCCGAACATTGCTGGGAGCCGTATTGACGTTCCGCTCACAGACGATATGAGAAGGATGTTCCGAGCCTGGTTCGCAAAGAAGCCTGGCGGTTCGCAGTCGGTCCGAGTACCTGATCATGCCGGAGAATCTGGCTTAAATCGCAAGCAAGCTCAGCAGCCAAAAGCTGTTGCTAGATGTTTGGTCCCGGAGTTTGATGGAGCATACTTTACCTATCAGGCGAAGGAGGCATTGTGGGCCAAATACTTCACGGGAGCGCCCGCACGACAGCGGCAGTCCGTCGAGCGATACAGCATAGTCAAGAGAGCTTGAG
>NZ_DATKQC010000116.1:0-3635 GCF_035532915.1 Edaphobacter sp.
ACGGTTCCGAACGCAACCCTATAAGGGGTGGAGTGTCGAAATAAACCCGGTGCGCAGCACCGTCTGTGCTCCACCACCGATTCAGGTGGAGTTCATGCTTTCTGAACCCGCAATGATTCGCTGGACTCCATCCCGGCAACAGGCTTCTTCGGAGCCTGCTCAACCGCATCGGGAGCGGCAGCTCTACGGACACGCAGAGTCGGCGTGACATGAGCTGCCTGTGTAGTTTTCAGGAACTCCTGGAAGTCGCGGTCCTTGCTGAAGACATAGGCAAGTGCCTGTTCCACGACATCATCGGCGCAGGCATGGATGAAAGCGGCATACTGATCGACCTGCGCTGCGGTTGTATCGGTGAGGCGAATCGAAGCACTGAGATGTCGGGTTTGGATGACTTCAAGTAATGGCATTGGGATTCTCCTTCGGTGATGAATTCAAGCGATCTTTCTATGGGCGATCATTCGTTGAGCAGTGGCCGCAATCTCCCGTGCGCGGGCGGAGCAGAACGCGGAGGGAATCTCGAAACGGCGGCGGACTTCCAGCATGGTGATTACGTCGTCGATGGGCACGTCTTCAAGCAACCAGAGACGGGCAGAAACCATGTCTACAGTGCGCTGCGCGTAATAGCGGGGATTGGGCTTGTCGGAGCGTCGGATGGCCAGCTCTCGTGTGAGTCTCACAGCATCTTTGCCATGAGCAAGCTCATGCACTAACTTTGTTCTGGTACATGGTAGTGTTCTCCGTTTCGTTGAATTTCCCGTATCCTGCCCGGGTCACACATGGCGAAGCCGAGCGAGTGGCCCCGGCTCCCAAGGCCGAAGCTCTGCATTTACGGAGGGTCCGTCGTAGACGGAAACCGTAACCCGGAGGGCGGCACAGCCGAAGCAGAAGAGCGAGCCTGCCGCCGGGCGCCGGACAGGCCCGAAGCGTGACCCCGGGCAGAGGACGGGATACGAGACGGATGAACCTCGAATGCACCGAAGTCACTCTTAGCGTCTCGGCGGCGGAAGATCGCCTGAACCGCAGCCTTCTGTCGAGCGGCATAGGCTTCGTAGACGGACGGTATCGAGCACCGTCCGGTGCGCTGTCGAAAGCTCGGAGCGGCCATGCGGTGCGCCCTATGAGGCGAGTTGGGTTTACCTGCCGAACTGACAGCGTGACGATACATCGAAGCGACCTCGGATTCGGGTTGGTTCTCTTAGCTGAATGCCTGGTCGGCCCGGAAGCGGACGATGGTCAGCCCCAGAGGGTTCACGGCCAGCTCGTTGTTCTTCACGTTCTCGCGGAAGACATAGGTCACGCTGGCGACCCATCGCTCCCGCTTGAGTTCGGTATGATCCGCCGGGTTCGTGTACACCTTCTCGAACTCGATCCGCGCCGAATAGGGCGATTGCCGCAAATCGTCGAGTACGACGTTCTTGACCTCGACATCGACATACGGAAGCGAGCTATCGTCCCGGTAGGTCTGGATGATCTTGTCCTTCTGCTCCTCGGCAATCACAGCCCGCTGCACATCGCCATTGAGGAAATAGAGCGCGTTTGTCTGATCGCGCTCGATCGTGAAACGGTTGCGGCTGAAATAGAGTTCGGCCCAGCGCGTGAGGTAATACTTGTTCTCAGCCTCCTGCGGGCGATACTGGAAATTGCGATAGTCAATCGCCTCGGCCCTGCCCACTTCGTTGATGCGGATGATGAGCGGGTGCATACTGGCCAATGCCTTCTGACCGCGAAACACCAGGCCGGCAAGCGCGAGACAGACAATAGCCAGCACCAGAATTGTGACCTTGAGCCAGGTGTTCATTACCAGCGGATCGCCGTACTGTTCCAGATAGCGTTCCGCCGCGCCCGTTATTTCGGGTGAGTGTTTTGCTGTAACTGCCATTGAGATACCTCCACCGCGATTACATGGCCCGGAGAAGTGCAGCGGCGATGAATCCGCCAGCGCCAATCCCATGCCCACCTACATGGCCGGAAAAGAGCGAGGCGGTCATGGTCGGAATCTTGAGCAGGATAAATCCAGCGACGATACAAAGAATCAGTAGGCCGGGCATCAGGGTAATGAGCCGCTGAGGGTCAGCGACATTATTAGCGCCGCTGGTGAAATACGTAATGAGCAGGTGGCTCATCACGCTCATCGTTGCTGCGGCGACAACCTTATAGAACTCGAAACCGACGAACGCCTTGAGCCAGCCCCAAAAGAGGAAGTCGGTCTTCTCGAAAACCATCCACGGAATAAACACCGGTCCAAGCAGCCCAATTACTGTCGCTCCAATCGCTCCATAGGCGATGATGACGCCGATCAACGCAGTGAGGATGCTGAGGATGATTTGAACGGTATAGGTGCAGAGAAGAGTGTAGGGCTCGGTTAGAGATGGCGACAGTGTTCCGACCTTTGCGAGCGCCGAGTGAATCGTGTTCTGGACCTCCGATGTAGAATCGCTGCCAACGTAATCCACCAGACTACTGGTCCCTCCGCTGACGAAACCTTTGAGCGAGTAGCCAACGCCCGGAATCGAGCCGTCGTAAAACTTAACGAAGCAATAGGCAAAAGTGATCAGCAGGAAGAAGTTCAGGAACTTCGCCACGTTGAAGCCGGGGCCGCCCTGCGCAGAGGCGAGCGCCTCCTGAACGCCGAACCAGACCAGCATGATGGTGGCGAGCGAAAGCACCATGTGCAGACCGAGCGCATCGACGGAGGGCGCGGCCGTTGCAGTCAGGTTTTCGCAACCGTTTTTGATGAGAATGAGGAAGTCCATACCTGCTCTCCTCGACTTCAGTAGTGGAAAGCCCACTCGGTGCCCGCGCTCGTCTGCTGCGGCGTGACTTCATTGAAGTTCTGCTGATAGCTGTTGCCGGTCTGGAACAGCGATTTGAGATTGTCCTGCTGCACCTTCTGGCCGACCATCTGCTGCATAGCCTGTGCTTCGAGAATCTGATTGGTCTCCTGCTGTGACCGCAGCTCAATCAGCAGGGCCTGATTGATCCGCTGTAAGGTCGCCATCTCGGTGTGCTGGGACGGGTCGGCGGAATGGCTCGCGGCTTCAAGCCGGCTGATGTCAGCCTCCCGCTGCGCGGAGTCTGCTCGGATGACGCCGATAGTATCAAGATTGGTGGAGTTGACAGCGTTGGCGAGATCGACGGTCGCCCCCTGGGCTGCAATCTCCTGCTGGCCCTGTGGACTGAGTGAACTGTATCCGGCAACGCGGCCTCTCGTCTCGATGCTTGCCGCTTGTGTGGCCTCTGCCGCGTCATAGCCGGTCGAAGCTGCGTTTATCCAGAATGACGAGTTCCCATAGGTGTTGGCCGACTGGACCAGCGTGATCCATTGCTGTCGTCCCAGATTGCTGTATGTGGTGTAGAGCATCTGAGGCACGCTCGCCATCTGCCGTGCCACGTTGTAGGCGGCGATGACGTTCCGTGTCGACGCAACCGTGGTTGTGTAGAGTTGGTTAGCCTGCGCAATCTGCTGGATGGCGTGCACCGATTGCGTTGGATCGAAAACGATCCCGGAACCGAATTGAGCGTGTGCGGGCAACACTCCGAGTGCCGCCGCGATGATCGCGGTCGTGAGGGGGAATCTCATTTGTTTTTCTCCGTTGCTACTTCTTCGCGCGTTCAGCCTGCAGCCGGTTCCAGAC
>NZ_DATKQC010000117.1:0-8373 GCF_035532915.1 Edaphobacter sp.
ATCTATGTCCTTCGCGGCCTCAGGATCAAAGGTGAAGGCACAAAAGATAATCATCTTGGGCCGAGGAAAAAGCTCGCCCGCTTCCCGCATCGCCATTTCCACCTGGCGCTGCTCCAGAGCAGCGTATTCGGGCCCGAAACTCACCACCACGCGTTCCTTGGCGTTATCCGCCAGTAGCCCACTAGCATGGATGTAGTGCAAACCGGGGACAGTTTCCAAAGCGGCGATTTTGATGGCTTGGCCGCTCTTCCCGCGAATCCCGGTCTTGAGCAATTCATCTCGCCAAGAGTGTTGCCTACCGGACTCTCCCGATCTGGCAACCGAACTATCGGCCTCCTGCGGCTGCTCTCTTTCGTCCAGCGCCTTAACCGAGGGAAAGGGGACCGCTTCTACGGTGAAAGGTCCGCTGATCCGCAGCTTGTCCTTCGATACTTGCGGCTGGTCGTAAAGTGTCTCCTGCTCTGCATGTGCCGCTATAGACATGTCCATCCGCTTCTGCATGTTTTGATGCGCGTTGCGGAAAGTGTCGAATGCCGCACGAACTGATGCCGGCCAGTTCTCGGGGTAATCGAACGGCACCTCCCATTCTTGCAACGCATCGCGAGCAAACTGCAGCAAAGTGTTTTTTCGATTTCCTTCCGTTACCTTGAAAGCCGGCGCCTTACTAGTTCGCAGTGCGGCGTTCAATGCCACCAGTGCCGCCTCGATCAAGGGGTGCTCACGCTCGTAGATTGCATCGATCTCCGAATTGTTCGCAATCGACTTTAGCTTAACGTGCGGCACGGTTTTGTAGATGAAGCCTGCCTTCAATCCCTCGTGTGGGTACTTGAGATCGTAGTAGTCGTAGCTGGCCGTCAGAAGACGCTGCTTAGCTAGCGTCATCGCAACGCGCGACGTGTCGCAAGTAATCCAGCGACGACCGCATTTTTCTGCGACAACGGCAGTGGTGCCGGAACCGCAAGTTGGATCAAGTACCAGGTCGCCAGGGTCGGTGACCATGAGCAGGCAACGCTCGATGACCTTGCTTCCCGTCTGAACCACGTAATGTTTTTCTTCTCCGTAACCACCCGAACGCGTGTCGTCCCAAATATTGTTCCGTGGTTTGAATTCAAAGTCATTTAGGTAGCGAATAGAGGTGAGCGAAGTACCGACGGCGAGCAAGCGGTTCGCATGTGCAAGCCGTGTCAATCCGCGCTCGTCGCTGCGAAATGTTCCTGCCCCAGGCGTAAATATGCGCCCTTGAAAAGCAAACTCAGCTAGATCTCCACCTTGTCTTGGGCGCTGGTTAGTCAGAGGATTGGGGCGGTATACCCTCGAATTAGATGGCAAAGAGGAGGTTCCGATAATTTCATCTGTCGTTAGTCTGCGACGACTGCCGTTCGTCAGTTCAACGAAGCGCAAATTGTCCTCGTCTAGGATAGATCTCGGCTCAAAAGTTGGTTTGTACTTTAGCCTGCGGACGTCTTTTGCATACCACAGAATGAAATCATTCGTCGTGTCTAGTAGTTGACTTCCTTTTCCCGTGGTCTTTCGAAAAATAATTTCAGAACAAAAATTCGCCGTTCCAAAAACCTCGTCCAAAAGATTTCTGACTAGATGTACGTTCTCATCGGAAATCTGCACAAACACGCTGCCCGACTCACTCAGCAGCTCCTTTGTCAGCAATAGGCGATCGCGAAGATATGTCAGATACGAGTGAATGCCGAGTTCCCATGTATCCCGGAACGCTTTAATCATCTCCGGTTCCTGAGTTAGATCTTCGTCCTTGCGATCTTTCACTTCTCGCTTATTTACGAATGGCTGGAAATTTGAACCGTATTTGATGCCATAGGGCGGATCTATATAGACCATCTGCACCTGCCCTGCCATGCTCTCCTTCTGCAGCAGAGAATTCATCACTAATAAACTGTCACCTGCGATCAACCGGTTAGCCCATCCTCGCTCGTGCTTGTAAAAATCGATGGCTTCCCGCAGCGGTAGCGGTTCTTCGAACCACGCCTTGAGGAAATCCTCCTGCATGGGTTTCTCGCCGCCCTTCTCCCCTTTCATCCGCTTCCTGACAGTCGCGAGGACGGTCGCTGGATCTATCCGCTCATGAACATGCAGGGAAACCGTATCCACATCGAAGCTGGTGCGTTCAGCCTTGCCGGTCCAATTGAGATAGGGCTCCGCTTGCCGCTTCAGCTGCTCGAGCGCGGCACGCATGATTGCTTCATCTTTGCTTGCCAGCGCGTCATCAATCAGCCTTTCTACTTGGCTGCGCTTCATGTCGAATTGCAGCGCCGGATCGATATGGGGGTCATACTTCCAGTCTTTCGGCTCCGCCACCCGATCAGTATCGGGCGTGACCAGCCCGACATCCGGGTTATTTTTGCGCTTGTCCTTGTGCCGATAGCTCAAAACTTCCGGCTCACTGGATGCTTTCGACTTGCGCGGGCCGAGCTTGCCGCTCTTACTCGTGACGGGCTTTGTTTCAGCGGCGCTTACCTGCTGGGCGAGGGAAAATTCTTCCACCTCGAGCGGCCGGGTTTCGTGGCCGCGCGGCTCGGATTGCCCTTTTGCCTTACCCTTTGGATTCCGTGATTTCGCCATGGCCATTCCCTTAGTGGAGCTGCCGCAAACTATGCGAACTTCGTGTACTTATTGCTATCTGTCGTTAGTAAGCGCAAGAACCGCGGGTTCACAAATAATTTTTCTCGGCCGACCTTACGCTCTTCAAGCACTCCGATATCGCATAAGGTCCTGAGATATTTGGATACGGTTTCTCGGTGGCCGACACCAGCATCAACGAGGTTAGCAATTCGGCAATAAGGTTGGACAAACAATTGCTCTACCAGCTCGCGGGTGTAGATAGCCGGCTCTTTTTCCCGAACATAGCTGGCAGTCTCTTCGAGCAGTTGTCTTGTGGTACGTATTTTGGCTGCTGTCCAGTCGGCCGTGCTTTGTACACCATCGAGCATGTACGTTAGCCAGCTATCCCAGTCGCCCTTACGCGTGACTTCCAAGAGCAATCCGTAGTAATCAGCCTTGTGTTGGATGATGTAGCGGGATAAGTACAGCACCGGTATATCGAGCAGTCGCTTATCCACTAAATACAAGATGTTCAGTACGCGGCCTGTGCGGCCGTTGCCATCGGGGAATGGATGGATGGCTTCGAACTGGTAGTGTCCGACTGCCATGCGAGTCAGTGGGTCCAGCTCTTCGTTATCGTGCAAGAACCGCTCCCAGTTGGCGAGCTTATCGCGCAGCAGCGCCTCCCCTGCCGGAGGCGTGTAGATGGTCTTCTTTGTGGCACTGTTGGTTAGCGTTGTTCCCGGGATCTTGCGGACATCAAGGTCAGTATCTTTAATGGTCCGGCAAACCTCCACCGCGATGCTGGTGCTTAATGGTCGCTTCTTGAGTGCCTGGTAGCCATCGTAGAGGGCTGTGCGATAGCGCAGCGCTTCTCGGGTGGCGGCGTCGGCTTGGTTGCCAGGGTTGTCCGCAAACTGGAAAAGTCTATCCGTGGTGGTAACGATGTTCTCGATCTCGGAACTGGCTTGGGCTTCTAAGAGTGGGATAGTGTTAATCAGCACAGATTGGTTAGGAATGGATTCCCCCACCTGCTTGAGCGCTGCCAAGGCCGCCCGTGCTTCGACACAGCGCTTAAGAATCGGCTTGGTCTCCAGCTCTCGCTTGGGCGGCAGCAGAGGCAATTCGTTAAAGGGCTGGTCTGGGTCGAAAACCGTCATATGTCGGGATTTCCATGATTTGTCGACACGTAATTTAGACCTGTCGACCCGGCCGACAGGTCCCTAAAACGTGTCGAAATTCCCCTAAAACGTCGACACATTACTCCCCCTAGGGCCCTGATGGAAGGGGGGCACCCCCCCTTCGGGCCCGGGCCCCGCAGGGGTCGCATTGGAGCTGGCTTCAAAGCCAGCCCCGTTCAGCGAACGACACGACCTCGGCGCCGCCCACCACGAAGTGGTCAAGGGTACGGACATCAACCAAAGCGAGAGAGTCCTTAAGGCGCTGAGTAAGCCGGCGATCAGCATCGGAAGGCTCGGAAACGCCGGACGGATGGTTGTGAACAAAGATGACAGCAGCAGAGTTGTGCTGGAGCACCTGCTTCACGACCTCACGGGGATGCACTGAGGCACCGTCAATCGTACCGCGAAACAATTCGTCGAAGGCGATAACGCGATGACGGTTATCAAGGTGCAAAACGCAAAAGACTTCGTGCGGGCGATCTGCCAGACGAGTAACTAGCCAGCGCTTAACGGCAGCAGGATCGGAGAGCGCCTTGCCTCTGGCGAACCGCTCAGAGAGGATCCGCTCCGCCAGCACGATCAACTCGTCGGCTGTTACCGGGCGAGCGGTGGTGTAGCGGCCAGCGCTGTCTTGCGCGAAACCGTCAAGGTTGAATTTCTGCTGTTTCATCGAAAACCCTCCGAATGTGGATGACGGAGGGCCGATAAGCCGGGCGGCCGCCGGCGTCACAGGCCGCGTAGCGCCCGAAGGGCCTGGCCTTGACGCCACAAGGCGGACGTTCGGCTAGGCACTCACGCTCGACATCCACACGGAGGGGGTGAAACAGCACGAAATTTTCACGGACACGAGAGAACAAGCGCTGCTCGCGAAAGTAACCGCCACAGCACCGGGACAGCGGGAGGGGGGTTAGGGGGGGTTGCTGCGTATTGCGGTTGAATTCCGCCATCCATTGCGTTCTGAAACCTGCCACCTATTCCGGCCGGAAAGCAGCCACTCGTTATGATGGAAAATCGCCATTTTGTCACTTAACGCGACGGCTGCTTTTGGCCGGAAGCAGACGTCGATACTCTACTGGTTAGATCGACCACCGGGAACGAGGCCTCGCCACACTAAGTCTCAAGTTCTCGGTCGTCACCTGGATGCCGGATCCCCCCACGCGCGATGGGTGCGGATGGTACTGATGTCCGGCATATCGCGAGTCTGCCAGCGGATCACGGGGAGGCCAGCTGCACCCAGCGCCCGGTCCTTCTTGGCATCGGTCTTACGGCGGGAAGGCGCTTCATGGCTTGAATCGTCGAGCTCCACTACGGCGACGATGCTCGAATCCTTCCTGCAGACTACGAAATCTGCGCTCAAGCGGTCGATGCGGTTCAGCCAGGCCCGGTAACGTACGCCCTTCTTGATGCCGAGGATCCTCGAGATCTGCACCTGGGCGAAGATCTCATATTGAGGCAAGGCTTTTACCAGCCGGTAATAGAGCACCTGCTCGGGGCTCGAAAGCAGCCTCTTGGCATAGTACGGCCAAACGGTTCCGGGCCGCCTCGTCCCCCTTAGAAGGATGGAGAATGCCGTGGGAAGGAGGAGCAAGAAGGTCAGGATAAAAAGATAAGAGGACGAGCCCATCGATCGGTACTCCGTTACCAAACCCCAAAAAAAAGACGCTACATGAGTCCCCGCCTCGGTGTCCAACTATGCGTTGTCGAGATGACTGGAAGGCTTTGTAGCCGGGGCGTATCTATTCACAACCATCGATGCTGATCGGGAGGACTGATTTGGCGCCTATACTTGAAGCAGCTTTCCGAAGGGGTGCGCGATCAGTCGAATGCCTACGTTCTGACATACCCAGAACCTCGCGAAAAGTCTCGCACAAGGCTGCTGTGGTGGCTTTCAGCCGGAATTGATGTAGGTTTTCCCGTCGGAATCAACGGTGGTTTTGAGACAAGAATAGGTGGCGGGTTTCACCGGAATACGCAATTGCGCAATATCAAACTGCTTCCGGCCAACCGCCGCCGTAAGTATCGAATCTAAAGGGTTTAAGGTGTACGGCGTCAATCTTCATTCGGCGCTGTTGCCACGTCGCGTACCGTATTTCGTGGAATGCACGTTCTACCCTGTCGCGCACGCCCTGTTCGGGCGACAGGTAATACACCCAATCCCATTTACCTTCCTTACGTGCGGCCAAATGAGCCACAAGGATTTCGGCATAGCGCTTGCACGTTTTCACCGTCCTCTCAACTTCAACCGCCACCTTCTGGCCATCGGGTCGGACGGCGACCGCATCTGCATATTTCGCTTCACTGCGCGAGAATTCTCCAGAAACTGGCTCCCAGCCCCATCCCGACCTCTCGGCGCGAAGCTGAAGACGTTGTAGGTCCAGGCTGTGGCTCATGGTTGCCAACTTGATCTTGGAGGGCTCGAATGTTCGGGCTGAAATTGGCTCGTTCTGCCGAGCGGCCATCGCGGCTCCGTGGACCGTGATGCCCCACACCAGCACCGATGGGCCGAATTCACCCGAGATTATCGACTTACGGACTAATCCGTCTCTAACCATAGCTTGCAGCAATCCATGTGCTGCCTGGCGTGATCCTAGTCCCGTCACTTCACGAAGTATCTCGACTGTCGACCAGGTATTGCGCCTCAGCCAGCGCAACACCTGTTCCCGCTTGGCCTTTCGGCGCCGCTCTCGCTCCACCGGATCGGAAACAAGTGTGGCTAAATGCCCGGTCACAACGAATCCGTAGCGTGTGCGCTGGGAGCCGGCTGATCTTCGTGGCGGAGCAAGTCAGTCGAGCGACGCTCATACTTCGGCGCCGCGCCGGGAGTGAACTTGAGACGTGGAACCATCTGAGGCGCGGTGAACACGAGCCGAGCCACGCCAGCACCGATGAGTACGCCGCAACCTTCAGGAAGCTGCTGGATCATGTTGGCATCGATCTTGGCACGCTGTATCTGTTGCAGCCGGCGGGTCTCGTGCTGGACCTCAGACAGCGCCGCATTACGGGCGATCTCGCGGCTCTCCGCATTTACCACAATCGTGCCCGTCTGAGCCTCGATCCATTGCACAGTGTCCGGATCCGTCTGCCGGTAGCAGAGACGCAACGTGCAGTTAACCCTCACAGCCCCTTCCGTGGTCTCTCGGTCCGCATCTATGCAGTAAAGATCCTCCAAGGCCTGGTGAGCCAGGATCAGATTGCAGCCGCGATCCCGGATAAGCCCAAGGCTGTTGATTACCGGCTTGGACAAGAGGTGCTTCACCTCGTCTAGGAACATTAGCACTTGGCGTCCCGTGTCTCGTTCCCGGCAACGGATAAGCTGCACCAGCCTGAGAACGAGCATGGGCTGTAGCAGCAGTACGTCCTCGTCCACGTCGGACCCGGCGATATAGAGCACCCCGCCCTGCTCTAGAACAGCACCGAGATCGGTCCCGGCGGCAGTCTGCACGGCAGGTATGTCGGCGAGCTCGTTCACCTGATCCAAGAGTCCACGAAGTTTGTCGTATTCCTCCCCTGCTGCCTCCCTTAGAGCATCTGCGAGCGCCGGCAGGCATTCCGGCGGGCCGAACTCGCCCCGCGCAGCACGCTTCGCAAATGCGCGCTCTGCCAGGCGGTAGAAATCAGCCTCCGTACCCTGCCGACCAAGTCGTAGGCCGGTGGTCAGCAGCTGCGTAATTTCCCGAGCGTCTGCCCCCTTGAGCAAGTTGAACTGGGGGAGCTCAGCGCACAGGTTGATGAAACGGAACGGCACGCCTGCCGCCTTGCACTCTGCGTACAAGACGGACGGCAGCCACTTATCGCCATCTACTTTTGGATCGAACACCACGACCGCTTCGCCGCGGCGCACCGCTTGAGTCAGGAAATTCTGAGCAGCCACGCCTTTGCCACTGCCCGTAGGCCCGACCAACTGGACGTGGGACTCCCGCGCCCGCCTGAGGGCAATAGCTAAGGGGCTCTTGCCCCGTTCCAGCCCGACGAAAACCTCATGCCGGCGCCGGCACTCATCGTAGTAGCGGCGTGGGTCGTAGGTAGTGGCCTCCGGCAGGAGCTGCCCGACCGTCCGCACGTCCGTCAGTTCGTCATCTCTGGTCTTACGGGTACCGCGGTCCAGCATGGACGCAAAGCGCGGTATGACATGCCGAGTAAGGTAGAACACGGCCGCAATTCCCAGGACCAGCCCTACCCCGGCGCCCCACAACGCGGCCTGCAGGACGTCTGCGAACCCAGCACTTATAGCGTCCGCGTACTGAGGATCCGCCTCGCGGCTCCCAAACCACACGGCCACTCCGAACAAGCATGCGGGCACCGCGACGAGTCCCAATGCCACGAACATCAGGTTTCCCAGAAGCCTTACCAGCCACACAAGCCAGGCATTTGACTGCTCCAGCCACCGCATGAACCTCAGCGCCAGGGCGAGCAGCAGCACAAATAGCGCCACCGCCATCCCGATATACCAAAGCGCATGCGGCAGTTGGAGGAAGTTCCAAAACCGCAGAAACTCAATCCACGTCAACCTCGGAAGATTCAACACGACACAGCTCCTCTAGTTAGCGCACCCCTGTGCGCGATGCAGACAGGCGTTCAGCCTGGCGTTCTCGGTCGGACGCGCGGCCCCAGCCGCGCGAGG
>NZ_DATKQC010000118.1:0-5662 GCF_035532915.1 Edaphobacter sp.
GCTCGACGACCTCAACCCCCAGATCATCGCGCACTTCGCCGAACAGGCCCTCCAGCAAGGCGCACTCGACGTCATGCTCACCCCCGTCATCATGAAGAAGGGCCGCCCCGGCACGCTTCTCACCGTGCTCTGCGACCCAGAAAAATCCTCCGTCCTCGAGCGCCTGCTCCTCCGCGAGACCAGCACCCTCGGCATCCGCATCCATCAGCAGCAACGCTCCTGCCTCGATCGCAGCCATCACACAGTCTCAACAGACTACGGCGAGATCCGCATCAAGGTAGGCTCACTCCGCGAAAAAGAATTAAACGAAGAGCTCAACGCCACCCCTGAGTTCGAAGACTGCCGCGCCGCCGCCGCCGCCCACAACGTCCCTGTCAAACAGGTCATCCAATCCGCTATCGCCGCATACCACTCCAGCAGATCAAAATGAACAAAACTTCCCTTCTCGAACTCCTGGCCGAAGTCCAGCGCGGCACCCTCACCCCGGAGCAGGCCTCCGGCCGCCTCGCCAACCTTCCTTTTGAAGACCTCGACTACGCCAAGATCGACCACCATCGCTCCCTTCGTAACGGTCTGCCCGAGGTCATCTACGCCGCAGGCAAGTCGCCCGAGCACACCGCCGAGATCTTCGCCCGCATGGTCGCCACCGGCATCGACGTCCTTGCCACCCGCGCCGACGAGGCCACCGCAACTGCCGTCCTCGCCATGACTCCAGCAGCAAAGTATCACCAGCCAGCCCGAGCCATCACCCTTCGCCAATCTCCCCCGTCCGAGCCGCGCGGCCACGTCGCTGTCCTCTGCGCCGGAACCAGCGACCTCCCCGCCGCCGAAGAGGCTGCCATCACCGCCGAACTCTTCGGCGCACAGGTCACCCGCCTCTACGACGTCGGCGTCGCCGGCATCCATCGCCTGCTCGCCCAGCGCGACATCCTCGCTACAGCGAACGCCGTGATCGTCTGCGCCGGAATGGAGGGAGCACTGCCCAGCGTCGTCGGCGGCCTCGTCGCGGTTCCCGTCATCGCCGTACCCACCTCTGTTGGCTACGGAGCCTCCTTCTCCGGTGCGGCCGCTCTCCTCGGCATGCTCAACTCCTGCTCGCCCAACGTCTGCGTCGTCAACATCGACAACGGCTTCGGAGCCGCCTACACAGCAACCCTCATCGCCCGCGCCGCCCACAGGTAGCCCCGCCGCCCCCGCTTCGCATCCAAATCCGTACGCAAGCCCATAGGAGAGTCGCAATGGAGCGCAGGAACTTCTTGAAGTCAGTCACCGCCGCCGGTGTGGTCGCAGCAACCGGCAACCTCGTCGGCCAAACCGCTTCCACTGCAAGCCCCTCGCACGCGACCACGCGGCCCGAATCTCCCGACATGATCTACCGCGAGCTCGGCCGCACCGGGGAGCGCGTATCCGCCATCGGGCTCGGCGGCTTTCATGTCGGCAAGCAGGCCGACCCCAACGAGAGCATTCACCTCATCCGCCAGTCCATCGATCGCGGCATCACCTTCATGGACAACTGCTGGGACTACAACAACGGCATCAGCGAAGTCCGCATGGGCCAGGCGCTGCGCGACGGCTACCGCAGCAAGGTCTTCCTCATGACCAAGATGGATGGCCGCACCCAAGAGGCATACAACCATCAGCTCGAAGAGTCCCTCGGTCGCCTCCAGACCGACGTCATCGACCTCGTCCAGTTTCACGAGATCATACGTATGGAAGACCCCGACCGCGTCTTCGCTCCCGGCGGCGCTCTGGAAGCAGCCGTCGCCGCAAAACAGGCGGGAAAGATTCGCTACATCGGCTTCACCGGCCACAAAGACCCCGCCGTCCATCTACGCATGTTCGAGTTCGCCGAAAAACACGGCTTCCACTTCGACACCGTGCAGATGCCGGTCAACGTCATGGACGCCCATTTCCGGTCGTTCACGAAGGAGGTTATCCCGGTCGCTCTCAAGCAAGGCACCGGCATCCTCGCCATGAAGACCTTCGGCGACAACTACATCCTGCGCAGCAAGACGGTCGAGCCCATCGAAGCCCTGCACTACGGCCTCACCCAGCCCGTCTCCGTCGTCATCACCGGCATCGACTCCCCCGCGGTCCTCGATCAGGCCATTCAAGCAACCAAGACCTTCAAGCCACTGACACAGACCGAGATCGCAAGCCTGCTCGACCGTACCCGCGCCGCCGCCAGCGAAGGCAAGTTCGAGCTGTTCAAGACCACCAACCACTTCGACGGAACAGCCGCCAACCCCAAATGGCTAGGCTAAGCCGCGGAAATCCAGCCAAAACCCCATGTCAAGCCCCTCCGTCGCTCTTTCATGCGGCATAAGGGCTGGCAACCGCAACAAAACAAACAACTTTCCTCCTCAAAAATAAATCCCGCAAAACTGCAAAACAGTTCCACCCAATTCGCTAGACTTGAAACAGCATAGAAACAAGCAAAAAAGGCCCAGCCAAAAAGCTGGGCTAACCTCTTTAGAAGCAATATTTTAGCTATAAGCCATTTGTATGCAATATTTTACAAAACAAAATTTCCGTAAATGCTTGCAAACAATATACTTACGCCAAAGGTACCCCGGGGGGGGGTACCCTCGAAAGGACAAGGCTTATTAGCTATTCCCTTACTTCTGCTTCCTTCGTTTGTCATTCCCGAAGGGAATCTGCGTTTTGCTCGAATTAGCAAAACTGCATCTGGAGGAAGACCCATTTAAAGACAAGAGGCCAGTCGTCAATACAAGCGACGACTGGCCTCTTGAATACAAATCTGAGAGTGCTTACTGATTGACGCCGCTGGCAAGGAATCCGCCATCGACGACCAGAATCTCCCCGGTAACGAACGTGGAGGCATCGCTCGCCAGAAAAACAGCAGAGCCAACCAGCTCTTCCGTCTTGCCGAAGCGTCCCATCGGTGTACGCAGCAACAGCTCTTTGCCGCGGTCGCTCTCATCCAGCAGCTTCTGGTTCAGGGCGGTGCGAAAGACTCCCGGCGCGATAGCGTTTACCGTCACGCCCTGCGAACTCCACTCGACCGCAAGCGACTTGGTCAGCGCGCCAACCGCAGCCTTGCTCGCTGCATACGCCGAAACTTCTTTCAGGGAGACGAATGTGTTGAGCGAAGCGATATTGATGATGCGGCCGTACCCACGCTCCAGCATGTGCTTTCCGAAGATCTGGCAGGCCCGCAGCGTCCCGGTGACATTGGTGTCCATAATGTCGTCCCAGGTCTCTTCGGGAACAGTCAACGTCGGCTCGCGCTTGATCTTGCCGGCGCAGTTAATCAGAATGTCGACCTTGCCGAACGCCTTCAACGTTCCATCAAGCAACGCTTGGATCGATGCGCGGTCTCCAACATCCGAAGTCAGCCGCAGCGCCTTGCGGCCCTTGGCTTCAATCGCCTTTGCGGCGTCCTCAACCTGTTCGGCACGCCGCGAGCTCGCCACCACATCGGCGCCTGCCTCGGCTAGCCCAATCGCCATCGCCAGGCCAATGCCCGACGTTCCGCCAACCACTACGGCCGATTTACCGCTCAGGTCAAACAACGGATGTCCCATCCAATCTCCTCTTTCTTCGTAATCTCAACCCAGACCCGCGTTCCCACCTTCAGCAGAAGGCGGGAACGCGACCTGTTGTATCTATAGACAGATATCTATCAGACAGAACTTTGGCTGACAGATTTTTACCGCTGGATGCGAGCCGATCCACCGCTGGCAAACGCCTTGACCTGGTCAAGAGTTGCCATCGTGGTATCGCCGGGGAAGGTCGTCATCAATGCGCCGTGAGCCCATCCCAGCTTGATCGCCTCTTCGGGCTCCTGTCCGCTAAGCAAGCCATAGATAAACCCGGCAGCAAAGCCGTCTCCGCCGCCGACACGGTCGAGCACCTTCAGTTCAGCCGTAGGAGCATTGACTGTCTTGCCGTTCACCCACGCCACTGCGCTCCAGCTGTGGTGGTTCGTGTTATGAACCTCGCGCAGCGTGGTCGCAACGATCTTGATGTTGGGATAGCGCTTGACCACCTGATCGATCATCCCCAGGAAGACGCTCGGGTCGAGCTTGGAGCTGGCACCGACTTCCGGGCCTTCAAAGCCGAGTCCCTTCTGCAGGTCCTCTTCGTTGCCGACCAGCACATCGACGTTCTCGACGATCTTGCCCAGCACTTCATGGGCACGCTTGATTCCGCCGACGGTCTTCCAGAGCTTCTCGCGGTAGTTCAAATCGAACGAGCAGATGACACCGGCAGCGCGTGCCGCCTTGAGCGCTTCGATCAGCAACTCAGCCGTCGACTCCGAGAGAGCGGAGAAGATTCCGCCGCTATGGAACCAGCGAACGCCCTGACCGAAGATGGCCTTCCAGTCAAAGTCGCCCGGCTTCAACAGCGCCGCAGCTTCGTTGCAGCGGTTGTAGAACACCACCGGAGCGCGGACACCGAAGCCCTGATCGCTGTACACAGTCGCAATGTTCGGTCCACGGGTTCCGTCATGTTCGAAGTGCTTGTAGATCGGCTTGACGCCCATCGCACGCACGCGCTCGGCAACCAGATCTCCAATCGGATAGTCCACCATCGCGGACGCGAGGCCCGTGTTCAGTTTGAAGCAGTCCGACAGGTTCGCCGCGACATTGAACTCACCGCCGCTCACATGGATCGCAACCTCCGTCGCCTTGCGAAACGGAATAATGCCGGGATCGAGCCGGGTAACGAGTGCCCCGAGGGACAGAAAATCCAATGTGCCTTTTTCAGGAATTTTGAAGCCAAGATTCATTGCGCCATTCTCCTCAATTTTCGATGCCCCAGCCGGGGCATGACTCTATCCATAATAGCGATTCGACGCTCAACTCCAAACAAAAGCCGACGATGTCGCTATTTCCCAAGGAATACCGGACGAATATGCCGTTCAAAAAGGTTCGTGGTCACATTCTTCGCTACAACCGCTTCATTTGCCTCAAGCGCCTTCAGGTAACGATCGCCAAGCTTTGCCGCAACCTTGAAGCCGACGTGTAGCAACTGCCGGAAGCTCTGGTTATACGCCTTGTTGCCCTGTTCATGGCGCAGCGCCGAGGTGTACTGCTCACTGTTCCACCCATTTACCTCTTCGGGCTTGGGCAGCTTGGTCGGGTCAATGTCAATCACTGTCGCATAGGGCGCGCAAAGCTCTTCGCTATGAGCATAGGCCTCGGCATAGACCTTTTTGGCGATCTCGAGGCCAGTGCCGCCAGCTTCAGCCAGACCGATCAGCTCTTCGAGCCACGTCGTTCCGGCGGTCTTCATGTGGACACCGGCGTCGAACTTCTTCACCGCGTCGTGAATCGCTTTATAGATCGAAAACTTGTCCGAGCCGGAATGGATGCTGAGCTTCAGGTTGTCAGGCAGACCGTAAGTCTTGATCGCAAACGCGATGGTCGCCAGGTCTTCGTTGAACTCCTTGGTGAACTGCGCGACGTCGCCGACGTAATCGACGCCCTTGTTGAATCGGCCTGTAAACTTCGGCGCGATCGTCTGGATAGGAATCTTCTCATCCGAAATCGCAGCCAGAATAATCAGCAACTCCACCGGAGTCTGGGGATAGTCGGTCTCATCCATCGAGACCTCGGCAATGAACTTGCCCTCACCCTTCTTCTCCACCAGAAAACGATAGATGCGCCCGGCATCCTGGACCGCTGCAAGAAAC
>NZ_DATKQC010000119.1:0-8805 GCF_035532915.1 Edaphobacter sp.
CCCCCGCCGCGGGTACAGCTATCAGCTTGATCGAGCTGAAGCCGTAGCGAAGATGCACGGTAAAGATCGCCACGATCAGAAGGGCAGCCATTGGCAGGCTGGCCAGGGTGACGAACGCGCCCAGCAGCACCGCCAGTCCGCCGAACACCTCGATCAAAATTGTGGCCCACGCCATCAGGTGGGGCGACGGTACGCCGATCACGTGCAATATTGTGGCGAATGCTTCAGGGCCTTTGCTTAACTTGGCGAAGCCATGCTCCATGAAGCCGTAGCCCACGATCAGACGCAAGGGAATCGGAGCCCAGCGGCCAAGTTGGAATTGATCCGAAAGATCGAAGAGGAGATCGCTGGCTCTCGGTTTGCTCGCGCGTAATCGGCTTTCCATGTTGGGGCATTCTCCCGGGCGTAGGCTCGTCCTGCATAGCAGAAGGGATCACCCCTCTTCAGAGAGAGGCATTGGCTGTATTTGCCATGCCATAGGATCACTCAACAGGAAATTGGTTACAGGGGAGCGGGAGGGCGGGAATGAACCTCGGTCCCGCCACAAAGCACCGTGCGCTTAGGCCTTGTGGAGGCTCTTGGAGGGATTCCGCAGTCCCAACACGTGGAAGTCCTTGAGGCGGCCCTTCAGGACATAGACCAGCTTGTTGTTGCCATTGGGGTCGGTGGGCATCAAAAAGAAGCCATCCTGCAGGACAAAGTCGGAGTTATTGCTGACGATGCCCTCGATCATCTCGCTGTCATGAAAATAGACGCGCACCCACAGGCCATCCAGAACCGGGGCATGCCCATGAAAGTGCAGAGCCCGATGCTTGAGGTCGCCCTCAAAGGTTTTGACGAAAAAGACGGCTTTGGCATCTTTCGTGGGAACCTCTTCGACGGTCTGCGAGTCCAGCAGACGCAGTCGAATTGTATCCAGAGAGGACTCCTGCGTACCATGCAGCAGCTCCTCAACCGACCCCAGATCAGTTACATCCGCAAAACCACACACCGTTCGGTCTTCATACCGAACGACGATCCGATGTGTATCCGCTGCTTCCCCATCCGCACGCTGCGCCACTAAACCTGACCCCGGGGAGAAAGATCGTACTGCTTAATTTTGTAGAGCAAAGCCTTGTAGCTGATCTGAAGGTCGCTGGCCGCGGCTTTCCGGTTCCATCCCGTTCCCTCAAGCACGCGGGCGATTGCGGTCGCCTCCGCGTCACCCTTCAGGCCGCGAACAAGAGCCTTCAGCCCCGTTCCATTTGATGACTCTGCGGCAGAACCGGCAGCGGACTGGCCACCGCTCGAAGGCGAAAGCTCGTCAAGAATCGCCCGCTCATCTCCGAGGACAAGATAGCGGTTGACGACATTTTCCAGTTCGCGCAGGTTTCCGGGCCATACATGCTCGGTCAATGCGTTCATCAGCCGCGGCGAGAAGGAAAGCTCATCCCGGCCATATCTCTTGGCTCCCTTGCGCATAAAGTACTCGGAAAGCACAGGAATCTCCTCCCTGCGCTCGCGCAGCGGGGGGATGTTCAGCGTGAAGCCGTTCAGGCGATAGTACAGATCTTCGCGGAAGGTCTTCTGCGCCATCGCCTCTTTCATATTGATATTGGTTGCCGCGATCACGCGGACGTCCACCTTCATCGGAGAGCGGCTGCCAAGACGCGAAAACGTTCCATCCTGTAGTACCTGCAACAACTTGGCCTGCAGAATCGCGGGCATCTCTCCAATTTCGTCGAGAAAGATCGTTCCGCCGGTGCAGACTTCAAATTTTCCCGGCTTGGTCTTGATGGCGCCGGTGAACGCGCCCTGCTCGTAGCCGAAGAGCTCACTTTCGAGCAGCTCGGCCGGCACCGCGGCACAGTTGACCTTCAGGAAGATATGCTGGCTCCGCGCCGACATCATGTGGGTGTAGAGCGCGAGGATCTCTTTGCCTGTACCGCTCTCTCCAAGAATAAGAAGAGGGATGTCAGCCCGGGCTACCAGGGCTGCCTGCGACTCCAGATCGCGCATGCGTTTGCTCGAGCGAACGAAGGAGTGGGTCTCGTTCAGGGGAATCTCGCGAGGCGTGTCTGCCGACGTCTTCTTGTCCGCGGAGGCGAGGTGCTCTTCAATGGTCGCTTCTACGTCACAGCCGACAAACGGCTTCATGACGATCGCCTTCACTCCCAGTCGGATGACGGTCTCGATGTCACGCAGCTCGGACGAGCCGGAGAGCACAATGACGGGAAGATGCGGCTTGGAGCAACGAATCTGAGTCAACAGCGGGAGCGAATCACGATTGCTATGCAGCGCCAGCAGAAGAAGGTCGGGTTCCTCCTGGTGCTCCAGCCTGTCCAGCAGGGTCTGCTCTTCCGAGAACAGGCTCAGGACATATTTATTCCCAAGCGTCGACCGGAGATAGTCAAGAACCGCCAGATCCGGCTCCAGAATGAGAATCTGGGCCCGCGACTTCGCAGTGGACTTCGAGGCAGAAACCGGATGTAACAGCGAAGTTGCCATGCCAAAAACCTCTTGTCGCAGATTTGGTCTCATCACCAAATCTCGCGATGCTCGTGAACTCGAGACGTTCCTTACCCGAGTCCAACTTACCTTCGATCTATTTCCGTCAAACTACTGACGGCCCCTGGTGCGCGAATCCTAGATCGTCCTTAAGAAAATCACAACAGAAAAAATGTTAACAACTTTGCTGACAAAAGAGATAAAGCTTTTCCATTTCTCTTCTCGGAACACGTCTAGCTTACTATGCAACCAACACGACTGAAGAGGAGAAAATGTCATTTTTTTGCAGATTACTTTGGTAAACATTTTCACTGTGACTCGGCAAAAGCTGATGAATATGGGATTACGTTGCCAAACGACGACGGCCTACTCTTCGCTCGGCTTAGTTTGAGGCGGAAAGAGCGAGATGCCTCCATCTCCTTGAGCTGATTGGCTATCGACGTGCTACATCACTGGCATTGCATCACTCTGCTCTCTGCACCTCGATAGGAAAAATAATCTTGATTCACCACGCTGAATCCGTTGCCGCTCTCAATCTGCCGCCACTCGACATTATTTTTGGGAGGACGGCAGCCATGCAGGCCGTCCGAAATAAGTTGGAACGAGTAGCAGAAACTGATGTCCCTGTTCTTATTCAAGGAGAAAGTGGTACAGGCAAAGAAGTTTGCGTTCGCCTGCTCCATGCTCTCTCCAAGCGCGCCAGTGGTTCCCTGGTTAAGGTAAGTTGCCCCGCAATCCCTCATTCCCTGCTTGAAACCGAGCTGTTCGGATACGAAAAAGGCGCCTTTACCGGAGCCATGTCGACCAAACAGGGCCGGGTGGAACAAGCACACATGGGAACGCTGTTCCTCGACGAAGTTGGAAGCCTCGATCTCGCGGTCCAGGCCAAGCTGCTGCAAGTCCTTCAAGATGGGACGTTTACGCGGGTTGGAGGGCATGATCCGCGTTCGATTACGACGCGGTTGGTCTCTGCAGCGAACTGCGACCTTCGCAATCAGGTAGAAGACGGTACGTTCCGCCTCGATTTTCTCTTTAGAATCAATGCAGTAACGATCAATCTGCCGCCTTTGCGGCAGCGAATCGCCGACCTGCCCGTCCTGATCGACTACTTCATCGATCACTATGCAAAAGTTTTCCACCATGCACCGGAATTACTCTCCAAGAGCGCCGTACGGTTGATGCAGAACTATCACTGGCCGGGAAATATCCGTCAGCTGGAGAACCTGATCCGGAGCTACGTCCTGATTGGGAGTGAGGATGCGCTGGTTGCGGAGCTGATGCCGGAGACGCCGCGCAGCGGAATCACCACCGAGATCGACCTGAGCGAGCCGGTTTCGCTCAAGAACATTACCAAGAAAGCAACCCAGGATCTCGAGCGGCAAATCATCTTGAAGGTCTTGCAGGAGAATAGCTGGAACCGCCAGAAGACCGCTAAGTGGCTTCAAATCAGCTATCGGTCTCTTCTCTACAAGCTGAGCGAGGCAGGGATGCCGGAGGTTCCACCCCGGCCTCTGCGGATTCCCGGGCTGGTGAAGAAGACCTCGGAGAGATCGCTCAAACCGGCGCTCGCGTCACGTAGCAGGATCTACTAGTACGTTTCCTCGTTTCAAAACCCCGGCTTTGGCCGGGGTTTTGTTGTTTGCAGAGGTTTACAGACTCTACTGGGCGCCCTGACGGCGAATGATGGTCTTGACGGTCTCGAACATGATGAGCAGATCGAGCCCCAGGGTCATGTGCTTGATGTAGTAGAGATCGAACTCCAGCTTCTCGCGGCTTTGGGCCAGGGTGGCGCCATAGCCGTAGCGAACCTGCGCCCAGCCGGTGAGGCCGGGGCGGATCATGTGGCGCAGGTCGAAGTAAGGGATCTGCTCGGAAAGCCAGGGAACGAACTCAGGCCGCTCGGGCCGGGGACCGACGAAGCCCATGTCGCCGCGCAGAACGTTCCAGAGCTGGGGGACCTCGTCGAGCCGGGTCTTGCGCATGAACATGCCGACGCGGGTGACGCGAGGATCGTTCTTGGTGGCCCACTTGGCACCGGCAGCCTCGGCATCGGTGCGCATGGTGCGGAATTTATAGACGGAAAAATTGCGGCCGCCCATGCCGACGCGCGTCTGCCGGAAGAAGATGGGGCCGGGTGAAGACATGCGGACCATCAGAACGACGAAGGGAAAGAACGGAAGGAAGAGGAGCAGGCCGATGGCGGCGGTCAGGGTGGAGACGATGCGGCGGGCGATCTGCTGCGAGGGCTTTACGCGAAAACCCTCGCTGTAGATGAAGTTACTGGGACGGAGACCGTCGAGGTAGAGCTTGCCGGTCAACCGCTCCAGCAGCGCACCTGCCTCTTCGATGACGACGCCGTTGAAGCGCAGCTTGAGCAGTTCGCGCATGGGGAGGCCGCCGCGGCGATCCTCAAGCGCTACGACCAGGCGGTCAATGTGATGCCCCGAGCCATCGATATCGGCCAGGGCCGCGCTGAAGACCTCATGCCGATGAGCCTTATCGTCGGCAAAGCCGTCGCAGCCGACAACCTCCATTCCCGCGTCTCTGCGATTCTGCAGTAGATTGACGACCATGCGGGCGCGCTCGCCGGCTCCGAGAACGTAGACCCTCTCGCGAAAGGCATCTCTGCCGATAAGCCATTCGTAAACGCCGCGCCAAACCACCAGTGCGAAGGTAAGAAAGACGAGGCCGAGCAACAGGACGGAGTGAGCTATGTCAAACGCAGGAAAGAGATAGATGACGCCGGAGAGCAGAAACGAGAGGAAGCCCAGAACGAGCAGAAGGCGAAAGTAAATCTCCCAGCTCTCGGAGATGCGCTGCGGCTCGTAGAGGTCGAAGTAGTAGGAGATCAGAAGCGTGAGGATAATGAGGACGGCGATCTTGACCCAACCATACTCGAAGTTGAGGACCAGATAGGAGTCCGGCCCCGCGATCAGCACCGTTGCCAACAGAAAGGAACCGCCGATAATCAGCGCCTCGCACAACAGCAGAACGATGGTGCGCGTTGGGTAATAAACGTTGAATAGGCGAATCATTGCTCTCTCTTACCAGTGCTCTGTTTCAGGCCGGGAACCATGGACGACATCAATATTTCTCCATGGCTGACTCAAGCTGGATCACACCTTCCTCCAGATTCGATCAGACTTTGGCGAATTACAACGACATAAGAGAGCATACCCCAGGGGATAGAGCCCACCCCTTCATTTGCTCCAGAGTGCCCTGTTCACAGCGCAGACGAGGTCACCTGGTGGGTTGCATCCAAAATACGGCAAGATCGAGGTCGTACGCGCGAATATCAAATAATTTCTTCGTGAAGTTCCACGTTTGTTACTCATTGGTGGAATCGTAGCCATAATAGTCGCCGACTTGAGGAGGCTCATGGACCGCGTTGAGGACGAAACCGAGGACCTTCGCGGCCTTCAACTCGCTCTGGGCGCGCTGCGCGATGGGGAACTTCGTGACTCCGCCCCGAGCGACAAGAAGGACGCCATCGCAGAAACGAGCGAGGTTGACGGCATCGGAGACGGGAAGAACGGGCGACGAGTCGACGATAATCCAGTCGAAGTAGGGAGAGGCCTGGCGAATGAGGTCCCCAAAGCGTGGGCTGCCGGAGAGGTCCGCGGCCTTATCTCCGCCGTTGCCTCCCGCGATAAAAGTGAGATTGGGCATTGCCGGCTGATTTGAGGAATCGGTGGGTGGCATCTCCTCGGCACGCTGCATAATTTCGACGATGCCAGCTTTTCCTGCCAGGTAGTCGGCAAGGCCGGGTTGCGATTCGCAGCCGAGAATCTGATGCATGGTGTAGCGACGCATGTCGCCGTCGATCAGCAGGACCTTGCTGTTCTTGTGGCGCGCGAGACTGAAGGCCAGGTTGACTGAGATGAAGCTCTTGCCCTCCTGCGGCATGCCGCTGCTGACAAGGATCGACTTAAGCGGGCTCACGTCGCGCAGCTCGAAGATTCGCGAGCGAAGGCTACGGAATTGCTCGACGGCAGAACCGCGATGCAGGAGAGAAGGAAGCTGCGCGAAGGCCGGGCTCCAGGGACGCCTTTCGATCTTGCTGAGATCGAGCGGCGCATTCGTGGCGGTGGCGGCAGCCGGGGCAGCGTAACGCGGACGCACGGGCGCGGCTGGAGCAGGCGCCTCGTATTCCGCTTCGGCAACCACGGTTTGCGCGAGCGGCTCGAAATCGGACGGAGGGGTGGGTGCGGCTACCTGTTCTGGGGTTCGCGGCTCGCGGTCGCGTTTGTCCAGAGCGCGCTCGGACTCTGCTTTCTGGAGTGCTTCGTAAATGCGGCTCATCGATCTTGCCTTCCCGTGGGGTCACCGTTAAAAGCTGTGCTGAAGTTGGGGGCATCGCCGGATGCGGAGAGCGACGACATGCCTCCGCCGCCCATGGCCGCGGAGGAGATAAGAAATGGCTGCGTCTCCAGCTCGAGTTCGACTGCGACGCCTTCGACGATGGCAGGAGTAATCTCTTGCGACTGCTCGACGTAGCCCACGATCAGCGAGTGTTCGCAGAGCAGATTGATGATGCGTGGAATGCCGCGGCTGAAGCGGTGGATGAGGCTGAGCGCCTCCTGCGTGAAGATGGGCCAGGACGCGCCGGCAATGCGGAGACGCTCGGCCACGTAGGCGCGGGTCTGGCTCTCGGTGAGCGACTGGGTGCGGCACCAGAGCGAGACGCGCTGGCGAAGCTGGCGGACGCTGGGATGGCGAAGCTTCTCTTCAAGCTCGGGCTGGCCGGAGAGGACGATCTGAAGCAGCTTCTCCGACGAGGTTTCGAGGTTGGTAAGCAGACGAATCTCTTCGAGCAGATCCCAGGAGAGGTTCTGAGCCTCGTCCACAACGACGACGCAGGTCTCTTCCATGCGAAAGCGCTCGATGAGCCAGCGGTTGAGCTGAAGCAGCATGCCGGACTTGGTGCGTGCAGCCGGGGTGATGCCGAAGTCAGTGAGCACAAACTCGAGGAAGTCCAGGGTGTCGAGGCGCGGGTTGAAGACGAATGAAGTGGACACGCGCCGTCCGCTGAAGGAGGTAAGGGCGCGGCGCAGCAAGGTGGTCTTGCCGGTGCCGACCTCTCCGGTGAGTACGGTAAAGCCCTTGCGGGCGGAGATGCCGTACTCCAGGCAGGCCAGGGCCTCCCGGGTGTGCGGCATCATGTAGAGGAAGCGCGGGTCGGGACTGGTGCCGAAGGGGCTGGCTTGCAGCTTGTAGAAGCTCTTGTACATGATCAGCTCCCTGCATTCACGAGCGGCTTGGGGTCCGCTGCAAGACCGCGCTGACGGCGAAACGGCCATCGGCGTTTGGTCGGAGCGGGCTCCTCTTCGCCGGTGTAGCCGATGACGGCCAGCGTCGGCAGCTTGGTAAATGCCCAAATGTCGCGCTCAGTACGGACTGCGGTGTCACGATACTCGATCAGTGCCACAATCGCAAGGCCGATCACAATTCCGCCGACGAGCCCGCCAAGCGCGAAGATAAGCCGATTGGGGAAGGTTGGCGCTTCAGGGAGATTGGGCGCATCCATGACCTTGAAGTTCTCGCCCTGCTGCCGTTTCTCGAGATCTGTTCCCATTTTGGCAAGGTTCATCTTGTTGAGGAGATCATCATAGAACTGTTGGGCAGTAGCGTGATCGCGGGTGATGTTTTTGAACTGCTCCTGCACGGCCGGAGTGGACTCGATGCGTCCTTGATAAGAGCGGATCTGGTTTTGTACCTGGGCCTGGTCGCGCTTCTTCTGCGCGATTCCCTGTTCGACGGCGCGAAGCTGGGCGCGGAGCTGCTGCACGCTCAGCGAATCGTGGGTGTTGGGGGCAGAGACCGATGGAGTCTTCGCGGGAGCTGGGGCCTTTGCCATCTGAGCCCGCAGGTCCTTGATCTTGCGACGGACGGCAACGACATCGGGATATTCGTCGGTGTACTGGGCAGTCAGCGCTGCCTCCTGGTTGAGAAGCGAATCCAACTCGGTCTGCTGGGCCTGGGGAGCTATGCCTCCGCTTGAGGCGGTTGAACTCTGGGCAGCGGTCTGCTGGGCCAGCATCGCCTCTTCATAGCTCTTGTCCTGCTCCAGACGGGCGAGCGCCTGGGTGGCTGCGTCCAACTGGGTGTTGAGGCTGCTCAACATATTCATGTTGGTCGCTTCTTCACCGGGAAGCCGGCCAGCGAACTGCTCCTGAAAGCGGGCCACCTTGGAGTCCTGGTCGTCGAGGTTTCGCTTGGCGTCGGCAAGCTGGGCCTGCAGAAAGGCGGTGGTGCCTTCGGCAGAGGCGGTGCGGTCGCTCAGGTTTTCGCTGACAAACAGCGAGGTAATCTCACCGC
>NZ_DATKQC010000120.1:0-4563 GCF_035532915.1 Edaphobacter sp.
CTCGGTCGGAGCGCCGGCAGACGTGGCTGTGTTGAGCGAGGAACACGGGCAATTCGGCTACCTTGATATGGACAACACCAAGCTGATGGGCAACACACGGCTGATTGCCCAATTGACGATCCGTGCAGGAAGAGTGGTGTACGACCTGAACGGCATCTCGATGGATTTGTGGAATCAGGAGCATCCGTCGAGCAATCCTCAAATGGCCAACCACTGGACTTCGTTCCGTCCGCGTCCACCGCTCCCGGAACAGGTTGTTCCGAGGCGTCCGTTAGCGAAGCAGTAGGGAACACTCGCCGTAAAGAAATCACGCCCGAGGAGAGAATGCGCATTCCAACAAGAATCCTGAGACACGCGGTATGTTTCGGGCTGCTGTGGGGTGCGGTTACCTCCTTCGGCGCTGAACCCAAGCCGGTCACAGTGAGTTGGCCGACGCTGCAGACGCTGGACTTCAACGTGCCGCAGTCGCAGCAGAAAGCTCCCGTCCTCGCGCTGTCCGGCAAGCGGGTGAGCATTCCGGTTTCATCCCCGCGATTCGGGCGTATCGTAATGCGCTGGTGGATGGTCTGAACGCCGGATAAGAGGATTTGAAAGCCGATTGAGGAATTCGCAGGCAGACTATTCGAAGTGGTCAGGATTCTTAGACCAGAGCCATCGAACGGATATCTGGAATGGATGAGACACGGTAGGTTTTGCGCGGTGTTCCTGTATGTGGATCCAGCTCTACTGCAATCATTCCGCGTTCAGATGCTAACCAGAGCGTTGAACCTGTGGGGTGCATTGACGCGACATCACCGGCGGGAAGAGCGATTTCAGATATTCGCTGTAGCATTCCTTTTTGCGGATCAATCGTCCACGCCGTCAGCATGGCCTGACGTGTCCCACGAGTTTGCGCAGCGAAAACAATGTTCCTTTCGGAAGAAAAACAGATCGCTGTTGGCGCATCGTTCAGTGAAGCGTGACCGACCGGTATCAGTCTCATTTCAGGAGCTAAGCGGAAGGCTGTGAGCGCCGGACGTAAGACATGTGCAACAACAAAGAGTTCTCCATCCTGATGAATTGCAATCTTAGAGGGACCGCTTCCCGCGACGCATGGAATGCGAGCTGCGACCTTCATGTTGCCGGCGCCGAATTCTCCACAATCGGAAGCGAGGATGTCCAATCGTTCCGCGCCATAGTCAGCGGCGATAGCGATGCCTGTTCTCGGATGAAACAACACATGCGATGGATGAGCGCTGGCCTGTTCGGTTGGGTGCTCTCCTTGCCCGACCTGCTTCAGAATGACGGAAGGTGCCGATGGCAGCCCTGATTCGTCGATCTTCAGAACGTTATATGCGCCGCCGCCAAAGGCCGCAACGAGAAGGCTACGTCCATCGGGAGATATAGCCAACGATCGCGGCCGGGTTGCAGAGAGAGACAGAGGCTGCCGACCGACAAGTTCGAGCGTGCCGGTTGCTTGATCCAACCCGAAGGTTTCGACGGTACCCCGCGGCTGGTGCTGATAGAGGCTCACATCGTTCGCGACATAGAGCAGCGACCGGAAGGGATGCCGCACGATTGCGGAAGGCCGCTCTGAGGGCTGGGTGTACAGCACCCGGGTCTTTCCGCGTTGAATCTGCAACAGGTGCAGGGTTCCAGCGTCTGCGGTACCGAATGATCCAATGCAAAGCAGAAGCTCTTCGGCACCGCGTTCGACCGATGAACGAAGATGAAGCGGCGATAGCGCGAGGACCGCGCCGCCCAGACCCATGCCCGCAAGGAAGGTGCGCCGGTTCACACGCGAATCGATCGGAGCACACGATGTTTCAGAGTTCCCGATCAGAGAATCTTGGTGGTGCGCGGCTTCGTTCGCGGTGAAATCGTTCATTCCTGCACACTCATACTGGAGTGGAAGACATTGTTCGGATCATACTTCCGCTTGACCTGCTGAAGGAATGCGTACAGACCATCGCGCCCATAATACAGCTCGGGCCAGTAGGCATAGCGTAGCATGTCCGAATCCGGATAATTCATGTAGCAGCCCTCGTAGCGTTCGCCCCAAGGCGTTCCCTGATGATGCGGATCGACATGGCTGCCGGTGTAAAGGTCGGTGTAGAACTTATCCAGTTGCTCGAGATGCACCTGGTCGCCGGATGCGTCGGGCCAGTAGCACTGCCATTGCAGCTTCATAATGGAAGACCGCTGGGCTATGGCAGTCTGATGCGCGAGCCCCGGCCGGTTGATTGCGCCGCCGTAAGAATCGATGGAGATAACGGAGTTCTGCGCCGTAATCTGATCGGAGTTGTAGAACCGATAGATGGTGCTCGCCTCGGCCGGCGTGAAACTGCGCTTCATGTATGCGGACTTGTATTTTCCACGGGTCGGCGCGCCGGAGCCGCCTCCCCCGATGGTGACGTCGAGCGCGGGGCGCACCGCAATGTCGCGGACGTTATTCAGGCTCTCCTGACCTTTCTGGATATTTCTTCCGGCAATCGAGGGCCCGTGCCTTGAAACGAGGCTGCCGTGCGCCTGCAACAGCATAGGCTGGAAGGGCGCGAACCGGTTGAGGAACTCCTCCAGCACCGACAGATCTTTTGCCGTGCCGTCCGGCTGGCAGTACTGAATGTAGATACCGAAATGACCGCGCTTCGCGGGAGTAATATCCATCAGGGTGAAGAGGCCCCACGTGTCGCGGTCCTTGCCCCGTCCCTCCCAGTAATCTCCGTAGGAGGTAAGCACCTGGGTGAAGCGATCTTCCGTCATGGTCGCCCAGTCAAAGATAAGGTTGGCCTGAGCGACCTCGCGTGGAGCGGGCGGTAGCCTGTCAAAGCGGAAGCTAGTGATGATGCCGAAGTTGCCGCCTCCTGCGCCACGGCAGGCGCGGAAGAGATCGGGGTCGTGGTCTTTGTCTACGCGGCGCTCGATCACGTTGCCTTTGCCATCGACGGTGAGAATGTCGACGGCGGTGATCCAGTCGGAGGTGAGGCCGTAAAGACGAGAGAGGAAACCGTAGCCTCCGCCGGAGATATGACCTCCCGCCCCGACCATGAAGCAGCTTCCGGCCGGTAGCGTCAGGTCATAGCGTTTATAGAGTGCCAGATAGACATCCCCGAGCACTGCGCCGGGAGCGACGCGATAGGGTCCATTTTCACCGTCGCGGTCGACAGTGTTGTACAGCGACAAATCCAGCATTGCGCCGTGCGGATTGTTGCTGACGAAATCCTCATAGCAGTGGCCGCCGGAGCGCACCGTGGGGCGGAGTCCCGCTGCAACCACCTTGCGGAGCGCCTGCGCGATTTCTTTGGGTGAAGAACACAGCAGAATCCGGTCCGGAGCATCCGCATCCGAGGAAGGGAAACGCGCATTGTGTCCCCGCTTGAGCGTGTCGAATCGGGGATCGTTGCGATTTACAACAACTGTCATCATGCCTCCGGGGCAGCGTCGGCGAATCACCCCGCTGCCCGATCAATGAATAGAAGTTTAGGAGGCACTCGGAGCCGACTGCAAAATCTCTGAAAGACGGTTGGCGATAATCAACTCATCTCCGGACTGCATCTGCCAGGCCGTCACCTCTACGGCGGGGTTCTTCGATTTCTTTTCATCGTCGCCGTTGCCGCCCACGCGAATGGAGCGCGGCCGTGTTGCGGCCAGCTGCTGCATGACCTGTTTTGTGGTGAGAGAAATCTTGTCGGGGTCCCAGCTGATCTTGAGGCTGACCGTGTGATTCGCAATCTGCTTGGGATTGAAATCGTAGGAGGTTTTCACGCCGGGAATCTTTGTCACAACGTCAGAGATGCGCCCGAGCTGCGCGTAATACTGCTTCAGGATCGCGTCCTGATCGGAAGCGACGAAGAGTTCCAGCGCCTTGAGCATGCCGCAGATTTCCTCTTTGCCAACCTTGCAGGGACGACCGATGGTGTCTTCCTGCGGACTCATATTGAGAAGCGCGCAGCGAATCAATTCTTGTTTGCCCATGAGTAGTCCGGCGGCTTGGGGCCCGCGAATATCCTTGCCTCCGCTGAAGGTAACCAGGTCATAGCCCATCTCGGTGTACTTCCAAAGGCGCGAGATTGGGGGCGTATCGGCAGCGGCATCGTTGAACGCCGGCAGGTTGTGCTGGTGGGCGATCTGCACGAATTCATCCACCTTCACGTGACCCTTCTCATTGAACAGATTGGTAAAGTGAAGCGCCGCGGTGCGCGGATTGATGGCCGCGATGAGATCTTCGCGCGTCACGACTTCGACCAGTTTGACTCCCGTTTGCCGCACCTGATGGTCGAAGGGATAGCGATGGCTCTTCTGAATGATGACCTCGCTCTTCGGCATGCCGGTCAGGTCGGGAATCTGCTGGATGTATTGCGGATTGTCGCCAGTGAGAATCGCCGCATAACCGACGAGCAGCGCCGCAGCGGCTCCTGCCGTCACCAGGCCGGTGTAGCCTTCAGGCATCTTGCAAAGCTCAGCCATCTTTTTCCCGGCTGCAACTTCCAGATCGTTGATATTGACAAATTTTTCGTTGCCGAGACGCATCGCCTCGATCACTTCTGGATACATCAATGAGCCGCCGAGAATGGTGTATGTGCC
>NZ_DATKQC010000121.1:0-26811 GCF_035532915.1 Edaphobacter sp.
CGACTTGTGCTTGGATCGGTCGCCGAGAGTATTTTGCGCAAGGTTGGTAGACCTGTGCTCATCGTCGGACCAAACTGCGCAGCAAAGCAGGATCCGTTTCGTTCCATCCTGCTTGCTACAGATCTTGAGACCACCGGATCAGGTCCGGTACAGTACGCCAGAGCGCTTGCCAGTTGCGCCGCGAGTAACCACCTCACGTTGCTGCACGTGATTGAGAAAAACCCACATGTTCCGGGTCTCGATCCCGAGCTGTTCGAAAATAGCCTTCGCCAAGAGCTTCGACGGTTACTTCCAGCTGATTCAGGGCTAAGTTGCAGACCCAAAATACTACTCGAACACGGCACGCCTGCTGAGGTGATCTTAGAGATAGCTAAAAAAGAGGTGGCAAGTCTGGTCATTGTTGGGCTACGGCATCAAGCAGCCTTATCAGATCATGTTCCCTGGTCCACGCTCTCTCATATCCTCCGTGATGCCAAATGCAGCGTTCTCGTCATCAACAACTCGCTTGATTGACATCCAATTCGATGCGCCGTTGACCAAAGGCATCAGGACCTTGCCTTTTCGCCATCAGGACACAAGACAATAGGCGGTGCTGTTAGCTGTCCAAGTATATTCAGAAAGTTGGAGGTGATCGTGAGACACTAGCCTCGCTCATGACCGCCCGGAAATGGCGGGCAATCATGAGGTCTTCTTCGCTGGCGACAACACACACCTGCACATTGCTGGCGCCTGTCGAGACCGTCTCGTGATGCGATCGATTCTTGAGATCATCGAGAACGACGCCGAGAAAAGCAACGCCTCGGCAAACATCCTTTCGAACCCGAACACTATGTTCACCAATTCCACCTGTAAACACCAGCATATCCAGACCTCCCAGGACTGCCGCATAGGCAGCAATTGTCTTTCGAATGGAAGTACAAAATATTTCGATAGCGAGTTGCGCTTCCTGATTCCCTTTGGTAGCTGCGGCCTCAATATCGCGCATATCTGACATGCCACCCGACAGCGCTTTCAAACCAGCATCGTGATTCAACAGTGCTTCTAGCGACTCGGGGTTTGCGTGCTTCGACCGAAGAAGGTAGAGCAGGACTCCAGGATCCAAATCGTCGCTACGGCTAGCCATTGGAATCCCTCCGGTAGGAGTAAGGCCCATGGTCGTGTCAACGGATATCCCTTCGTAAACGGCGGTAAGGCTAGCACCGCTGCCCAGATGAGCAACCACGACACGACGCCGTAGACGGCTATCTAGCTGGTAGAGGATCGATTCGCAGGAGAGCCCGTGAAACCCATAGCGCGTATGTCCTCGTTGTACAGCGCCGACGGAATTGGAAATCGCGCCGCGCACTCGGGAATCGTGTTGTGAAAAGCAGTATCGAAACAAGCGATTTGCGGAACCTGCGGGTAACTACGCTCTGCTCTTTCAATCAACTGAAGCGCGAGAGGGATATGAACGGCGCGAAATGGATGCATTTATGCAGTTCCTGAAGAAGCGAAGCTGTAACCCTCCGATGAGTGATTAAATATGGACCGCCGTGAACAACACGATGTCTGATCGCGCAGATTTTTCCCTGAAAAGAGTCTGTGATCCAATGTGCCGCTTTGCTGAGAGCGTCCTCGTGCGTCGCGAATGCACACTTTTCGGACCGTAACGGCCGGCCATCGCCATTCAGCAACACAAGTGTGCCATCGCTTCGTCCAATCCATCTGCAACTCCCCTAGAAGAAGTTGCTCGCTACGATCTACTTAGACGTAAATTCCGAATTTAAGAGTGGAAGACCCTGCATTTATGACCAAGAGCGCTAAATCTGGCATGTGCAAGCCTGCTTTCTGAAAAGATAAAGAAAGGCCACATCCATTCTCTGCCTCCTCTGCCCCGTGTGGACATTTTGGTACACCTCCCGGCCGGTTCATTGTGACGATCGTCACCGCGTGCGGGCGGAGAATGCACCAATATTAGCTATTAATCTCCTGGTTGACATCCTGCGGGTGTGATCTCACGATCGGGAGTAATCGAATTCAGAGCAGGAGCGCGAACGTTATGGAATCATCCCAGAGCAGCGAATCACCCTTGACCAGTTCCGATGAGGTATTGACTGCGCAAGAACTCCAGAGAATGGATGCCTATTGGCGTGCGTGTAACTATATGTGTGCGGGAATGATCTATCTGCACGAGAATGCCCTGCTTAAGCAGCCCTTGCAACCCGAACACTTCAAAAATCGGCTGCTTGGGCATTGGGGTTCCGATCCTGGCCAAAGCTTTGTCTGGGTTCATCTGAATCGCGTTATCCGCAAGTATGACCTGAACATGATTTATATCTCCGGGCCTGGCCATGGGGCACCAGCAGTCATATCTAACTGCTATCTGGAAGGAACGTATTCAGAAGTCTACCCTGATAAAACTCAGGACGAAGAGGGCATGTTAAGGCTTTTTCGTGCCTTTTCTTTTCCGGGGCAGCTTGGGAGTCATTGCACGCCCGAGGTTCCTGGATCAATTCACGAAGGTGGCGAGTTGGGTTATAGCGTCTCCCATGCCTTCGGTGCGGCATTCGACAATCCCGATCTTATCGTGAGCGTGGTGGTGGGCGATGGCGAGGCCGAGACAGGGCCATTAGCAACTTCCTGGCACTCTAACAAATTTCTCAATCCTATCCGCGACGGCGCTGTGCTCCCGATCCTGCACCTTAACGGTTATAAGATCAATAACCCTACCTTATTGGCCCGCATCTCTCCTGAAGAACTTACAGACCTTTTTCGGGGATATGGCTGGACGCCATATGTCGTTGAGGGAGATGATCCGAAACTGATGCATCAGAAGATGGCTGCAACAGTGGAACACTGTGTTCAGCAGATTCGGTCCCTTCAGGAAGAAGCCCGGAGGACTGGAAATCCGGAACGTCCCCGGTGGCCGATGATCATCCTGCGAACGCCGAAGGGATGGACAGGGCCTAAGGAGGTTGATGGCCATAAGGTCGAGGGCTTCTGGCGCGCGCATCAAGTACCAGTATCAGATGTGAAATCAAATCCGGAGCATCTGAAGATCGTCGAACAATGGATGCGCAGCTACCATCCCGAGGATCTATTCGATGACCAGGGTAGGCTGATCCCCGAACTGAGAGAACTCGCCCCTACTGGCGACCGTCGTATGAGCGCCAATCCTCATGCAAATGGAGGGAGCCTGCGGAAGCCACTTGATCTTCCCACATTTTGCGACTATGCAGTGTCGATTGAGCAGCCCGGCATCACGGAAATCTCGCCCACGGAGACCCTGGGCAAGTTTCTACGCGATGTCATGCGTCGCAACATGACGAACTTCAGGCTCTTCAGCCCGGACGAAAATGCCTCGAACCGTTTACAGGACGTATACCGGGCCAGCGTCAAGGCCTGGATGGCAGAGTTCTTACCAGAGGATAGCGACGGAACAGCGATCGCGCCGGACGGACGTGTGATGGAGATGCTCAGCGAGCATACGCTCGAAGGCTGGCTGGAAGGCTATATCCTCACCGGCCGCCATGGAATCTTCAATACCTACGAGGCTTTCGTTCACATCATCGATTCGATGTATAACCAACATGCAAAGTGGCTGGAGAAGTCAAAGTTCGAACTCGATTGGCGAACTCCCATCTCATCGCTCAATCTTTTGATTACCTCGCTCGTCTGGAGACAGGATCATAATGGCTTTACACACGAAGATCCCGGCTTTCTCGACGTAGTTAGCAATAAGAGTGCGGACATCACCCGCATCTACCTTCCTCCCGATGCTAATTGCCTGCTAAGCGTCGCAGACCACTGCCTGCGCAGCAAAAACTATGTCAATGTGATTGTCTCGGATAAACAGCCTCATCTTGTGTACCTCGATATGGATGCTGCGATCGTCCACTGCACCAAGGGCATCGGTATATGGGAATGGGCCAGCAATGATATGGGCACTGAGCCGGATGTTGTTGTCGCAAGTGCTGGCGATATCCTGACGCAGGAAGCTCTGGCTGCCGTGGCTATTCTTCGGGAACGATTGCCGGACCTCAAGATTCGCTTCGTTAATGTCGTCGATCTGTATCGCCTGCAGCCAGACTCAGAACATCCCCATGGGCTCTCAGATCGCGATTTCGACTCCCTCTTCACCAAAGACAAGCCGGTGATCTTTAACTTCCATGGATATCCATGGCTTATCCACAAATTCACTTATCGTAGAACCAATCACGCCAATATCCACGTTCGCGGATACAAGGAGAAAGGCAATATCAATACGCCGCTGGAGCTGGCGATCCGTAACCAGGTTGACCGTTTTAACCTCGCAATTGACGTGATCGACCGTGTTGCACGATTGCAGGAGCCGGCCGCTCATCTTAAAGAGTGGCTCAAGGGGCAGATCATCGAAAGTATTGCCTATGCATACGCTGAAGGACAAGACAGGCCAGAGATTAGAAACTGGAAGTGGCCTATAGTCTTCGGAGAGCAACCCACGAGTTCATCAACATCTTAGAGAGCAATCGACGGTTGCGGGAAGACTCTATCCTGCATTTGAGCGTCCAGTGTCTGACAATTCGAAACGCTAATAGCCCATCTACACCGTCTGAATGACTAAACGCTGCTGCAAGCCCCAACGCCTCGCATAAAGCTAGCGCCCTGCGCCAGTGACTGTTGCCGTCTTCGCGCGGGGATGAAGCATATCTAATCCGAGACGTTCATATCGGTTGTGGGGGTTCCAGAGCATCCATCCATCTGTCCCAAACTCCTCAGCTGCACGAATCTGTTCCGCTACTTGAGACGGGCCGAAAGCGCGATGATCAAATGCGTAATCCCTGAACGCTTGTAACCACGGACGAAATCGCTTAGGCGATACATTTGCACGTCGTCGTGCATTTTCCAGAGTATCGTGGACGATCTCATAGGGATGGGAGATGGGCTCCTGACATCCGGGTATGCCATATTTGTATCCGGACGGATATACCATCGGCGAAAGATAGTCGACAATCTTGACGATTTGCTCAAGTTGTTGCCCGATACCCGTGTCGTTTGTATTCCAACAGACATAGCCGAAGATATCGACGCCGAGAAAAACGTTGTAAGGAACTAGCCGATCGCGCGCCTCCGCGAGAAACCGGTCGATCGCCTGCACCCGCATCTCTTCTGTCGGCGCTTGAGCAAAGCGCAGCTTTTGCGATACATCGGGAAACCGTACGTAGTCGAATTGAATTTCATCGAAGCCCGCCTGAGCAGCTTCGACTGCGATTTCAATGTTATAGTTCCGGACCTCTGCTTGAAACGGATCCACCCATGCGAGCCCCTCCCGATCTCGAAATAGGCTGCCGTCACTCCGCTTTACAGCCAAATCCGGCCGCGCCTCGGCAAGGAGATTATCTTTGAAGACCACAATCCTCGCGATGGCATAAATGCCCGCCCGATGGAGCTCGCTGGCAAGGAGAGCCAAATCGCGGATGGTTGTAAGACTTCGCGCACCGCTCCTCTGAGCCAGCGGCACTGCGGTTCGATAGGGGATGAGGCCTCGATCTCCCTTGAGATCGATGACCAGGGCATTGATCTGTCCGCCTCGCGCAAGCGCCAGAGCGCCACCTCGCAAGGTCTTGGAACCTATTCCGTACACTGTCAAATACAGTGCCTTAGGAACAAACGGAGTGAGCGGAATCGTTATGCCGCTCGTCGCCGTGTCCTTCGCCAACGCACGAGATGCCCGGTATCCAGGCGCTCGAACCATAATCGTCTCACTAGCCTCTTCGAAATGAAAGCTTCCGGTGCCGTCGGTGGTCATGACGCGGTTACCCAGGGTGACGGTAGCGTTCGGGATTCCGATATGGGTCGTTGCATCAATCACTCGTCCCTCACTCGCTTGGGAGGCCGATGAGACGAACAACACGACAAGAACCAGCAAGGAATGTCGAAGACGCATTTGCATCACTTCTCTCTTCCATTTCTTCTCGAGTCCATCAGCAACCGGTCGAACGTTACACCCGTATCGTTGTCTGAAACTGGTATTCGCGGAATTGCGAGCATATTGCAACCGACGCGAGCCGGCCTCCCGGAAAATGCGAACGCGGTTCTATATCCGGCACGCTTCGCAGCGTCCTCGAGATAGGAATCGTGGATTCCAAAAGGCCACGCCAGACTATCTACCTGGCCGCCCAACCGACTGGAAATGACCGTTTTCGAACCTGTCAGTTGCTTATCAACAAAAACCGCATATTCAGCATTCGAGAGCCGTGCACGCTCTTTGAGGAAGTTCGGATGCCAGAGAGTATGCGACTGGACATCCACAAGGCCGGACCTCTTCATTTCTCGAATTTGCTCCCAAGTAAGAGCATAGGAAGCCTTCGAGATGGCCGAAGGATAGATGAATAGAGTGACCGGAACGCGGCGCTTCAGAATTATTGGAAACATCTCGGTGTAGACCGAACGATGACCATCATCAACGGTAATGGCGACCATCGGCGCGTTAGGTCGATCACCCATACCGCGTAACTTGTCGGTGGCTGCATGTAGAGACAGTATCTGGTAATGATGGTCTTCGAGCCATTCGAGTTGCGATTCAAGTGTGGATGTCCGGATCGTTGTCAATCCAGGCATTGCTGGATCAAAGCGATGATAGACAAGGATGGGAATCTCCTGACCTTTTATCGCCAACCCACCGAACACCACTAGCAGACAGACAACCAATATCCAATGCCAATTGGCCACGAATTTCTTTCTGATTTTGATCATCGATTTTCTCTGTTGATGCCTTAAACCAGCGTCGCAACTTAGCTCGAGCCGATGGTCATTACGGGACATTCTGTATTCGCAAGCACATGCCCAACCACACCATCCGCTAAATGCGCAAACCAGGTGGAACTGCGTCGAGCTCCCAAAATAATGAGGTCAGCTTCGACCCTTCGGGCTAGTCCAAGAATATGGGGAGCAACTTCACCTAATTCCACCACGCATTCCGGGGTACACCAGTCGAAGGTCGATTGTGGAACCAATTTCCGAAGCTCAGACTCGAATTTGACCTGAAGCGCAAACGTATCGGAGATCTCCTTACCGGTGCTCTTCAGGACATGGCATAGATAAATTGTTGCCATGCTATCTTGTGCGAATGCCAGAGCCACGGCAGCTTTCTCAGCCGTACTGGACGTGAAATCTGTCGCAAAGACAATCCTGTTGAAAGCAATATTGCCATTTGGAGGAGCCTTTACTTTCGGCCCAATCGTAAAGACAGGACAGCTGGCATGCCGAAAAATCCCCTCCGCACACGACCCGAGAATCGCCTTGTTTAATCCGTGACGCGAGTGCGTACCGGTAACGATCAGATCGGCCTTGATCTGTTCTGCCAAACCCACTATCGCCGCAGCAGGATTATGAGCCTCCAGCGTCTGGGCTGTCGCGCGAATTCTGTCGGAGGTCAGGTCCTTGAGCAGCCGTTCCATATTTTCGCTACTGGACCGGCGCATATCATCGATTGGATACCCAACTACTGCTTGTTCGGAACGGGTTGCGACTGAAAGGTCGACAACATGAGCAAGGGTACCCAATGCGCTCGAAGACCGCGCCGCTGCGCCCTTGCTCTGCGCCGGCATTATTGGATTCCGAAGTCTAACAATCGCGGAAGTAAAACGAGGCCAGCACGTTGGTCTTTTTGGCTTTGGTTCGTCAGCGCAACTTTTACTTCAAGCGCTCAGAGCCTGGGATTGCCGCGTCTATGTCTCCACTCGCGAGTTGCATCATCAGCGGTTGGCACGGACGTTGGACGCGGAATGGGTCGGCGGCAGTACAGAGGTTCCGCCTCAGCCTTTGGATTCCGCAATCACCTTTGCTCCCTCCGAGGAGGTGGTCGTGGCGGCCTTACGGTCGGTCGACAAGGGTGGAATCGCCATCAATGCGATGCATCTGGATCGTATGCCACAGTTTGACTATGACTCGCTTCTCTGGGGGGAGAGACAGCTCCGCAGCGTGACAAACATGACCCGACAGGATGAGACAGATTTTCTGAAAGGCGCGGCTGAGATCGGGCTGAAACCTGAAGTAGTGACCTTTGGCCTGGATCATATTAATGAGGCTCTGCTTGGGCTGGAGGAAGACAGATTGAGCGGCCCGGCCGTCATTCTTCCAAATGGGCGATGACCGAAGAGGCCACGAATCTGGGCAGAACATACCATTGGCTGCGGTGGGATAAGCAAGGGTGGCTTACCATCTCGGTGTGTTGTCCCTCCTCAGTATCAGTCCACAGTTGGCTCGGATGAGATCGAAGGTATTAGGAGTCATGCGCGCCGAAACGAAGTTGCAGGGGTAACCACGCCGTATCGGAAATGAATATGCCACAAGGCTAAACCACAGGCCATCTCATTTGTGATCGAAATCACCGCCTGCATCGCACTGAAGCGATACTCTGAGCTTCGAACGCAACTCTTAACCGTTATTTAGGTTCGAAAGGCATGATGATGATGAAATCCCAGGACGTAGCGCCCTCCCTTCCTGCTGTCAACCAGGAACCGCATTTGGCGACAAGCGAAATTATTTTCTCGCGGATCCTTGTCGCAACCGATTTCTCGCAACCCGCGACCCAGGCTTTGAAGATGGCGATCTTGATCAGCCAGATATTCGGGGCGAAGCTCTCCATCGTCCATGCTGCAACTCCAATCGTGTACGGGATCGATACGGGACCCGTTCCCATCGAAGTACTGAACGCCGACCTGGATGCGGATAAGGAGCAGGTCAATCAACTGGTCTCGAGCGAGCCTGGACTCAGCGCATTAAAGCCCAGCATCACGGTAGCTTACGCCGACACAATCGATCTCATCCATCAAGTCTCGCGCAGGGAGAAAACAGACCTAATCGTCGTGGGGTCTCATGGCGCCAGCGGCCTTGAACGGTTGGCTCTCGGATCGGTTGCCGAAGCTGTATTACACGAGGCGAAGTGTCCCGTCCTGATCGTGGGACCACAATGCCGGCCCGAACAATATCCGTTTCGCTCCATTCTGCTTGCGACCGATCTGAGGACAACCGGACTGCGTGCAGCACAGTATGCGACAGGGCTTGCAGAACGCTTTCATTCGAAGCTCACCCTTCTTCACGTGATGAAACAACATCCCACATCACCCATCCAGGAAGCTGAATCCATCCAGAGCCTCAAGCGATTGATTCCACCCGATGCGGAGAGTTACTGCAAGGCCGCCGACGTACGGGTCGAGTACGGTGAGGCCGCTAAAGTCATTGCCTCTGTTGCAGAATCGGAGTGCGCCAGCTTGATCGTGATAGGGCTTCGCGCCCACGTTCTTGGAGATCACGCCCCCTGGTCCACCGTTGCGCAAGTAACCCGCGAAGTCAAAGCCGCCGTACTTGGCGTCCGAGCGCATTACATTTGACTCGAATTTTAGAATTGCAGAATCAAATATCGCTAAGGTAGTTCGATTGCGTGTAGCGAAAACATCCTCGCTGATTTCGTGAACACCCGGCGTTGGGCTCTTTAATCATTGTCATGCTTAGGGGCAACTAATTCCCTGTTCAGCAACAACTATGGCTTTTGCGTAGGCCGTAGCAGCACTTCGCTTACAAATGACTGCGGTGCCTGTGTTACCAGCATGGCGACTACGCGGGCCACATCTTCCAGCTGGACCTTCTTGTCCGAATTGCCACCACTTCGTCCAAAACTCGTATTGACCGATCCAGGTGCGATGACGGAAACACGACTATTGTGCTGTCGCAACTCTTCGGCCACGGAATAGGTCAATCCATTCAAACCCTATTTTGAGGCCGAGTAGGCCGCCCCGTTCGCGAGTGGATTATGCCCGGCGAGCGATGAGATGTTTACGATATGACCGAACTTCGCTGCAATCATGAGCGGGGCCAACGCACGAATCATCAAGTACGGCCCGCGCAAGTTAGTTCCCATTAAGATGTCCCAATCCGTCGGAGCCATCTCATGGAGTGGCTGAGGATTGGGATTCAAGTACGTCGATTTCGCTTCGACATTACCCATAGCCACTGCCCTGGTGGTCCTAGCATCTATGCCAATCCTGGATGATCTGCGCGCATTCGGCTGAGCACACGTCTCTGAGAATCTCGACACCGGTGAAACCTGCGAGGGCGAGCATGAATACGCTTCCAACCTGAGACTGTCGCATCGATATCACTTATCTCTTCATGAGAGCTTAGTTAGGTGCCCCAAGAAATCGCCAAGACCTTTCAGCCTTGTTCCGCCGAGTAACGCAGAATCCATTAGCCGGGGGTAGACTGCGCGTCATTCAGGCCGTATCTCTACGGAACCAATGGTCATCACCGGGCACTCCGCCAGTGCAAGAACATTACTGAGAATGCCGTTCTCGAATCGCGTCAACAGACGTGGACTATGTTTGACTCCTAGGACGATCAGCTTCGCCTTGACTCGTTTCGCCGTCTCCAGAATGCGTGAAGCGGCCTCTCCATGCTCGACGATACAGTTGGAGGAGCACCATTCATAGGAGGATGCGGGAACAAGCTTTTCTAGGGCCGCCTCGAACTCTAACTGGCGCCTTGATAGATCGGAACCTGTTTTACCCGGATGTTGTATGAAATGACAGAGATGTATCTTGCCGATGCTGTCCTCTGCTAACGCAACCGCCAAGGCTGCTTTTCTAGCGGCATCGGGAGCTAAATCCGTAGCAAAAACAATCGAATTAAAGGAGAACTCATTGTCGACCAGTTCTTTAACATTCGGCCCAATCGTGATGACCGGACAGCTTACATGGCGGATCACACCCTCAGCACAAGAGTCAAGGATAAGCTTGATCAATCCACGCCGCGCATGAGTGCCCAGGATGATGAGGTCGAAGGCCTGCTCCTCAGCCAATGTTACGATAGATGACGCTGTATCACGCGACTCCAGAGTTTGAGTTTTCACCCGCACCCCGGAGCTAGAAAAGTCATTCGCCAATCGCTCTAGGTTTTCTCTGCTGTCGCGACGCATCTCGGCGATAAGTTGACCCGCAACCGCGACCTCAGAACGAGATGCCATCGAAAGGTCGATTACATTCGCGAGGGTTACCGTCGAAGAAAACCGTTTCGCGATGGCACGGGCATAGTTTGCCGCGACCTCAGAAGCCATCGAGAAGTCGGTCGCCAGAAGGATGCGTTCCACAATCAGATTGATTTCATCTCCAGTAACAGACATAAGCACCTCGATAACTCACATGAATCCCAACGAAACCAGACAATGTCCCCACAGTAGAGCCCCTGTAACACGAACGTCTGTGATCGGATACATATCCCTATGTGATGGACGTCACAGGCAATCTCCCTCATGGCTGCAGTTCCTAGCTTCGGCATTCAACTCGACTTCAGTTCGTCACTACCCCACCCCCGTCAGAACCTGCCAAGGTCAGAGAACAGGAGCTTGTTATGTCCTGCCCGCATAGAGCTGTCCACGCAACTTCCGGCTGCTGGTACCAGTTGCGCGTCCCGCTTGTCGAAGGGAGCGAGTTTCATTACGCGTGGCGCGATGAAGAGCGTTGTTCGTTTGACTGTGCCTAGCACGTTTGTAATTCGCTTCAGGTTATATGCCATCGTCGCGAGGTCAATCTCGCTCGGTAGCGTTGCGAAGGGAGTACTTCGCGATCCGCCGTGCCTCTCATGATGCTCAAAGCCCCATGACATCGGTGGTAGTCGGAAGAGTACCCTATTCCCTCCGTTTCGAAGTATTTGAGCTGTTAGAGTACACATTATTTTTGGTTTGACCGTTAAACGTGAATCATCAACCTTCGGACACGTCAACTTGGTGTTCCCCGCTGCCAGAGTACAACTTACCGACACTCTCTTCCGGCATATTTGCCATTCCCTCGAAGGCGGAAATCGCATCATGCAACCGGTTGAAGATTCGCGCCGGGCCAATTGCCTCTGTCAGATGATGCCGATCGAAATCGGACCGCAGATCCCATGGCATGCGAGCAAACGCCAGATCGATTCCAGCGCGAGTAAGATCACTCTTCAGTTGCATCACCACTCGCGACGCCGTATAGTCCACATGGGTCATCGCCTCGGCGTCCACCACGACCCAACGCACTGCAGACGGCATCGGCTGCAGCACGCAGGACACCTCTTCCAGAAATCGCCCGGCGTTCGCATAAAATAGCTCGGCTCCAAAACGATACAGCACCAGCCCAGGCTCTGTGGCTACATTAGGCGCGACTGGTACTAGATTCCAGGATCCCGTACCATTCGCGACCAGTACACCGCTATGTGGATGGTAGCTGTGCCGCACGACACGCAGGAGAGACAAGACCATCGCAAGCACGATTCCCTGTTCTACTCCCAGCAGGAGTACTACCGCCGCTGTCATCACTGCCAGCGCGTACTCCTGTGGGCTCTCGCCCTGGATCTCTCGCAGTGCCTTCAAATCGATGAGGTGGAGCGCAACCAGGAACACCAGGACGCCCAACACGCAGCTAGGAAGATACTGAAGCGGCCCGGTCAAAAATAAAAGCACTATTCCAACTACTACCGCTGTAGTGACCTGCGAGAGTTGGCTTTGCCCACCGGCAAGCTCCATCATCGCCGTCTGCGTGGGGCTTCCATTCACCACAAACCCTCCACTGAGCGCCGACACAGCATTCGCGGCCGAAAGTCCTAACAGATCGATATTCTCGCTTACCTGTTCATAGTGTTTAGCAGCATATATCCGAGAGGTAGCCGCACTCTGGGTAAGGATAATTACAGCGCACGAGATCGACACCGTCAGGAGTAGCTCCAACTCTCCCCAGCTCATCCCACGAAGGATGAGAAGATCCGACAATCTTAGGTGTGGTAAGCCTCCGGCGACCGGCCCAATCGTAGCAATCCCGTGTCCCGCAAAATCCAACGCGAAGCTCGCTGTAATCGCTGCAATCACGGCGACCAGTGCTCCTGGAAATCTTGGAGCTATTCGCCGCAATAGCAATACAAACCCCAGAACCGTGGCAGACACCGCCAACGTTGGAAGATGCGCTCGAGGTAATCCGTGAAGCACCTCCCAAAGCTGCACAACAGTCCTGCGCGAATTCACCGGCACTCCAAGCATCTCGCTCAACACGGAGATACCCACCTGCAGTCCCACTCCGGCAAGAAAGCCGACCAGCACTGTCCGCGAAAGGAAGTCCGCAATAAACCCCAACCGGAGGAGCCTCGCCAGCAGCAAAATAGCTGCCGTCAGCAGTGCAACGACGCCAGCCAGAGCAATATGTTCGACCTGCGCTGAGGGGTTCATGCTGGAGACCCCGCCAGCAAAGACTGCGGCCGTCGCTGAGTCCGCCGCCACAACCAAGTATCGCGACGAGCCGAAAGCTGCAAACGCCACCAATGGCAGCAGCAAGGTATAAAGCCCGGTCACCACTGGCATTCCGGCGATCTTGGCATAGCCCAGGACTTGAGGAATATCCATCGCCGCCAACACGATTCCTGCCAGAGCACCTCGCACGGCGCCTGCACGTTGCAACGGTCGTAAGCCTCGAAACAGATTCAAAATCTCAAAACTCCTCTTCCGCCATCAACACAACCTCCAAGAGGTTCCATCAAGACCTTGACCTTGCTGTCCACTCTTTCAGCTATTCCGCAATTGCGGCCGGTGCATTTCGGTAGTTTCTTCTTTCACTGCTATGTGAAAGGGCACACCGTGAAAGCAAAGCAATAGATAGTCGTCGTAGGATCAAGTACTCGAGTTGGCAGTGATCGACAGCCCTGCCGCTCCTTCCGGTATCCCCTCATTCCTAACACAACCGCTCTCGGTTCATTAACTTCTCAATTTTCGAACAGCCGATCATGCGGGAGTTATCAGCGACGTGTCGTTCCATGTATCGAGCGACCTTACACCGTAAGGCGAATTGTCGAGCCGTTGGCTGCTGAGCGAATGCACAATTAGGCGCCTCTTCACAAAAAAGCCCGGCGTTATAAAGATCACTCGTGCCGCCACGAGGTCTAAGCGAAGCTACACGACCATGCGCATCCCTGAAGGCATCGCGCTGCGTGTTCACAATCGCCCTTGTGGGCTAAATTGATGTTCCTTGCCCACGTCGATCTCAACCAAAGAGGGAGATACACGAGGGGGTGATGCACGTAGGTTTGACATGGCGGGCGCGGAAAAATAAGGAAATTGCTGGAGCAGCTTCGAGCGTTGCATTCTGCAGCGCTGTCAAACACCTCTAAGCCTGGCTGAATCATTCAGCCAGGCTTAGCTCGTTTTAATGTCCTGTCGAGTCTCCACGACGGCTCGCTTCAAACAGGAACCAGGTGCGGCGCTCGCTCTCGTCGATCCAGTTTTCAATGAGGCTGGCGGTTGCGATGTCGCCGTGATCGTCGCAGACGCCATGTGCCTCGCGCAGGCGTATCGTCAGCGTCTTATTGTCCTCGCGCAGCTCTGCGAGCATGTCCTCTGGCTCGACGTACTCCGCGTCATTGTCCGAGATGCGCTGCAGCCGGGCGATTTGGCCAATCGATCTCAAGGTAGGTCCTCCCACCTTGCGAATACGCTCGGCGATCGGATCTGTCATAGCGAACAACTCATCCCCCTGTTCGTCCAGCAGCAGGTGATAGTCCCGAAAGTGCGGCCCGCTCATGTGCCAGTGAAAGTTTTTAGTCTTCAGGTAGAGGGCGAAAACGTCCGCAAGAATGGCATTCATCGCGCCTGCGATGTCCTTTGTCGCCGCGGGCTTGAGATCGGTTGGAGTGGCGAGAGGGGCCACCTGCCTGCTCTTCAATACTTGTTTCGATACCTTCGATTTTTTCATGAATTACTCCTTAAGCTACACTTCTTATTTTAACGCCTGATAGCGCAACGTACGGAAGTGAGTCCTGTCACGCGACTCTAAGCTCCGTAACCAAAACTAGAGAGCCGGCTCTTCTGCGAAAGTCTGCTTCACGCCATCTTCAAGCGTTGTAAAGGGAGCGCTGTACCCAGCGGAGCGGAGACCGGCAACCTCTGCCTGTGTGTAATGTTGGTAGCGATTTTTGAGGTCCCCAGGAAAAGGGATGTATTCAATCTTCCCCTGACCATGCACCTGCATCAGCGCTTCTGCCACGGCTTTGAAGGTGCGCGCCTCCCCGGTTCCTGCATTGACGATCGCATGGACAGGCTTGCGCGGGCTGTCGGGAAGCAGTCCGCTGAAAAACATATTGATGCGAGCGAGATCTTTGACGAACACAAAGTCGCGTCGCTGTTCGCCATTGTCATAGCCGCCTGAACCTTCGAACATGCGAATGGTCCCGGTGTCCTTCAGTTGACGCGTGAAGTGATGGATGACGCTGGCCATGCGGCCCTTATGCTGCTCGCGCGGTCCATAGACGTTGAAGTAGCGCAGGCCCACAACGGTGCTCTTGATCTCCGGCAGCAGACGGCGAAGATAGTTGTCGAAGACCAGCTTCGAGTAGCCGTAAACATTCAGCGGACGCTCGTTCGCCGGAACTTCCCTGAACTCCGTGCTCGCTCCATAGACGGCTGCCGTAGAGGCATAAACCAGCGGAACCTTCTTCTCCAGCGCGAAGTGCAGCAACTCTTTGGAGTAAGTGAAGTTGTTGTCCATCATGTAGCGGCCATCGTCTTCGAGCGTATTGGAGCAGGCCCCCTGGTGCAGAATCGCGCGAATCTTCGTTCCTTCAAAGTCGCCGGCCTTCAGCGCGGCGCGGAACTCCTTCTTGTCCATATAGTCCGCGTACTCCGCCCCTGCAAGATTGAGGAACTTCGGCCCGCTCAGGTTCGGCGCAGGTGCGAGGTTGTCGACGACGAGAATGTCGCGCTCGCCAGCCTCATTAAGTTGATGGACTAGGTTGCTGCCGATAAAGCCTGCTCCGCCGGTCACAATAATCACGGATTAGTTCTCCTCGTTTTGCGCGGTGTTCGCGGTGAGTTTTTTTACGATGTTCGTCGTGGAGAAGCCTTCAACGGTGGGAACGATCTCGACGCGCCCTCCTGCGGCGATAACGTCCTCGTGGCCAACGACAGTTTTGATGGTGTAGTCGCCGCCTTTGACCAGAACATTGGGCCTCAAGGTGCGGATGAGTTCGAGCGGTGTGTCCTCTTCAAAGAGAACGACAGCATCGACCGCCGCAAGCGCAGCCATGACGCGAGCACGCTCGCGTTCGCCGACGATGGGGCGAGACGGCCCCTTGAGCCGGCAGATCGAAGCGTCCGCATTGAGACCGAGGACAAGCTTCGAGCCAAACCGACGGCAATCTTCCAGCAGCGTAATGTGGCCAACATGCAGCAGATCGAAGCAGCCATTGGTGAAGACGATGGTCTCGCCTGAAGCACGCCACTCGGCTACGCGGGCTTTGGCGTGGTCGAGATCGAGAATCTTTTCTCCTGCCGTCACACCGGAGCTGGGTGTCAGCGCAGCCACAAGCTCGTGCCCGGCGATGGGAACCGTTCCGACCTTGCCGACAACAATTCCGGCGGCTAGATTGGCCAGCTCGATGGCGGTCTCAATCTGCAGGCCACCAGCGAGGCAGGCGGCAAGCGTCGCGATAACAGTATCGCCTGCGCCGGAGACATCAAAAACTTCGCGGGCTCTGGCTGGAGAATGAAAGCTGCTGTCGCGACGAAGCAACGTGATTCCCTTCTCGCTCATGGTGACCGTCAGATATTGAAAATCATTATCGGAGATCAGCGGTTGAGCAGCGGTCAGGACGGCGTCGGTTTGGTGTGCCGCAATGCCGGTGGCAAGGGAAAGCTCGCCAAGGTTTGGGCAGACGGTGGTCGCGCCCCTGTATTTGCTGAAGTCAGGTGTCTTCGGATCGGCCAGAATAGGAATCTTGGCGATGCGAGCGGCATTAATCACGGCAGCGCAAAGCTGGTTGGTCAGTGCGCCTTTAGCGTAGTCCGAGAGCACCACCGCGTGGACCTTGCTGACCAGTTCCGTGGCGCGGTCGATAAGCCTTCTGGATTCAATCTCCGGCGGCGCGTCACGGCTCTCAATATCGAGCCGGAGCAGTTGCTGGTTGCGGCCAACGATCCTCGTCTTGGAGATAGTCGGTTGAGAGCTGGATACGACGCCAACGGTATCAACGCCGGCACGGTCGAGAATGGCCGCAAGTTCGCCCTGCTCCATGTCGCTTCCCCAGAAGCCGCTCAGGATCGCCTGGCAGCCAAGTCCGGCAAGGTTCATCGCCACATTGGCGGCCCCGCCCGCTCGTTCGTAGCGCTGGGCGTGTCGAATGACCGGAACCGGTGCCTCGGGAGAGATGCGGTCGACATCGCCGTGAATGTAGCGGTCGAGCATGATGTCGCCTATGACCAATACTTTAAGTTGGCCGAAGCCACCTTCGAGAAGGTTCAGAACAGAGTGGAGTTCGGGCAACATTGTTATGGGAGAGCTCCTTATCTTCCATCATCGCATCTTCTTATGAAAGGACGAAAACGTCGAAGCGGCAGGGGGGTGAGCGAATATTTCAGCCCAGAAGAGCCCGCACTTCAGCCAACACCTCATCGACCGAAATCGATGTAATGCACTTTTTTTGCTCGACGATGCAGGTCTCCAGTCCACAGCCCCAGCAATCGGTCTGGTGATAGACGACGCGATGCTCCTTGCCATAGGGAAACCAGACCCGGGGCTTATTACGGGCAGCGAAGATGGCGACACACGGAGTCTGCACGGCGGCGGCAAGATGCATGGGGCCGCTGTCGTGTCCGATGAAGAGCCGGGCATGAGCAAAAGCTGCGGCGCTCTCTCGCGGCGTGAGCTTGCCGCACAAATTAATGACCGGCCCCCCACCCGCTTCGCGCCACCCGTCGGCAGCAAACTCGCTGCCCTCGCTCTCGGGCGGAGATCCGCTGAGGGTCAGGGCATGCCCGGGATAGAGCGTGGCCACCTTGGCGAGCAGGGCGCGCCAGTTGTCGCGACCCCAGTCCTTCGACTGAACCTTCGTGCCTACGCTCACGGCAACAATAGGAAGTTCGCCTGCCGGACGAAGCACCTCCACAGCGGTGGCCTTCTCTTCCGCAGTCAGTCGAAGGTCCCAGCTCTCGGAGTCGTCGAGCCGGGCATCTCCAAGCTCAGCGAGGTTCCGTGCCAGCCGCTCACCTTCAGGCTCGAGTGCCTGCTCGGACTCCTGCCAGCGATTCTTCTGCATGTCTTCGGTCACGGAAATTCCGATGAGGCGCCGAATGCCGCACAGGCGAAAGAACTTCTCATCGCGGCGCGCCGACTCAACGCCTCGCGCTCCTCCGATATAGACCAGCACTTCCGGGCGCCAGCGAACAATCTGCCACCACAGCGCCAGCAGTTCGAGAGGGCTGCGCGTGCCCACGGCGTAGCGATAATAGCCATGCACAAGGCCGCTGTTCTCGAGGATGGCGGCAGCAGGCGGTGCTTTGACGTTGACCGGAAAGTTGGTCAGCATGCGGCGTTCGGCATTGGGGAAGGCCCGGGCGGCAAGGTGAAGCGCGGGCAGCGCGACAAGCGTATCTCCGAGGCTGCCGAGGCGGTAGATCAGAACCCGTTTTGTCGAGGATGGCATAGTCTGACTTTAGTCTGCTTGGTTCAAGGCAATGCTGCAACCCCGCCAGTAGCCTGATACAGTTTTTGTTGATGGAGTTCAGCATGTTGAGTGCTTTTGCGATTGCCGCGATGCAGGACGACAGAACGAGGATGTGGCACGAAACAAAAGAGGCGGTCCATGCCGACAGCCTCATGCAAATCGCCGAGGCACAGCACCGGGCTAACTTCGACCTGTGGCACGAAGAAGATAAGGCCCGCGACCCGGGAGCGTCTGATGCAGAAATTGCCGCCGTCAAACATGCGATCGACCGCTTGAACCAGCGACGAAACGATCTGGTGGAGAAGCTCGACGCCCAGTTGCTGGAGCTGGCGGGTGACCAGAACATCAACGCCCCCCTGCACTCGGAGACGCCGGGCTTAATCATCGACCGGCTCTCGATTCTCGCGCTCAAGATCTATCACACCGAAGATGAGACGCGGCGGGAGTCTGCGACCGAGGCGCATCGTCAAAAAAATGAGGCGCGCCTGGCGGTGTTAAAGGAGCAGCGCAACGACCTGGCAGGGTGCCTCGACGCCCTGTGGGCCGAGGTGCTGGCCGGGACGCGACGCTTCAAGCTCTATCGCCAGATGAAGATGTACAACGACCCCGAATTGAATCCCATCATCTACCGCGCTGCCAGCCCGGCAAAAGCCGAGGCCGGATGACCCTGACGGGTAGTTGACCTTGTGCTCATAGGTGGGTATAAAACCGAGACAACATGATTTGCAGGAACTGGCTCTCCGGAACGTCGGGAGTCTTGGGAGCGCCATCCGGCGACAGGATTATCAATGACTCAGGCAAAGGCTGCACCCGCACCATCCTCCTCATCTTCAAAGCGTCCCAAAACTCTGGCTGGCGTTCTCCCCGTCCCCAACGACGCTGCGCGCGCGCAGGCACTGGCCCATTACGAAGCCGCACTGCGGTTGATGCAGGAAGGCAAGTACGACAAGGCCCACGCTGCCTTCGACAAGATGCTGGCCGCAGGCGCAGGCGAGCTTGCGGACCGCATCCGTATGTACATCAACGCGTGCCTGCTGCAGGTCAGCAAAGGCAAGACCAGCTTCAAGAGCAACGAAGAGCGCTATGACTATGCCGTCTCGCTGTTGAACGATGGCCACTATGAAGATGCGCGCGAAGAGTTCAAGACGATCCTGAAGCACGACGACAAGGCCGACTATGCGTTCTACGGTCTGGCCGTGCTGTCGAGCATGACCGGCGACTCCCACACCTGTCTCGAACACCTCACCGAGGCAATTCGACAGAATCCGAAGAATCGCATTCAGGCACGTGGCGACTCCGATTTTCAGGACATGGCCGACGACCCACGTTTTACGGAGTTGCTCTATCCCGAGGTATAACCGCCTTAGAGCAATCCTCCCACAGGTGTAACACTTTATCCGATCATCTTTGCCGTATTTGTTGTCATTCCCGAAGGGAATCTGCGTTTCTTCCGGGCTTGCATCACTACACCCTGAGGGGAACAACTATAACCCGCCAGGTCGGTTCTCAAATAGATTTTCGGGCCAACCCGCTAAACTCATCACGTCAGAGAATTCAGTAGGAGAGCCGTGCATGGAGTCGATGAACCGCGAAATTCCTAAAGAGCTTCGAGTCGTCGCGATGGGCGGCGGCACCGGGTTGTCAACCCTGTTGCGGGGGCTAAAGCGTTACGTCCCCATGCGCGAGCGCCGCAAGCGGCCACGAACGCCGGAGCAGATCGATAGCCCGGCGCTTCCCTGCACCGATACGCGATGGATCATCCGGGAGCTTTCCGCGGTCGTGACCGTGACCGACGATGGCGGCTCGTCCGGACGTCTCCGCGAAGACTTCAAGATGCTGCCTCCCGGCGACGTCCGCAACTGCATGGTCGCGCTCTCGGAAGACGAACACCTGCTCTCGAAGCTGTTCCAGTTCCGGTTCCACCAGGGCGAGCTCAATGGCCATAGCTTCGGCAACCTGTTTGTCGCCGCGCTGTCGCACATTACCGGAGACTTCGCGCAGGCGGTGCAGATGTCGTCCCAGATTCTGGCGATTCGGGGCAAGATCTTCCCCGCGACCAACACCAACGTTACCCTGGCGGCCCGGATGGACGATGGCACCGTGGTACGCGGAGAGACCAGCATCACAGCCAGCAAGCGGCGCATTGTGGAGCTGATGCTCGAACCGGCGACGGCTCATCCTCTGGCCGAAACGCTGGAGGCGATTGCCCACGCCGACGTCATCACGCTGGGACCGGGTTCGCTCTATACCTCGCTCATTCCAAACATTCTGGTCAGCGGAGTGCCGGAGGCGCTGGCAGCTTCGAAGGCAACCAAGGTATTCATTTGCAACCTGATGACGCAGGCGAATGAGTCGCTGGGGCTGTCTGCCTCGCAGCATATCGAAAAAATCCTGCAACATGCAGGGGCGACAAAGTCCCCGATCTTCGACTACGCGCTGATCAATACCGCGCCCATCTCCGCTGCCCGGCTGGAGCAATATGCACGCGAGGGTCAGGAGCCGATCGAGGCCGATCTGGAGCGGGTGAAGGCATTAGGGGTCGAGCCCCTGACGGGAAATTTTGTGCACGAAGGCGATGTTCTGAGACACGACTATGACCGCGTGGCGGAGAGCCTCCTGGAACTGCGGGCGTGCGCGGATTTGAAGGAGAAGACATAGCGATGATCGAGATACCGGTGCTGGAAGGAACGAGGATAAGGCTGGAGCCGATGACGCTGGAACATCTGGCCAGCCTCGAAAAAGTGGCCTTCGATGACCGGATCTGGCGTTACATGCCTGTCTCCATCAAAACCCCAGCCGACCTGCGCGAGTGGGCGGAAAAAGCCCTGCGACTGCAGGAAGCCGGCACCACTCTGCCCTGGGTCACGGTTTTGAAGTCGGAGAACCGGATCATTGGCAGCACGCGGTTCTTCGATTTTGAACCAGCGCATCAGACAGCCGAACTCGGACACACCTGGCTCACACCGGAGTTTCACGGAGCAGGCCTCAACGCCGAAGCAAAGCTATTGCAGCTTACCTACGGTTTCGAGCAGCTTGGCCTGCGTCGGGTAGCACTCAAGACGCATCATGAAAATCTGCAATCGCAAAAAGCCATGCGTAAGATCGGCGCGGTGGAAGAGGGCAGATTTCGCAACCACTACATCATGCCGGACGGGTCGCAGCGGCACAGCGTCTGGTTTTCGATCATCCGCGAAGAGTGGCCGCAGACGAAATCTCGACTAGAGGCGCGGGTAAGGGGTCTGACTCCACCGTCCGCTTAAGTTGTCCGCAGGCGGCATAGATGTCGCGGCCTCGTGGACGGCGAATATAGGCCGGGATTCCGGCATCCATAATGCGTTTCTGGAAGGCGTAGACCCCTGCCTGAGTCGGCTCATGGTAAGGCATGTCAGGGCCGGAGTTCCAGACGATCAGGTTGATCTTGCAGCGCATATTACGCACCAGCGCAATCAGCTCCTCGGCGTCGGCCAGCGAGTCGTTGATCCCCCCCAGCATGACGTACTCGAAGGTGATCCACTCCCGGTTTCGCAGCGGAATGGTGTCGAGCGCCTCAAACAGTGCCGCGATATTCCACTTGCGCGTAATCGGCATGATGGACTCGCGAATCACGTCGTTGGGCGCGTTGAGGCTGACGGCGAGCTTAGGACGCACCGCCTCCTTGGCAAAGTCGAGAATTCCCGGCAGGATGCCCGACGTGCTGACGGTCATGCGCGACTCCGGAATCCGCATATAGACCAGCAGCCGGACAGCCGCCATGAAGTTGGCGTAGTTCAAAAACGGCTCGCCCATGCCCATAAAGACGAGATTGATACGCGCCGGACTGGGGTTGCCGCGGCTGCTGCCCAGGTCGAGCCGATGCCGGTTGAGCACAGCGGCGACCTGTCCTGCGATCTCGCCCGGCGTCAGATTCCGGCGGATGCCCAACTTTGCCGTAAGGCAGAACTGGCAGTTGACGGCGCAGCCCACCTGGCTCGAGATGCAGATCGTAGCCCGCCGATAGGGAAAGTTGGCCGTGTTCCCCGCCTTGTCCTCACCCTCTTCTTCTTCAGCGGCCACGGAGCCGTCGCCTCGCTCGCCGCCGTCACCATCCGGCATCCAGACCGTCTCCACGGTCTCGCCGTCGGCCATCCGGACGAGGTAGCGCTCGGTGCCATCAACGGAACGGGCGGTCTGGACGATCTCTGGAAGACCGATAGCGTAGCCCTCGGCGGCGAAGCTCTCGCGCAACTCGGCAGGCAGCGTCGTAATGTCGTCAAGGCTGGCGGCGCGCTGGCGGTAGACTGCCTCGGCCAACTGCGCTGCCCGGTAGGGACGCTGGCCATGGGCCTCCATCAGGCTGGCTAACTCGTCGAGGGACAGGCCGAAGAGCGGTTTGGGCTGCGGGGTGGCTTCGGCTTCGATGTTTGTTTTGTTCAACATAGGGAAATGGCGCGACTTCTGGCGGGCTCTCCCTAGTTTACTCCGGCCAGCCCCGGGCGACCAATCTCCCTCCCTGCTGTGAAACAATGGAGGGTAAGGAGATTCATGTCCGTTACCCTGGTTGAAGATAGTGGCTTGACGAGAAATGCCGTCGCACGGAATATCCGCAAGACCGTTTTGTCGAACGGACTGACCGTACTGACGGAGGCAATGCCCCATCTGCGCAGCATCTCGATGGGAGTTTGGATCGGGACTGGCTCGCGCGACGAAGAGGCCGCCGTCAACGGCGTCTCGCACTTTGTAGAGCACATGGTGTTCAAGGGCACGACCTCCCGGTCGGCCAAGCAGATTGCCCGCGAAGTCGACACGATCGGCGGCAATCTGGACGCGTTTACCGGCAAGGAGATGGTCTGCTTCAACATTAAGGTGCTGGACGAGAACGTGACTCCAGCGCTCGATGTCCTGGCCGATCTTGTGCTCCACCCGACGTTTACGCCGGAAGATCTGGCGCGCGAGCAGGGCGTCATCCTCGAAGAGATCAAGATCGACGAAGACAACCCCGACTATCTCGTCCACGAGGTCTTCACCCAGAACTTTTGGAAGAACGACCCGCTGGGCCGCCCCATTCTCGGCACAAAAAAGACAGTTTCGAGCTTCAATCAGCAGATCATCTTCGACTTCTACGCCAGCCGGTTCACGCCTCGCAACATGGTCTTCTCGGCGGCAGGAAACCTCGACCACGACGCCTTTGTCGCTCAGGTAGAGCAGCAGTTCAGCTCGCTGGCCGCCAGCAGCGACAGCCTGCTGCCCAGGCATCCCCTCCCGGTGGCGACGCCCCACATCACCCTCAAGCGCAAGAAGTCGCTCGAACAGGTGCAGCTCTGCCTCGGCGTTCCCGCCCCTCCGGTCAACCACTCCGACCGCTATGGGATCTACCTGCTGAACACGATGCTGGGCGGCGGCATGAGCTCGCGGCTCTTCCAGACCGTCCGTGAAGATCGCGGGCTGGCCTATTCGATCTACTCCGAGATGAACCCCTTCCGCGATACCGGCTCCCTCTGCATCTTCGCCGGAACCGCAGTCGACAAGACCGAACAGGTTTTGCAGCTTACCATGCAGGAGTTGCGCCGTCTGAAAGAAAACACCGTAAGCGATGGCGAGTTGAAGCGGGCCAAGGACCAGTTGAAGAGCAACATCGTGATTGGCCTCGAAAGCTCGGGCAGCCGGATGGCGAACCTGGCACGGCAGCAGATGTACTTTGGGCGTTTCTTCGACGTGGATGAGATTACCCGCGAGATCAACGCGGTCACTCCGGCGCATATTCAGTCGCTGGCGCAGGAGTTGTTCCGGCCCGAGGCCATTGCGCTGACGCTGCTGGGCAATCTCGGCGAGATGAAGGTCGAGCGGGAAGATTTGGCCTGCTGAGTCTGATAGAGTTTTGTTCGACGTTGGAATACGGGATTACGCTTGGCCGAGGAATTGATGACCAAATTGATAGTGAAGACGACCGTTCTGGAACGGGTACAGACTGCACGACGGACCGAAGAAGGCTTCACGCTGATTGAACTGCTGATCGTCATGTCGATCATGCTGATCCTGATGACGCTCGCCGTTCCCCAACTGCTGAAGCTCAAGAAAACCGGCAACCAGACCTCGGCCATCAACTCCGTCCGCACCATCGGACAGGCTGAACTGCAGTACAACTCCGCCTATCCGGCAAACGGGTTCGCCTGCTCTCTCGCAGCCATGGGCGGCGATCCCAAGTCCGGTGCGCCAACGCCGCAGGCAGCGCAATTGCTCACGCCGGACCTGGCGACAGGACATAAGGCGGGTTATACCTTCGCCATCACCAACTGCCAGAAAGTCACTATCAACAATCAGGACATGATTACATCGTTCGAGATCACGGCTGTACCCGACGCAGTCGGCAAGACCGGCGATAACGGCTACTGCTCCGACGAGAACAACGCCATCCGCCAGGACCCCACCGGCGGAACGAACTGCACCCAGCCCATCCAATAATGCTGAAGAAGACCGTTCTCCTGCTGTTCGTCTGCTGCGCGAGCCCTTTGTTTGCGCTGGACAATGCCGCGCTTATTCGCAAGGTGGACAACCACTACAACCACCTGGCCTCGCTGCGCGCCCATTACACCGAGCATTACACCGGCATGGGAATGGACCGCACCGAATCGGGAACGCTGCTGCTCAAAAAGCCGGGCCGCATGCGCTGGAACTACGATCAGCCGGTCGGCAAGGTATTCGTGCTCGACGGCAAATATGCCTGGTTTTATACGCCGGGCGACACCCAGACGCAGCGAATTCCGGCGAAGCAGCTCGACGATCTGCGTTCCCCCCTGCGCTTCCTGCTTGGCCATACGCAGCTTCAGAAAGAGTTGGACAACCTGACCGTCACGCCGGACGGCTCAGGCTACAAGATCAGCGGCGTCCCCAAAGGCATGTCGCAACGAGTCAAGGCGTTGACGCTGGGCGTGAGCTCGAACGGAACCATTCAGCAGATGCAGATTGAAGAGCGTGACGGGTCGGTAACTGCCTTTTCTTTTAGTGGAATAGAAGAAAATGTTCCAGTAAAAAATGAAGATTTCATCTTCCACCCGCCGGCAGGCGTGACCATCGTCAACGGCTTGCCCCCGATTTAGAGAGCAGTATGACGTTCCCCGCCCTGATTTGTCATCCTTCGCCGAAGGCGGAGCATCCGCTTTTGCTGTTTATCGCCTCGACCCGCCAGAACCAATTTCACTGAATCTTTGCCGGTAGCCACAGGCCCGAATTGTAAAATCTAATTAACTTCAAAATGATTGAATGAATCGTGCGCGATCTCGTGCGCAGAAAAGTTGAGTATTCTCTTGAGCAAGCCAGGCAACACGTTATTGACCCATCGTTTGAGCACCGCTGAGTTTCATGCGGCCGTCTATGACCTCTCCCCCGCGGTCGCCGTCTTCGATTGCGACGGAACGCTTTGGTCGGGCGATGCCGGGTCGTCGTTCATGAACTGGACCATCGAGACCGGGCTGGTCTCCCGCGAGGCGACCGACTGGATCGACGGGCGTTACCGCGGCTACAAGCGCGGCGAGGTCTCCGAGATTGCCATCTGCGGCGAGATGGTGCAGCTCTACCAGGGCCTGCGCGAAGACGAGATGCGACGCGCTGCCAAAAAGTTCTTCGAGAGCAAGATCGAGCAAAATATCTTTCCCGAGATGCTGGAGCTGGTGGCCGAACTGCGCCGCCGCAATGTGGATATCTGGGCGGTCAGTTCGACCTGCGACTGGGTCATCGAAGAGGGCGTCCAGCGGTTTGGGATTCCGGCGAACCGGGTGCTGGCAGCCTGCGTCACGGTGAAGGACGGTCTGGTCACGGAGACGATCTGCGATGTGCCCACCGACGAGGGCAAGGTAGCCTCGCTGGCGCGCGTGGGAATTACCCCTCCGGACGCGGTCTTCGGCAACTCGGTGCACGATGCCGCCATGCTGGCGATTGCGCGACGGGCGTTCCCGGTAAACCCAACCCCAGCGCTGGTAGAGCGCAGCGCAGCCGAGGGTTGGCCTGTCTACTACCCGGCATCGGTCGCACCCGCCAGCTAAATATTGCGAACGAAGCATTTAGGTGCCGCGAGAGTCTAAACTGTAGTTAAGTGAAAGATTCCATTCGTAAGCTGGAGGAACGGGTTGAGACGGCGCAGCCAAAGCCTTTGCGGCTGGTGGTGGCGGCGTTGATCCTGCGTGAAGGCGCGGGGGGCACCGAGGTGTTTATCTGCCAGCGCAAGCCCGACCAGCCAATGAGCCTGAAATGGGAGTTCCCCGGCGGCAAGATCGAGCCGGGCGAAGGCCCCGAAGAGGCCCTGATCCGCGAGCTGAACGAAGAGCTGGGCATCTCAGCCCGAATCGGAGAACGGGTAGCGCAGATTCGGCATAA
>NZ_DATKQC010000122.1:0-2516 GCF_035532915.1 Edaphobacter sp.
CGGGACTAAGACGCGACGACGCCCACGCAGCCCTGACGAAGGAATCTCAAATACTGCACCTTGGTTCGGTGGCCAACCCGAGCGGCTTTTTGGTAAGGCTTGGGGCCTGGCTTCCGGGAAAGGATGGCGATCAGCTTGGAGCAATCGAGCCCGATATCATTGGTGAGGCTTTTGTCGTAGACCAATTGACGCAGCTGGGTGATCAGGGCGGGGCGAGCATTCTACGCGCCTCTCAGTGTCGGCCAACTAAGGTGGTTCAGTTTCTCATCCGCGCCGCGCAGGACTTCAGCTCCGCTCAGAGCACATCTATCGTAGGCCCTCTCAGTTGGCTCGGGTTGGTCGTGGAGAAAGGCGAGGCAGACGATCTCGGTCTCCTCCGGACGATTAGCAACGCGCTGCCTAGCACATCGGTAGTCCTGCGCCCTTATGCGCTTTCAGTCCGAGAAAACATTGATTCCCGGCTATGTCTTTTGATGGAAAACAAGGAAATCTCAGCGGTGGACTTCATCGTGGAGATATCTATGCTTTTGAGTGATTTAGCTCATGCCCAACACGATATGGGCTTATATCCAGAATCAGTCATTACCGCCCGGCGTGCTTCCTATCTGTTCAGAACACTTACGACATTCAATCGAACTCCGTTTCTGTCATACCTTGCAATGACCTCGGATAATTTGGCACGTATGCTGGTATCCATTGGCTCTTTCGACGAAGCCCTCCAGAGTTCGCAGGAGGCGGTCGGGCTTCTTCGAGAACTCAGCGCACAGGACCCCGAGTATCTGCCCGTTCTTTGCGCATACCTAAACACGTTAGGTATTGTTTTGAGACATTGTGGCGACGACGATATGGCTGCAAAGAACCTCCGCGAAGGGGCCGATTACATTGTGTCTTTTCGGCAAGGCTGCGTAGTCACAGAGCGAGCTACCGCTGGCGAGACTTTTTGCTTTGGGATGTCCTTGCGAGACGCCCATTGATCTTGTCCACGGAGAAGATCCGCGGATCGTAATGCTCGCCGACCCATTCATACAGCTCATCGTGTTGCGGGTGGTTTCGGTCTTCGATCGCTTCCAGAAGGTGGTAGTAGCCAGGGATTCCACCGCAGTCCTCGGGCGGGCACGCGAGTTGGCCAGCGATACAGGCCGGGTATTGGGCAGCCGGGTCTGCCGGGATCCCTTTTTCCAAAACGATGCTGTGTTCCCAGCTATCGCCCATATCGTATGTGTAAGTCAGTTTCGCGCCGATTTTGCCGAGCAGAGCAGAGAGGCTCACTTTGCGCTCGTCTTCTGTTGGAGTCACTCCCATGAGCCGCTCTTCGGGACTGGGCCTACCGAAGTACCGGCGGCCGATACGGAACTCGTGCATGTGACAGTTCTGCCATCCCATTGCGATTTGCAGTACATCGTGCAACTGCGCCAGCGTCATGGCCGTGGAAACAAGAAGCCGGCGCCAGATGGGCGGTTTGGTCCCGAGCAGAGTGACCTTGATTTGATAGATGTCCTGCGGATTCGCGATCTTCTTCGTTGCCATGTCAGTTCTTTTCCGATGTTAGGATACGGCGCACGGAAGTGCGACCGATGTTGAGGCGGCGGGCGATCTCGGATTTGCTGAGGCCGGAGCGGTGTAGTTTGCGAACCTCTTTGGTATGCAGCGCTGCGGTTGCGGGTTGGCCCAGTTGCTTGCCGTTCTGTCGGGCATGAGCAAGTCCGGCCCGTACTCGCTCCCGCAGTATCTCTCTTTCGAACTCGGCGAACACTGCCAGTAGCGCTGCCATCGCGCGACCAGCTGGGGTGGTCAGGTCCAGCGCCTCGGTCAGCGAGACGAAGCCGACGCCGAGATGTTCCAGTTCCTGCAGTGTAGCGAGCAAGTCGGTGACAGATCTTCCCCATCGGTCCAGCCTCCACACTAGCACGGCGTCGATCTCCCGCCGCCGCGCCGCTTCCAGCAGCTTCTCCCGCAGTTGACGCTGGGTTGCACCGGAGCCGACTTCCTTCACCTGCAGGGCGATGGCCCAGCCGCGCCGGGCGGCATACTCGCGCATGGCGCGATTCTGCATGGGCAGTGTTTGCTGGTCCAGGGTGGAGACACGCGCATAGAGGCCAACGCGGATCGTTTTGGCGGACTTTTGCCCCTGGCCAAAAACCCTTCCGGATTTCTTGATGACGGACCCTTGTTTTACGGGCACTTCACGATGCTCCCTGATGATGGCCGCAGACTATCCTTTCCGGCCATCAGGGATTCATCATAACTCTGCCGAAGCGGGGACCCCGATTCGAGCCAGAGTCTGGCGATAGTTCCACGGCATCCATTCAGCTGGACAGGCGGCAAGTTCGCGAGCGTGGCGCTGCAACTCGACCAGGTAGTCGAAGGAATTGGCACCACATAACTGACATGTGTGGATCAGGCTCATGAACAGATCGCCGACCTGCGCTCCGTTCAAGGTGCGATAAAACAACGCATTCTTTCTATGAAGAACCGCGCGCTTTAATGACCGCTCGACGATGTTGTTGTCAAGCGGG
>NZ_DATKQC010000123.1:0-4534 GCF_035532915.1 Edaphobacter sp.
GTTCCAGACCTGTCATCGCCGCTTTCAGCAGTGGATCCGCACCGGCAAGCTCGAAGAGGCGCTGCGCCTGCTGGCGCGGCTGCTCTACGAACAGGGCAAGCTCAACCTGGAAGAAGCGTTCGTCGATGCCACCTTCGCGAGCGCTAAAAAGGGGGCTTCGCGGTCGGTCCCACGCGGCGGGGCAAGGGCACGAAGATCGTCGCTATCGCCGCTGCTAACAGTCTTCCTCTCGCCGTATCTGTCGCGAGCGCTTCGCCTGCCGAGTGCAAGCTTGTTGAGGAAGTTCTTGCCGGAAGCTTTCTCGACGAACTCCCTGCCCGACTGATCGGGGACAAGGCGTACGACTCGGACAAGCTCGATCAGCAACTCAAACGCGAATATGGCATCGAGATGATCGCCCCGAACCGCCGCAACCGAGGCAAAACGCAAGATCGGAGGAAGCTCCGCCGCTACAAGAAACGCTGGAAGGTCGAACGACTCTTCGCCTGGATGCACAACTTCCGCAGGCTCGTCACGCGTTGGGAGTTCCACATCGAAAACTTCCTCGGATTCGTCCAACTCGCTTGCGTCCATATGCTCCTCAGACGTTTATGAGACCACTTCTAAGGTCTCTCCGGTGAGGCTCGCGCTTAGGAGCCGGGAGGTGCCTGCATGGTCGTCTTGGGGCTGGTCTGCCAGTGGACGCCGTCAGCCGCAATCGTAATTTGAACCGGGCCATCGGCCTTTTCGTCGAGGTAGGGTCCTTTCGACTTGTGATCGTGGTGGGACGAGTCGGTGTAGGTGAGCTGCATTGTGCCGGTACCGAGCACCTTGAACCGGTAATGAAAGTCCGCGCCTGGAGCGAGCAGTTGAGTGCCGAAGCTGGCGCTGGGGTAGTCTACTTCGAGCAGAATGATCGGCTGGCTGGTGTGGTTGCTGACGGTCGCCTGTACATGGGCGGAGTGGCAGCCGGTGACGGCTAGCAGGCAGGCGAGGAAGACAAGGATGCGGAACGGACGCATGGTTCAAGGGTAACAGGATAGATATCTCGCCATTGGTTGCTGATACAGGTTTGTGCGCTGGTAGGATTTCTTCAGAACTTCGAGGGCCTTCGGATGCAGGTCAGGCACATTCTCTCGTCAGTCGCGCTCGGCTTGCTTGTGTCTGGCGGTCACCATGCAGTTGCGCAGCGTCCCGTTGCGAAGCAGAAGGTCATCCTAGACACGGATATTGGGGACGACATCGACGATGCGTTTGCCGTGGCGCTGGCATTTCGCAGTCCGGAGCTTCAGGTCCTACAGATCGATGCAGGGTACGGCGACACGCATTTGCGTGCCCGGCTGCTGGAGCATTTTCTGCGCGATGCTGGATTGCCGCAGGTCCCGGTAGCGCAGGGGGTGACTACGCGCACTACCAACGTCTTCACGCAGCGCGCTTATGCCGAGCAGCAGCCTGAGCCTTCGCATCCGTATCCCGATGCAATCAGCACCTCTCTGGACCTCATCCGCAGATCGCCGGGTGAGATTACGCTGATCGCCATTGCACCGCTGAGCAACATTGGAGCGATGATCGACCGCGATCCCGCGACCTTTCGCAAGCTGAAGCGTGTGGTGTTGATGGGCGGCTCGATCCATCAGGGTTATGGAAACAATAAAGTGCCGGAGCCGGAGTGGAACATCAAGATGGATATTCGCTCGGCGCAGAAGTTGTTCGCATCCGGCGTGCCTATCTTCGTGATGCCGCTGGATGCGACGATCCTGAAGCTCGATGCGGCGAAGCGTCAAGCTGTCTTTGGGCATGGTTCGCGGCTGACGGACCAGCTTGCCATTTTGTACAAGCAGTGGGGAAGTGAGACGCCTACGCTCTTCGACGCGATGGCGGTTGCCTATGCGGTCGATCCTGCGCTTTGCCCAACGACTCCGATGCGCATTCGCGTTGATGACAGCGGCATGACGATTCCTGAAGAGGGCGCGTCGAATGCCAAGGTTTGTCTACGCTCCAGCTCCGATGAGTTCTTCCGCTTCTATCTGCCCCGGGTGCTCGCTCCGACGAAGCATTAGGCGAAGGCTGCGGGGGAGCGGTCGAGGATGCGTGCAGTGAGGACAACTCCGTTGCGGTCGTCGTGCAGCGTGATAGGGAAGGCCAGGACGCTCCAGGTGATGTTCTGCTCGGTAGGCTTTGGGATGTTGAGTAGGCCGCGGTGGGTGCGGTCGATATAGGTCTCGCGGGCGTGGGCAACGGTCTGGATGATGTTGCTCCAGTCGCGCATCAGCGTAGGCATCTCGACGGCGGGACTGCGGCCGGCGAACCAGTCGCGAGGCTGGCCGAGGTATTCGGCTGCGGAGTCGTTGCAGTAGAGCCAGATGCTGCGGCTGTCGAAGATCTGCACCAGAACGTCTGAGCCGATGGCCATGGCGATTCGGGAGTAGAAGAAGTCGCGCGCGTCGACGACAACGGGAGCGCCGCGGCGTTTCGCTTCGAGCGAACTCAGAGCGGAGAGGATGTCCTCGACCGAACTATGGCCTTTGAGCAGGTGCATGTCCTCGGCGCCGCCGAAGAAATGTTCGAGGGTGGCCGAGAGGATGATGATCGGAACGTAGGGGCGGCTGCGTCGCAGCAGGGTAGCGGCTTCGGTGCCGAACTGCCCGGCTCCGAGGTGGTAGTCGAGTACAGCGATGTCGATGCTGTTGAAGAGTGCGATTGCCTCGTCGATAGTGGAGGCGGGAACGCAGTCGTAGCCGTGCTGGCGAAGGATGGTGGCGCGCAGGAACAGGTTGTCGGGCTCGTCGTCGAGCAGAAGGACGCGAACGCGGGGAGGGTTTAACGACATGGAGTTATCGCCGTTGTGTGTCTCAGGTGGATTGACCATCAGCTACATATTTTGATGCGTTTCGATCGCCGGAGGCCATCCTCCCGGCGGTTATTTTGGTGACTTGAGGCTGCGAAGAAGCTCGGGCAGACGATTGATGAGGGCGACCGAGCGGAGCCACTGGCGATTGTCGATGGCGGGATAACCGCTGACGATCTTGCCGGGGGCGACGTCGCCGGGAATTCCGGATTGAGCGGTGGCGATGGCTCCATCGCCTACCGTACAGTGGCCGGCGACGCCGACCTGACCGGCGAGGATGACGCCCCGGCCGATGGTGGTCGATCCGGCGAGGCCGACCTGGGCGCACAGCAGGGTGTCGCTGCCGACGGTCGAGCCGTGGCCAACCTGCACCAGATTGTCGATCTTGGCCCCGGCGTGGATGCGGGTCTCGCCGATGCTGGCGCGGTCGATGCAGGCGTTGGCCTGGACTTCGACCGCGTCCTCGAGAACGGCTGGACCGGACTGCTGGATCTTGTACCAGCTTTTGCCGGGAGGCACGCCTGCCTGCTTGGCGAAGCCGAAGCCGTCGGCACCGATGATGGCCCCGTTCTGCAGGATGACGTTGTCGCCTAGCTGGCAGTGCTCGCGGACGACGGCGTGGGCATGGGCAAAGAGGTGGTTGCCGGCGCGGACGTGGGGGTAGAGGACGACGTGGGGCAACAGGATGGCGTTGTCGCCGATGACGACATGGTCTCCGACGACGACATAAGCTCCGATATGCGCGTTGGCCCCGATCTTTGACGTGGGAGCGACGACGGCGGTGGGATGGATGCCAGGCGCATAGGCTGGCGGGTGGTAGAAGAGTTCGATGGCGTGGGCGAAGGCGAGGTAGGGGTTGTCGATGCGGAGGGTGGCGGTGGAGATTTCAGAGAAGGAGGGCTCGACGAGGACGGCTGTCGCTTTGGTGGTGCGGGCGAGAGAGGCGTACTTGGGGTTGGCGATGAAGGAGAGGTCGCCCGGAGCGGCAGTATCGATGGCGGACACTCCGGTGATCTCCGCGGTGGGGTCGCCGTGCAGGGTGGCTCCGAGACGTTGGGCTAGGTCGGCGAGCTTCATGGTTGGGATTGTAGCGCGCTTGTGGTCTGGCATCGTTGCTCCTCCCTGTGCAGGGTACCTCCCCCGTACCTGTTGGTCTAAAGTCTTGATTCGATGGCGGTTAGTTTCTAAAGTCTTGATTCCAAATTAGTTAGATACAAAGTATTGATTGCAAATAGTTTAGGCCCAGCTTTATCGCTGGGCCGTCTTTACTGTCTTCTGTTCCAGTATAGCGAATGGAGGAGAACTAATTTGCAGAAGGAGGAGATTTATTTTTCTCTTGTAAGCTATTTATTTTGTTATGCCTAATGGCATTTGCGCAGAGAGTTTTGAAGATGTGGGCTTGACAGGGATTTATGAAGGAACGTCCCAAGGAGCAAGTGTCTGATTTGCAGATAAGGCATCGCGGCACGGCTGAAGCCATGCCCTAAAACTAAATTTTAGCGCAGTGTCTGCGAATCGGTTTTAGCGGGACAGATGTGGAAGCCGTTAATTGGGGCGGGTATTGGGCGGCAGCGGCGCGTTGAAGAGCTCGCTTTGCAGGCTGGGGGAGGCAGACGCGGGCAGCGGCTTCTTGCGTGAGGGGGTAGTGATGACGGCGATGAGCTGGAGATCGGCGATGGCGGCTCGCGGGACGAAGACGCGCTGGGT
>NZ_DATKQC010000124.1:0-3576 GCF_035532915.1 Edaphobacter sp.
CTCGCCGCGGTAGCCGTTCGCGATATAGTGCGAGGCAGGGCCGGTCTGCTGCCACTCCCAATCATCTTCGCTGCGCATGTAGCCGCCGAGGATGTCCAGCTTGTCGAAGAACAAATAGTTGCCGAAGACGCCGGCTCGCCAGATGTTGGTTCGATAGGTGAATTCGTTACTGGCGCCCGCATTCTGTATTTGGTCTTTTGACCCGCGGTACATCATCACCGTGACGCCGCCGTCAGGGCCAAACCAGTAATCGGCATCGGCCCACACGTCCTTGGCATTTTTGGTGGATCCGCTCATAATCTCGCTGCCGTCGGCGTTCAGTCCGTTGGTCACCTTTGCAGAGATCCCAAAGATCCTTTGGAAGTAGTTCGAGGCATGCGTATATCCCGCGTCTACGCCGACCGGATGCTGATCGAGCGAGAAGTTGAGGGGATCGACGTTGGCGAGTGTAAATGAGGGGTCGGGAAACAGGTTGTAGAACATGGCCGCGCGTGTTCCCTCTCCCTCCTGCATGTGCATTTCGCCCACCTTGACGAAATAATTATTGTTGGCCCGGCCGCCCGTGTAGACACCAAAGCCTTGTTCCAGATCGCTCTCTCCATCCTGGTAGAGTTCATAGTGCGCAAAGTAAGAGAAGCCCGTCAGCGGAACAGTCGAGACATCAAACAGCGCGGCTTCGTCCAGGTTGAAGCTGGAACAGGAGGCGGACAGCTGCGTGTCACTGGGGCACATGGTAACGGGAGAGGCGGAGGTGACGGACCCTGGATCAGCCACCGTTTTGTCCTCAGTGAAGCTGGCCTGCAGGATGAGCGCCATAGTATTGGTGAGACTGAACCGGATGTCTTTGTCCAGTGCGCTGACTTTGGGCGCCGCCTTGGTGCCGTCCATCTCGTCCGGCGGCATCCGGTAGCCGAGACGCTTGAACATGTAGCCGTTCTTATTCAACGCGGGGGGAATGGTGTGGCAGGTGTAACACTTGACGCCAAATTTCCGGGCGAACGCTGGAATCGCGTTCCCTGGTTGGGGCATCAGCAGGACGAAGCAAAACAGCGCCAGGGCCGCCTTCAGGCCTGGAGTCAAGACTTTCATGGGCAGGGCTCCTGCCTTTCCCTAAGGCACGCCTGAGACCAGAATAAATATCTTTTATTCGCAATGGCTTACGGCGCCTGATTCGACATTGGTGGGGATTTCATTCCCCGTTCTCTGCTTCCCGCTGGGGAGCGGATTCCCCAGCTTTCTGCTCTTTCTCTCGGTTCAAAAGCGCGTAAAATGTCTTCCTATCGACACCGGCTTCTCGTGCGGCCGCACTCACATTGCCGCCACAACGGGTTAAGACAGCTTGCGCGTAGGATGCTTCAAAGCTCGACAGATATTGTTCCCGGGCATCCTTCCAGGGAAGCGCCGATAGGCTGCTGACGGCTTCTACCTTGGGAGAATCCTCTTCGAGATCTTCCGGCCCCAGCACGCCGCCCGGATGCAAGGCAGTCAGCCGTTCCATGACGTTCTTGAGTTGGCGCACGTTGCCCGGCCACCGCTCGCAAAGCAGCGCCTCGTAGAATCGCGGCGAAGCGGACAGGCTCTTGCCGTAGCGGCGGGAGAACCGTTCCAGGAAGAAGCGCGCCAGATGCTGGATGTCCTCCGGACGTTCCCGCAAGGGCGGAATCTTCACCGTGACCACGCTCAAGCGGTAGAAAAGTTCCTCGCGAAAGGTTCCGGCCTTGATTTTGGCCATCAAGTCCTGGTTGGTGGCGCATAGGATGCGGCACTCAACGCGCACTGGAGTGAGACCACCGAGCCGCCGGAGCACTCGTTCTTCAGCAAAGCGAAACAGGCGCGTTTGCAGCTCCACCCCCAGGTCACCGATTTCATCCAGAAACAGCGTGCCTCCGTCCGCGGATTCGATCAGCCCCTTTTTGGTGCGATCCGCGCCCGTAAAGGCGCCGCGCTCGTAGCCGAACAACTCGCTTTCAATCAGCGATCCCGGCATGGCGCTACACTCCACTGGCACGAACGGGCCGTCCTTTCGCCGGCTCTGCTGATGGATAAATCGCGCCATGACCTCTTTGCCTGTGCCGCTTTCACCCAGAATCATGACCGTTGCGTCGGTTGCAGCGGCGCGACGACATTTTTCCATCTGATCCAGCATCGCGGCACTGCGGGTTTGCGCTGCATCCGCCTCGCCCAGCGCTTCCAGGCGATCCTTCAGAGTTTCGACTTCATGCTTTAACGAGGTATGGGAGAGTGCTCGCTTCACCACCAGCAGAAGATCCTCTCGCTTGAAAGGCTTCTGCAAATAGTCGAATGCGCCGTTGCGCATTGCCAAAACAGCGCCTTCGACAGATCCAAATGCAGTGAGAAAGACGATCGTAAGTCCCGGATGGGCCTCGTGCAGGCGAGCAAAAACTTCTTCACCGGACATCTGCGGCATGCGAATGTCGAGTAGAACCAAGTCCGGCGGGCTGGCCATGCATTCGTCCAGTCCAATTTTCGGATCGGTAAACGTGGAGATGGTTGTTGCCGACGAGCGCAACATCCGTTGGATGTTTTCTCCCAGGGCCGCTTCATCGTCAATGACATAAATGCGGCTCATTCTGTTGCTCCTCCGACAAACCAATGATACGGTTGGCCACGTGTAAAACGCGCCGGGGGCAGCTCAACGACAAAACTGGCGCCGCCGTCGTTTCTCGTCTCATAACGAACTCGGCCATCGTACATATCCAACAAACTAGCGGCGAGAAACAATCCCAGCCCTAGTCTTTCGCGACCGGCACCGCTTGAGACGAATGGCTCGAAAAGATGTTCACGAATACTTTCTGGCACTCCGGGTCCGTTGTCTTCAATCTTCAACACGACCTTCGCGCCAGCGGTTCGATAGGGCTCTATCCGCGCCCAGATGATGGCGTCCTTACGCCCTTCCAGCGCATGCAGCGCATTGTTCAACAAACCACGGACGACTTCGCCGACAACGTGTTCAGGCACATCCACGAGAGGAGCTTCGGCGACCTCCTCCACCAGTGTTACTCCGCGGCTGTCGGCCGACGGCCGTAGAGCTTGCAGCGCTTCTTCCAAAGCCTTCTGCGGAATCGAGGGGTCGAAAATTTCGCCGCCGCGCTCGCGTCGCAGCGCCTGCAACAGGGTACTCGCAATCCTGCCCATGTAGCGGGACTCTTTCAGCATCTGCTGAAGATCTGCGCAGAGGGCAGCGTCTTCTTTGCGTTCATCCAGCAACACTTCAATGCGGCCCACCACAATTGCCAACGGATTGTTGAACTCGTGCATGAAGCCGGCTGTGAACTGGCCCAGCAGGGTGAGCTGGTGCGACAACCGCGCCTGCCGGTCGGCTGCCTGCAACTCCTCCCGCAAGCGGGACGTGCGGAACCGAACCGTATCCAATTGCAGCTTTAACTTCGCCGCTTCTTCCTCGGCGTTCGCTGCGCATGCACGCAGCCGGGCACGCTGGCGACGCATATAGAGTAGGGCTGGTAGCGGGGCAAGCAGCACGGCAAGAGTTACGAGGATGAGTTCAGAGAATGTGGAGCCCGGGTGAATCCACCACACGATTCCCATCGGCAGCAG
>NZ_DATKQC010000125.1:0-8024 GCF_035532915.1 Edaphobacter sp.
GGTCCCAGAGCGGTCGATTCGACGCAAGGATGTCTTTGAGCGGTTCACTACGCTGCACCGTCCCGCCTCTCCGATCGACCGAGAAGGCTATCGACCTCCCTAAGTACGCCGTACAGGGCAGACGAGAGCGGGAAGAGGCAAGTGTCGGCGTGGAGCTTCGTCAATCCCCGCTGTATCTCGCGAAGACCTTCACAGATATGCGGATGGCGGACTTCGTGCTTCCGTAGAAGGATATTGATCGTTCGTCGGACGCCGCGTTCCGTTCGATGATTCGCGAGGTATTGAAGCTGCGTGGATGCGGCAGACTTCGCCCATACAGCCCCACGATTGATTTTGATTTCCCCGGCGCATAACGCTGATTGAAGTTCTGGTGTTGCGGACTGAAGGATTTTCTTCACTTTCGAAATGTTCCCGGCAGAGACTCCGGCAGCGCGCGCAATTTCGATACGCACGTCCAACCTGTCAGCTTCCGCCAATTGTGTCGAACCCTTCTCGCGTCCTCCGACTCTTTGATTGGACTTCGCGCGCTCTTTGAACCACGGTTCCAGCTCAAGCGCCATCAGGATACGAACGTAGTCGCCTAAGCCCTTAGACCCGCGATTCCTATCGAGCAGATGCAGCAATGATTCCTCGTGATCCATATGGCGCACGATGCAGGTGAGAGTTGCGCGGTTTTGGAGCTTCGCGAGTTGCCACACGGCATACCCTTCGAGGATGACGTTTTCATGCGTGATCGTGATTGGGTCGGCATAGACAGACTCTCCACGGTCGCTCAAGGTTGATAACTCTTGCGTCGAATAGCCGCGCGCGTATTTTACAAGTCCAGGATGCGGAAGCAAGTCGGCCACACGTCGGACCTCGCCCAACGTCGCAAGCCGACTGTTTACCGGAACGTGAAGTGGTCTGGAAACTAGGGAGACCGCCCCCCCATCAGCGGTATTCACGCTAACCCCGGCTCAATTCAACGCGCGCGTTTAGCCACTCGTCAACTTCTGATTCAAGCCATCCGACCGCGCGCGCTCCAAGTGAGACGGCTTTGGGGAACGTGCCCTGTGCGACGCGGAGGTAGATTGTGCTACGGGACAACCCCGTGCGGTTCTCCACCTGCTTACGACGAAGAATCATTACTCGATTGGATCGCTGGTCGGTCATTAGTCGCTCCTGTGAATTCGTCCCGGAAGTTGTGGGACTAAATTCATTCAAGAGCCAAAGCGACGTCGTGAATAGATGGTCGGGTTTAGAAAACTCATCCCCGACAATGCGCGAATGGGGGGATGGATTATTTCGCCGATCGGAGGTCTCGTAAGGGGTGAAGATCGACTATCACCAACAAAGACGCGCCTTCACAATGGGGGGATGGATTCCTCGGGGGTCTTCGGCGCTCCGCCAGTTGTGACCCAATTTGCGACCTTTGCGGCATCCTCAATAGCTTGCTTGTTTGGAGTGCCGTCGTCCTTCGTCAGTCCGTATTTCGCCGCGTGCTTATTGAGCCAAATTGTAAGTGCGCTCTTTACGCTCTTATTGCGGGTTAGCCCAGGGTCTGCTTTGACCGCTTGCCAAGCTCCGATGGCAGCGGATAGCTTCGGGGAAAAGCAAGGGTCTTCCGGATTCAGGTATGCAGCGGTCGGCTGCTCCTCCGGGAAAAAAAACCCAGTTGAAAATCCACGCTGTCTGAGCCACTCTCGCAGGTCATCGACCGCAATGAGCGTGGCATACCAATCCGGCTTTAGCCGAACGAGAGTCTGTGTCCCACCACCTGCAAGCTGTACAAGTTGACCGTCCGGAAACGCCATACCCTCGATGTTCGATGCTTCGCGGCGCACCATTGCATTGAGTCGTCCGGATAGGATTGCACCTTGAAGCGCTGCGAGAGCCGCGGAATATCCTTGTGGGTAATGGTGGTATTCCCAGTCTCCGATGTTGTTCGCGGAGTCCGCGCTTTCTCCCACAATCAATAGAGCTGCCTGAATCACCGAAACATGATCGCAAAGCCGCCAGTAATCGATACTTTCCAATTCGATTTACCCCCATCGCCCGTGTCGTACTTTGTAGGATGTCCCAAGCATAGCAATCCAAGCGGTTCGAATTCGGACCCGAAGGGCCGAACTTGGGAATAGCGGTCAGACTCAAGGTCTATGACGGAGTAGCTGTGGGTATAAAGTGGGGTAGCGTTGTTCTGGTGGGGGTACATTTGGGGGTACATTGTGAAGGCTCATATCCAAGCTATTCATTCTATGTGATTTACGCTCCGATATGAATCCCCCACTCCCGCCAGACCTTTCCCGTAAGTCGTTCAAGATACTCATAAACAGCACAACATAAAGCGAATAGTGTCAACTTTTGTTTGTGCATACAGCGCGGGTCAAGAGGCATGACAAGTGAGGCCACACCCGCCTCACCTGTCGCGTTCAAAAACTACGTTGCTTATTCCGAGGTAAAGGTAGAGGCCGGAAGCCCCGCGCCGTTGTAGAGATTGCCGTTCGTAACGTTTTGCCACCCGTAACGCACATATTCTGGACTTTTTATCGCGGCACTCTTTACCTCGACCGACGAGCCTTCAATCACGGCCATAGCCGGAACAAACTGCTTGTCCGCCCCCGCAACCTCAAACCCAGCTAACTCGCCACCCTTGGCCGTTAAGCCTTGAGCGTGGTCGAACCAAACCCGCATTCCTGCACCATCCTGCGTGGCCTGCCGGAATATCGGTCCCGAGTAATCCACAGCCTCGCCGTAGACCATTCCGCGCGCCGCGACCGCCAATCGAGCTCCAACTGTCTGCTTGTCCGGCGGATGCACATTGTCCGGCGTGCCCACATCAAGCGACACCGCCATCGCCGTATTCGTCACCGCCAGCGTCCGCCGCTGCTGGTCGCGCACCATCCCCCAATCTTCACCAGGAGAGTGGAAGCTGGAGATCTGCACAAAGAGGAACGGAAAGTTCCCCTCCTGCCAATGGCTCCGCCAGTCCCCGATCATCGCCGAAAAAGACCTCGCATAGATCGGCGCGGTCGCCGGTGCGCTGTCGGTCTCGCCCTGATACCAGATCACTCCCTTGATGGAATACGGTGTCATCGGCGCAATCATTCCGTTGAACAAAGCTGCAGGCAGCCAGGACGTCTCGTCGGGATGCCAAGAATGTTTCGGCAGCGGCTGATGGGCAGCGAGCGCCGCCGCATCCTCTCGCTTCTCGGCAGCCTCCACTCTGGCCGCCCTGCTCTGCTCATCCGCGAATCGCGCACGCGTCGCAAAGATCGGCATCAGCGATGCATCCGCGCCAATTCCGTCCAGGCTGAGCCACGAAGCTACCGGCGTTCCGCCCCACGTTGCATCGATCAGGCCGATCGGAACGTGCTCCTTCTGGCTGATCTCCCTGCCAAAGAAGTAAGCGACCGCCGAAAAACTGGCTGCCGTCTCCGGCGTGCACAATGTCCACGTCCCATCGACGTCCTCGACCGGCACATCCGAGCTTTTATGCTCGATTCGAAGCAGCCGCACCGTGGGTACCGTGGCGTTGGCGATCTCCTCCGCACCATTTTTCAACACCGTATTGCCGCCAAAGCCCTTCAGCGGAAACTCCATGTTCGACTGACCCGACGCAACCCACACATCCCCTACAAGAATGTCTGAAACCGTCACCGTCGAGGCCGCTCCGCCCACACTACCCTGCGCCGTCAGCGTATACGGGCCGCCGGCCTGCTCCGGCATCAGCCACAGGCTCCACTCCCCCTCGGCATTTGCCTCGGCAGATCGCGCCTGTGCATGGAAGTGAACGGTGATCTTCTCTGCGGGCTCCGACCAACCCCATACATGAATAGGAGCCTCGCGCTGAAGTACAGTGTGGTCGCTGAACAGATGCGGAAGACGAATTTCCGCAGCTGCGCTTCCCGCGACGGGAAGAAGAAAAAGCACGCAAGCCCCAACCAATTTCAGCCTCTGATTCAGCATCAAGTCCAGTCCTTTCGGCAGGTTCGCGACGAAGCACTCGGGCTCGTCAATACCTCGATGACGATACCATTCCTTCACCGCAACCTTCCACGGAACTGTTCTTACGCCTCCATCAACTCATCTTCGATGGTCAGGGGATGATGTTCGTACTGCCCACCGCTCTTGTCTCCCACCGCATGGCGCAGAAACGCCAGCCCGATCAGTCCCAGCGCCAGGACACTGACTCCCGTCCACTGCCAATGCACCCAAGCCACCGTCGCCAGCGCCGAACCCACCGCCGCACCGCTGAAGTAGACCGTCATATAGACCGTGTTCAGACGGCTTCGTGCCGACGAATCCAATCCGAAGATCCGCGTCTGATTTGCCACCTGCGTCATCTGTGCGCCCATATCCAACACCACGACGCCAATGATCAGCAGAACCATATGCAGCGCCGTCGAAAGCCGCGCACTCTCCTCGCCCCACAGCAGAAGATACGAGACCGCCAGCAGCGATATCCCTACCGACACCACCCACCGCGAGCCGTGCTTGTCCGACATGCGTCCGGCAATCGGAGCCACCAGCGCACCCGCGGCACCAACGACGCCAAACGTCCCGGCAACTCCCGCCCCCAGACCATAGTGGCTGTACAGCATGAAGGCCAACGTCGTCCAGAAGCAGCTGAACGAGGCAAACACCAGCGCCCCCAACTCGCTGGACTCACGCAGCAGCGGCTGTGTCCGGTACAAAGTCCACAACGATTTCATGGCATCGGCATACCGCAACTTCTGTTTTGGCGGCAGCTTAGGCATCTTCCGCCACAGCAGCGGCACAAACGCCGCGTTGATAATCGCAGCGACGATGAACACAGAACGCCAGCCGGTAATATGGCTCACCCATCCGGCGAAGGTCCGCGCCAGCAGAATGCCCAACAACAACCCCGTCATCACGATGCCAATCGCCCGCCCTCTCTGCTCGTCCGACACTAGATCGGGAGCGATCGGCAGCACCACATGAGTCACCGACGCAAACACTCCGATCAGGGCGCTCCCTGCAATCAGCCAGCCCAGGCTCGGAGCCAGCGCCACCAGCACCAGCGCCACCGCCACAGCGGCAAACATACGCATCATCAACGCGCGCCGCTCCAGCAGATCGCCCAGCGGAACAAAAAACAGCAGCCCCAACGCGTAGCCCACCTGCGTCGCCACGGCCACAAACCCGGTGCGCCCGGCGGCCGCACCATAGGTATGGCCCATCTCCAGCAAAAGCGGCTGGTTGTAATACATAGTGGAGACGCCCACGGCACACGCCAACCCAAGAAACGGCAGCGGCGCGCGGGATGCAGCACTGGAAGTCTTCGTCATGATTTAAGAGGCCTGACCACTAGTGTAAAACGATCAGGCTCCTTTGCGTTTGCAGTGCAGCGGCCTCTGGGTACGCCAAGGCTTCAGCCTTGTCCCTCTACGTTGTGCGAATAAACGGGGCTTTAGCCCCTGAGACATGCCTTCCTCCAACTCCGCAAAACTCCTAACCGCCACCCCGGTCTTCCCCTTCACTCAAGAAGTCAAATCTTTACAGGGACGACAAGACAGGCAGAAGCAGGAGGGCTCCCACTACAACACCAGCTTGGCAATCGTCGCTAACTGCATAAACGAAGTTCCCTCATAGATCTTTCCGATCTTCGCATCTCGATAGAGCTTCTCCACCGGATAGTCCTTCACAAAGCCGGCGCCGCCGAAGATCTCCACCGCAAGGCTCGCCACCTTCTCCGCCACCTGCGAGGCGAAGTACTTGCACATCGCCGCCTCTTTCAAAAAGTCTGCGCCTGCATCCTTCAACCGGGCAGCGTTGTAGACCAGCAGCCGTGCTGCTTCGATCTCCGTCGCCATCTCCGCCAATTGAAACTGCATCGCCTGAAACTCCACCAGCGCCTTGCCAAACTGCCTGCGTTCTTTAGCCCACTTCGCCGCATGGCCCCACGCCCCTGAGGCCAATCCCAGCATCTGCGCGCCGATCCCGATCCGCCCTTCATTCAGCGTCTCGATGGCGATCTTGTAGCCTTTGCCGACCTCACCCAACACCTGGCTGGCAGGCACCATGCAATCCCGAAAGACCAGCTCGCATGTACTCGAAGCACGAATCCCCAGCTTGTCTTCCTTTTTGCCCAACGAAAATCCAGCTGCTCCCTTCTCCACCACAAACGCTGTAATTCCTTTATAGCCAGCCGAGGGATCGACCGTCGCGAAGACGATAAACAACCCCGCCTCCTTCGCATTGGTGATCCAAAGCTTCTGCCCGTTCAGAACATAGTCGTCCCCACGCCGAACCGCCCGCATCTGCAACGCAAACGCATCCGACCCCGACGCGGCCTCGCTCAACGCGTAAGCGCCCACCGTGTCCGCAGCCAGCCGCGGCAGCCACCGCTGCTTCTGTTCTTCAGTCGCCCATCGCACCAGGGCATTCACGCAAAGCGTATTCTGCACATCGACCAGCACCCCCACCGCCGGATCGACCGCTGAAATCTCCTCCACTGCGAGAACCGCCTCGAAGAAGCTGCCATCCGCCCCACCGTAGGACTCAGGAACGGCAATGCCCATTAGACCCAGTTCAAACAGTTGCCTAACCACCCCGGCGTCCATCTGCTGCGCTTCATCCATACCTCGCACCAGCGGCGCGATCTGCTCAGTGGCAAACCTCCGCACCGTAGTGCGAAACATCTGCTCGTCATCGCTCAACTGCGTCAACGGAATGGCGCTTCGCTGCTGCTCGCCCATCAGCTCACCTCATTTAAAGAGGTTACGCGCACCCAAAGACCGCATCGGCGGCAAACCACGATTAACGATGGAATCTAACCCGCCACCTTCACTAACCGCCCACCCCGGCTCACGATTGACAGCTTCTCCGCATTCAGAATCTTCCGCGCCTGGTCCTTCGCATGGCTCGACCACGGCCCCGTCGGGTCCAGCCGCACATAGGCCAACCAGTGACGCAGAGCTCTGCGCCGCTCCCCCTGCCGCTCGTATGAAAGTGCAAGATTGTAGTGCGCATCGGCATAGTGGGGCACCAGCGTCACTGCCTTCTGATAGGCCGCCGTAGCTTGGTCCAGCTGCTGCATCTCGTCCAGAACATTGCCCAGGTCGAAGAACGCCAGCGCATAGTCCGGGTCCGCCAGCGTCGCCCGCCGATAGAAGCTCTCCGCCAGCTCATACTCGCGCAGATTGTAGTGAATCGTCCCCAAGTTGATCAGCGCCGGAGCATGTTCCGGCCGCAGCGCCAGAATCGCCTTATAGATTTCGATTGCCGACGGAATCGTCGCCGGATTCTCCTCCAGCTTCACGGCCCGCAGAAACATATCCTGTAGCTCGGCAGCCTGTCGCGCAGGGTCATGCCCTCCGGCCCGCACCACGCTTAGCTGCCGCGTGCCGGTCGTGTCGAAGTCGAAGGCAAGCTGCTGCGTCAGCGGATCGACCAGGGCGCCTCCATGCCGAAACGTGAGTCGCGATCCTCGCCTTACCGCGCTCGCCTCCATCAGAGGATTCCGCATCCCGCCCACGCGCTGCATCGCGTCCACCGAAGCGCGGATGCTCTTGGCCGAGATGCGCGTCGTCGCCTGCAGATCGCGCAGCGTGCGCAGCCTGCCCAGTTCTTCAAAACTGTAATGTTCGTTAGGGGAAATCAGTCCCGCTCGCTCCCACGCCATCAACTGGCGCGCATGCAAGTGCAGGATTCGCAAAACGTCTTGACGGCAATATCGGGTCACGTCGATGTCTCTGTTGCCCCGTCCGGAGATCCGGTCCAGCAAAACTCTTGTTGCAGTATGCCGTCCAAACCTGCACCAATCAAGCCCCTTTCGCATAAGCCAGTCAAATAACAGTGGATATCGTGTACCAAATCGGGTTCCAATCGTAATTCGCGCTCCTCAGCCGCGCCCCAACGTCGGTCAGCCCGCCAAAGTGAAGCGATACATCCAGTCTCCGCCGGCCCACTGCGGATAGTTCGTACCCCAGGCATTGTTGAAGAGGTTCACATGCACCCCCTGCCCCAGACCGGGTAGCTCCTCGCTGAAGTTCAGCGGCGATCTCGCGCCCAGCGCCAACACC
>NZ_DATKQC010000126.1:0-15123 GCF_035532915.1 Edaphobacter sp.
TAATGTCCAATTGAAGAGTGGTACGAATCACTTTCATGGCGAACTTTATGAGTTTCATATCGACAATTTCCTTGCCGCGCGTCCATACTTTTTGACTCCTGGCGATTCTCTGCCGCCGAATGTCGATAACGATTTTGGAGGCACGTTAGGTGGCCCGATCCTGAAGAATAAGTTATTTTTCTTCGCGAGTTACGAAGGAGATATCGACCACACGAGCTACGTCAGTACAGCGACGGTACCCACCGCGGCAGTGCTGGCCGGGGACTTCACGGGTACCAATACGACCATCTATGATCCAAACACCGGAAATCCCGACGGTACAGGAAAGGTGTCATTTCTTGCGGAAACCGGACGCAATGCGATTCCTGCTGCCCGCATGAATTCAAATATCGCACCACTTCTGGCTCTCATCTCACAAGTTAAGCCGACAAATAACACATCGGCGAACAACCTTGTTGGAATCGTGGGGAATCCTCAAAAACTTCAAAAGATCGACACGAAGGTTGATTGGAATGCGACAGATAAACTACGCGTGACGGGACGATTTAATCTCCATCCGTATCAGATACTCTCACAGCCTAGCTTTGGAGATGCGCTCAATGTCGGTGATCCGGCGAACTCCAGCGGGCATACGTATGCCGTAACGATTGCGGCAACTTATGTTAAGTCGCCACATTTCGTGATCGATGGATCATGGGGATTTACGCGGACAATCCAGAACATCATTCCATTTTTCGATAGCGTCAAGTATGGCTCCGATACAATGCATATCTCGGGGGTCAATCTCCCCGATCTTCCATATGGCGGCGGTATGCCGCAATTCAATATCAATGGATACAGTGGCTACGGCTACCAATATCCTTACTTGGGCTACAACGATCCCATCCTGGGCTATGCCGGGAATGCAACCTGGACCAAAGGTTCCCACACCATTAAATATGGGTTCAACATAAACCAGGCGCATATGAATCACCATGAGATTTTTCCAGACGCTCTCAATTTTGGAGGCAATGCTACAACCCTTAACGGGGGATCCCAGGTTAATCAATACAACGGCTTTGCTGCTTTCCTCTTAGGGGCGCCGGATTCCTGGAATAACAGCTTTCAACCGTTCGGCGTAAGCCGCCTCCGTAGTTGGCAATACAATCTGTACGCAAAGGACACCTGGCAAGTCCGGAGACAATTGACTCTCAGTTATGGCACGGGGTGGACGTATATGCCTGTTCCAACTCACGGTAGCTATGGGCTCGAAAATTACAATCTGGATACGAACCAGTACGAAGTCTGCGGCTTCGGAGGTATACCAAAGGATTGCGGCATCGATGCTGGAAAGGGCTTGGTTAGCCCAAGTCTGGGATTCGCCTATCGGCCATTTGGCAGCTGGGTAGTTCGTGGCGGTTTCTCTGTCGCAGCGGAACAATTCAATGTGGGTAGAGATCTTATGTACAACTATCCAGAAAATATTGGCTACAGCGCGTCCGCATTGAATCCCTATGTCGCAGTGGGTTCTCTGAGCAATGGAGTGCCGACGATCGCTGCACCTGACTACTCAAATGGTGTGATCCCTCTTCCAGCCGGTGCCAGCTTCTATGCTCTCCCTCAACACCTCAAGCATGGGTATGTTGAATCTTACAATCTGACTTCTCAGAAGCAAGTTGGAGAGTGGTTGGTCCAGGTCGGATTTGTGGGTAATTTATCCATACACCAGCACCAGCGTTACGACATGAACTACGGTACGGTCGGTGGTGGCGTAGCCAGTGAACGGTTCTACCAACTCCTCGGAACATCTGTTCAGGAGACAGCAATCGAACCCTACGGGCACTCGCGCTACGATTCTTTGCAGGCGACTTTAGAGCGCCGCTTTGCCAATGAATTTTGGCTTAAGAGCACGTACACCTACTCTAAGTGGATCGCACTTTGCTGCGACACCAACGGCTTCGGTCAATTGGCAACCCCGATCCCGGAGTACCAGAGATTGAATTACGTAGCTAGCAGCGGTGATCAGAAACACATCTTTAATCTATCGGGGATCGTCGAGTCACCTTTCGGCAAGCAGAAGAGATTTCTGAAAGGCGGCATCAGTGGTGCCATTCTCGGTGGCTGGCAGTTGAATGCAGTCGCAACGATGTTTTCGGGAAGCCCTTTCAGTATTGGTGCCGACGGATCCTCTCTCAATGCGCCAGGGAGTTCGCAACGGGCAGATCAAGTTAAATCCCACGTCGCAATCTATGGAAGGAAAGACGAGTATTTTGATGTGACGGCGTTCGCTCCAGTGTCGCAGGTTCGTTTCGGTACTGCGCCTTATAACTCTTTGGTCGGGCCCGGTGCAAAGAATCTGGACGCCTCAATTTTCCGTACCTTTAACCTGCTAGATAATGTATCGACACAGTTTCGTATCGAAGCATTCAACGTGACCAACACGCCCCACTTTGCAGATCCGGGCAGCGATGTTTCAAGCGTTCAATACGATGCGAATGGCAATGTCACCAACCTGAACGGCTTTGGTCAGATCACAAGTACCTCTGCCGTCAGCCGGTTCACTGATGAACGGTACTTTCGGCTTGGACTGAAGGTTATGTTCTAGCGTGGCCGAACTAAGAGAGAGAGACAGAGACGTGGCCTGTCGAGAGATAGCACGCAATTGTCTCTGCTCTTTTCCGGAGGGGTCTATAGTAGGACGCCTTATGTCATGTGGCAGCTGGCGAGCAGTTCTCGCCTTCATGTGTCCACTGTATGTCCCCGGGATAGATGGAGTGCATTGAGTATGGATGTCAAGGACGAGCTTATGTTTTCGAGAAGAAGATTTATGACGAGCGCTCTGGGGACTGCAGCTTATGTGATGACCCGGGCCGCGCAGGCAGACAGCGGATCAATCAATCCTTCCCCGCGTTTTCCGGGGAAGGAGGAGAAATGGAAGCGGAGCTGGGAGCTTGCGACCTCGACGCTGGCTGGAAATACGTTGCGACTGGAGACCTATGATCACCCTGTGCTGATCGAAGGGGCGCAGTACCGGGGCATCTGGATGGAATGCGCACCGACGGAGGCGCTGGTGAATCTGCAGTGGAAACAGTATCTTCCTGAGCCGCAAAGGGAGGTGGCTGACAAGGTTGCCATTGCGAACCATATGGCTTTCTTCGATTTGCAGCGGCCCGATGGGCAGATACCCGCGTACATCTGGGACAAAGAGGTGGGTTTCGGGCAGATCCAGATGGTGGTTCCGATTGCTGCGACCGCGTGGGAGACATCGCAGATTACGAAGAACGAGCGTTTGCTTGAGTCAGCGTATGCGGCCTGTAGCAGATGGGATGTATGGCTCAGGAGATATCGTGACACGCGGAAGACAGGGTTAGTCGAAGGATTCTGCACCTTCGATACCGGGCAGGATAATAGTCCCCGGTGGAAGGGCATGCCGAATGACTGTCCAGGTCAAGATGCACGCGTCCTGCCGCGGGGGAAGGGTCTGCCACGCCTGTCGCCGGACCTCTCAGCCACAGTTTATGGCGGACGTGTAGCGCTGGCTTCGATGGCCAGAGCTCTTGGGAAAAATTCTGAGGCAGACCGCTGGGTACAGGATGCGGAGACCATCCGCAAGCTCATCATCGAGAAGCTCTACTCGCCGGAAGAGGGGGCCTTTTACGATTTGGACTCAGAGAACAAATTCGTCCGAGTTCGCTCTTGCGTGATCACCCGTGTTCTTGGCGAGCATGTGCTGAAGCTCGATCGCGGATCAGATCGAACAATCTTTGAGAATGTATGGGAAAAGCAACTACACAATCCCAAGGCATTCTGGGCACCGTTTCCATTTCCATCGATTGCGTTGGATGATCCTTCCTTTGTTCGACCAATTCAGGCTAACAGTTGGGGCGGACCTTCGCAGGCACTCACAGCGCTGCGAGCACCGCGCTGGATGCTGCACTATGGCAAAGGAGAGGAGATGAAATATCTGATGCGGCAGTGGACGACTGCCATCGCTAACTCAGGCAGGACCTATGCACAGCTTGATCCGCTGACGGGCGAATTTACACGCGATATGAGCGGATACTCGCCAACGGCGCTGGTATACATCGACTTCATCTCTCGTCTCAACGCGATGGAACGCTCGGACTAAGGAGAGCGGTGGGGAAGATCTCCTTTCGGTCGCGGTGTCATGAGCATCGCTACAATCCAATTTTCTTGTCTGATTGTCTGCACCACTCTAGGGCAGTCACTCGATAAGTCGTTTCGATGAAGTATGTCCTGTCGAATTTCACCAGAGTGGGTACGCTATCTGAACAGGTGCGTATGCAACATTCTGGAAACGCCATCAACAAAGTAAAAAAATCCTGTCGACGTTACAGTACCCTTTTCACGAATTGAGAGATGATGAACAAAGTAAATCGTAGACAGGTGGGTAAGAGTATTTTAGGCAGTGTCCTTGCCGGTGCTCTTCCTCTTCCTCGCGCATCCGCAGAAGTTCCCGACCAATCGTGTGTGTCTGTACGGCAGGAAAGCGTGCCTCTTAAATGGGATTCCGTATTTCCTGGTATCTGGCGAGCAACGCTTGGAAGACCGGAACAGCACACGCCGGTCCGGGACAGGCTCATCCCGCCATTAGAGGCTGCTTTGCATCGTCTCCCTGCTGATCCTGCCATGAAGCTTCCTCTGGTTACCGGTCGGATCGATCGGCGCGGAGCGCACTTGCAGCTTCCTCTCGAAGAGGACGAATGGATGTATGGATTTGGGTTGCAGTTGATGTCGGTCCAACAGCGTTCCATGAAGCGGACGATTCGCGTGAATGCAGATTCGAGGGCCGATTCGGGTGATTCGCATGCTCCGGTTCCGTTCTATGTCACAACAGGCGGATACGGCATTTTGGTAGATACGTTTCGCCACGCACAGTTTTACTGTGGGGAGGCGCACCCGAAACCGGCGAAGGCATCAGCTATAGGACGCGTAGAAAACAACACACCCCAGCGGATGCAGGAAGGTGGGCAGCAGAAGACGAGTGAAGTGCTGGTGGAGGTGCCGCGCGTTGAAGGCGTGGAGGTGTATTACTTCTCAGGCCCATCGATGCTGGCCGCGATCCAGCGCTATAACCTTTTCAGTGGTGGGGGCGTAGCTCCACCTGAGTGGGGATTAGGCTTCTGGTATAGGCCGGAGCTGCACATGAATGAAGAGGCCGTGCTGAAACTCGGGCAGGAGTTTCGGGAGCGCAGGATTCCATGCGATGTGCTCGGATTGGAGCCTGGTTGGCAGACGCACGCGTACTCCTGCAGCTTCGTTTGGGAGCCAACTCGCTTTCCCGACCCTAAGCGCTTCCTCAGCGCGGCCAGGACGCTCGGATATCGCGTGAATCTCTGGGAGCACGCCTTTACGGCTCGATCCTCGCCGTTCTTCTCCGATCTGCAACCCTATGCGGGGAACCACGCGGTGTGGCAGGGACTTGTGCCTGACTTCGCCGGGGAGCCCGCACGTCGCATCTTTGGCGATTATCATGGCTCATCGCTGATCGATGCCGGTGTCAGTGGATTCAAGCTGGACGAGTGTGACAACTCCGATTTCACTGGTGGCTGGTCGTGGCCCGATGAGAGCCGGTTCCCTTCCGGCCTTGATGGAGAACAGATGCATTCGGCGTTTGGCCTGCGCTACCAGCACGCCATCCTGTCTGCATTCCAGCAGCGCAAACAGCCGACGTATGGTCTAGTACGTTCCAGCGGCGCGCTCGCCACTCCCTATCCCTTTGTGCTTTATAGCGACCTGTACGATCACCGTCAGTTTGTTCGCGGCCTGATCAACGCAGGCTTCTGCGGGTTGCTATGGTGTCCTGAGGTTCGAGACGCTGTCGATGAAGAAGACCTTGTGCGCCGGTTACAGACGGCAGTGTTCTCTCCTTTGGCGATGGTGAATGCCTGGTACATCAAGAACCCGCCATGGAAGCAAACCGATCGGGATCGCAACAACCGCAATGAATTCACACAGGGATGGGAACAGCTAGAGGCACGCTGCCGCGAGATTATTGAGTGGCGCATGGCCCTCTTGCCGTACCTGCGTTCGGCATTTGCGAAATATGAGAGTGATGGTATGCCTACCTTTCGCTCTCCTGTCCTCGATTTTCCAGACCATGCGTTCCATCAGATTGACGATCAGTACATGGTCGGCGATCGCCTGCTGGTGGCGCCGCTCTTCGCTGGCGAGAGCGGACGGGATGTGGTTCTGCCAAGTGGCAATTGGCACGACTTCTGGACGGGCAAACTGGTGAAGGGAAATCAGAAAATTCATGTAGACCGAAGCCTGCGAGAGATTCCTGTCTACATTCGCGAGAATGCCATAGTACCTTGGGCTGAGCCGGCAGCATCGACCGAAGATCCGAAGGCACGAGGTGTACGTGTGCGTATCTATGGCGATGGTTCGTTGGCATGGCACGGTCAAGGTGAGGATCTGCAAGGCATGTTGCTATCTGCAGATGCGAAAGCCAGTGTGACAGAGGTGGCAAACTCATCACGGCCCTACACAATCACTGCGTGGGATCATATCGGCTAAATGCATCTGTTATTGGATTCCTCAGAACCTGTCCAAGAACTATGTAGATCGTCTGAGCAGCAGATGGGCGAATGCGATGTGGATCATGGTTTCTGCTGAAGTGTGGCGTATTTCGTAGTCCTTGGAGAGTCTCCTGGACCAGTTGAGCCAGGCGAAGGTGCGTTCGACGATCCAGCGTTTGGGCAAGACCTGGAAGCTTTTGTGGTCGCTGCGTTTGACCACCTTGACGGTATAGCCGAACATTTCTTTGGCTCAGTCGATCAAGGTTCCCGTGTAGCCGCCGTCCACGAAGATGGTGGTGATGGTGTCGAAGCGGCAAAACAGCCGCATGGCTACGGCGCGTGCCGCGACCCGGTCCTGGATGCCGGCCGAATGCACGATAGCCGCCAGCAGGTTGCCCTGCGTATCTACCGCGATGTGGCGTTTGCGGCCCTTGATTTTCTTGCCCGCGTCGTAACCGCGCTGCCCCCTTTTAGGGCCGTCTTGGCGCTCTGCGAATCGACGATCGCCACGCTGGGCATGGCGTTTCGCCCCTTTGCCTTACGGTCTTGCTCGCGTAGAGATTTGCCGATGCCTTCCCAGACTCCATCATCGCGCCATCGTCGAAACTGCTCATGCACTGTCTTCCATGGTGGAAAATTGCTGGGCAGCTGCCGCCACTGACAGCCCGTCCTGACCACATGCCTCCAAGCTATGAAAAACTGCCCGCCCAGAATATGCCTTATAAGGTTCATACTCTAGTTTTTGGACAGGTTCTTAGAGGCAATCAAACTTTGCTCTGTCAATCCCGATAAGATGAAATCTGCATGCCAGCCCCTTCAACCGTCGCCTTCAACCGCGAAGACATCCGCCCCGGCGACCGCATCTGCGTCGCCATCTCCGGCGGCGCAGACTCCGTAGCCCTGTTGCTCGCGGTTCATAACGCCAACACCGCAAAGCGAGACGCCCTCGGCATCGGCCTGAGCGCTGCCCACGTCCACCACGGCATCCGCCCCGGCGAAGCCGACACCGACCAGCAATTTATCGAAGAACTCTGCACCCGCCTCGACGTTCCCCTCCATATACACAAAACCAGCATCCCCGAGCGCGTCGCCAAAACTGGCGAGACCGTCGAAGAAGCCGCCCGCAATGTCCGCTATGACTACTTCGCCTCGCTCATCGCTACCGGCGAAGCCGACTCTATCCTCACGGCCCATACCCTCGACGACCAAGCCGAGACCGTCCTGATGAAGCTCCTCCGCGGAGCGTGGACCGAGGGCCTCAGCGCCATCCACCCCGCCGTTCAGGTCCCCGGCGCCCGCCCCGGCAAAATCCTGCGCCCCTTCCTCAACACCCGCCGCTCCGAGATTGAGGCATACCTTAACCAGCTCAACCAGCCCTGGCGCGAAGACTCCACCAACACCGACACCGCCTATACCCGCAACCGCATCCGTCACGAACTGATGCCCCAGCTCCGCGAGTACAATCCCAGCCTCGACCAGACCCTGGCCAACCTCGCCGAACTCGCCCGCGAAGAAGAAGCCCGCTGGCAGGTCGAGCTAAACCGCCTGCTCCCTCAGGTTTTGCTCCCGGGTAAGCCTGTCCGCGGCGGAGGCCGCTCCGTCAGCACCGCCCCCGGCCAATCTGCCGTGGCCATCGAGCTCGACCGCCTCCGCACCCTCGATCCCGCCCTTCGGCGCCGCGTCCTCCGCGCCGCCGCCCGACAGCTTGGCGCTCGCCTCAGCTTCGACGAGACCTCCCGCCTGCTCGCTCTCTGCGGGTTTTTGGCCCTTCCCACGGTAGCGGCTCGTACAGGGGCGTCGCTCCACCTCTCCAACCAGCTCCGCGCCGAGCGCTCCCACCGCGAACTCCGCCTGTTTCTCAATAAATAGGCATCCTCCAGCCGCAATGCCTTTGGTCACAAACATCCAGAATTCAACAACCCGAATCCCCAGCCAAAGAGTAGAATCTAACTACTTGACTCGGTAGGACGATTCTCAAGGGCGGCGCTTAAACGTTCTGCCCGGCACTTTCCCCTACCGGTGTCGTCTAACGATGTAGGCTTTCGGGGCTGTTGGTACCCCCGGCGGCCGGGTCCAGCAAGCGCCAGCGCGTCACAAGGTGGCTGCAAAGACCGGAAAAATGAGGAAATTCGCTTTGAACTCGACTGTCAAACAAATTCTGATCTGGGTCTTCATGGCAACCTGCCTCTTCGTTGCCTGGCAGTTCGTCGTCAAGAACACAGGCGCGGGTCAGGACAAGGCCATCAGCCTCACCCAGCTCCTCAACGACGCCGACGCTGGCAAGATCGGCGACGTGGTCGTCAACGGCTCCGAAGTGACCGGCCACTATCGCGACGACGCGAAGAACCAGTTCCACACCGTCATTCCGGCCAATTACCCGGACATGTACACGACGCTCCGTAGCCATGGCGTCAATATCAACGTCAAGGACACCAGCGGCAGCACCTGGCTGAACCTGCTCATCAATCTGGCCCCGTTCGCCCTTCTGCTCGGTCTCTGGTTCTTCATGATTCGCCAGATGCAGTCCGGCGGCAACAAGGCCATGAGCTTCGGCAAGAGCAAGGCGCGCCTGCTCTCCATGCAGCAGAAGAAGATCACCTTCAAGGACGTTGCCGGAGTCGATGAGGCCAAGGAAGAACTCAAGGAGATCATCGAGTTTCTCCGCGAGTCGCAGAAGTTCCAGCGCCTCGGCGGCCGCATCCCCAAGGGCGTTCTGCTCGTCGGGCCTCCGGGCACCGGCAAGACCCTGCTCGCCCGCGCAGTCGCTGGCGAAGCCAATGTTCCCTTCTTCTCGATCTCCGGTTCGGACTTCGTCGAGATGTTCGTCGGCGTCGGCGCAAGCCGCGTCCGCGACCTCTTCGAGCAGGGCAAGAAGAACGCTCCCTGCATCATCTTCATCGACGAGATCGACGCTGTAGGCCGCCACCGCGGCGCAGGCCTCGGCGGCGGACACGACGAGCGCGAGCAGACCCTCAATCAGCTTCTGGTTGAGATGGACGGCTTCGAGGCCAATGACGGCGTCATCCTCGTCGCCGCCACCAACCGCCCTGACGTGCTCGACCCCGCGCTTCTCCGTCCCGGCCGTTTCGATCGTCGCGTCATCGTCGATCGTCCTGACATCCGTGGCCGCGAGGAAATCCTCAAGGTCCACTCCCGCAAAGTTCCCATGGCCGAGGACGTCAACCTCAATATTCTCGCTCGCGGCACACCGGGCTTCAGCGGAGCCGATCTGGCCAACATGGTCAACGAGGCCGCTCTCACCGCCGCCCGCTTCAATCGCAAGTCGGTCCACATGTACGACTTCGAAGTGGCCAAGGACAAGGTCATGATGGGTGCCGAGCGCAAGTCCATGCTCCTCACCGACGAAGAGAAGCGCGTCACCGCCTATCACGAGGCTGGTCACACCCTCGTCTCCGCCCTGCGCGAGCACTCCGACCCGCTGCACAAGGTCACCATCATCCCTCGCGGCATGGCCCTCGGCGTAACGGTCTACCTGCCCGAAGAGGACCAGCACACCGTCACCCGCGACTATCTCGAAACCCGCCTCGCCACCCTCATGGGCGGACGCTGCGCCGAAGAGATCTTCCTCAAGCAGATGACCACAGGCGCCGGTAACGACATCGAGCGCTCCACCGAACTCGCCCGCAAGATGGTCTGCGAGTTCGGCATGAGCAACCTCGGTCCCATGACCTACGGCAAGAAGGAGCAGGAAGTCTTTCTGGGCCGCGAGATCGGCCAGCACCGCGACTTCTCCGACGACACCGCCCAGCAGATCGACGCCGAGGTTCGCCGCTTCGTCGAGGCCGCCTACAAGTCCGCCTACACCATCCTCGACTCCAACCAGGACATCATGCATCGCATGGCAGCAGCCCTGCTCGAGCGCGAGACCCTGGACGCAGCCGAGATCAAACTCATCATCGAAGGCAAGGACCTCCCCGCCGCCCGCTCCGCGCTCTCCGGCGTAGACCCCGGCAGCGGCGGCGAACCGCAGAAGGTGCTCAAGCCCGAGTCTGGCCGCAAGCCCGGTTTCGGCGAAGGCCACACCTCACCGGCATAAACAGTTGACCAGCAAATAAAGAGAGGCAGCCACAAGCTGCCTCTCTTTATTGCCACCCGCAGACGATCCCCAAACTCACGCCACCTTATCCCCACCAGCACAATCCGCCGGTCCCTGTATTTCGCTCTCTGCCACCTCCCGCCATCATCCCAGCCAATGCGACAATAGCTAAAGACGAATGCGCCTCCGCACCCTAACCCTGCTCCTTTTCCTCCCCCTCGCCGGATGCGGCTACCACACCGTCGGCTCCGCCACGCACATCCCCGGCAACGTCAGCACTCTCGCCGTGCCCATCTTCGCCACCCGCGCCCAGGCCTTCCATACCGAGATGGCCTTCACTCAGGCCACCATCCGCGAGCTGAACACCCGCACCAAATACCGCATCCTCAACACCGACTCCGCAGACGCGGACGCCACCCTCCACGGCACCATCCTCTCGCAGGCCGTCGCTCCGCTCACCTACGACGCCACCAGCGGCGAGTCCTCCAGCTATCTCGTCACCATCACCGCCAAAGTCCTGCTCACCGCCCACGACGGCCACGTCCTCTACCGCAACGACGCCGTCATCTTCCACGAGCAGTACCAGTCCACCCAGGACCTCAACGGTTTCATTCAGGAAGACCCCGCCGCCGTCCGCCGCGTCGCCCGCGACTTCGCCCAGGCGCTCGTCAGCGACATGCTCGAATCCTTCTAATAACCTGCTGATAACTCTATTTTAAAGGGAACAGGACTCCATATTGAAGGAGACGGGATTCCGACCTTGAAGGGGACGGGATTCAGCCCGTCTATAAATTGCGAGAAGTAAGGGCGACTTTAGTCGCTGAGGGAACGGCCTGATAGCTTATCCAAGGCTTCCCCAATCTGCTCCAGTCGTTACCACTTATCTACTTTCGTCCTCTTATCGCCTTATAAATCGGTAGAATCCCGATTAGGCCTTTGTCCTTAAATCCGTGTCACCCGCGTCAATCCGCGGTCGGTCTTTCTCTAACGATGCCCACTTCACTCCGCAGCTTCGCCAGCACCGACCGCTTCATCGAAGAGATCGCCTCCCCGTCCCTTCGGCCCGGCTACGTCCTCATCGGCGACGAGATCTTTCTCTACGACCGCTGCCGCAAAGCCGTCCTCTCCACCCTCGCACCCGCCGAGACCCGAGACTTCTGCCTCCACGACCTCGACCTCGCCGAAACCAGCATCTTCGAGATCCTCGACCGCGCCCAGACCCCCTCGCTCATGGCGCCCTTCCAGGTCCTCTTCGTTCGCGGCCTCAAAGCCCTCTACGGACGCGGCAGCAAAAAAGAAGAGTTCGCAGCAATAGACGCCTACTTCCGCTCTCCCAACCCCTCGGCCCTCATCCTCTTCGTCGCCGACCACCTCCGCATCCCCACCGACCTGCGCAAGATGGATTACCAGGACAAGGAGCGCTACGAAAAGATCCGCGAGACCCTCGGCGACTGGTGCGGCTTCGTCGAACTGGCCCGCGTCGAAGACACAGACGCCATCAAATGGGTCACCACGACCGCCGAATCCCGCTCCGTAAAGTTCGACCCCGACGCCGCCCGAGAGCTGGTCGATGCCCTCGGCGCCGACATGATGCTCATCGCCAGCGAGTTCGAAAAGCTCCTCCTCTACGTTGAAGGAAAAAGCCGCGTCACCCTCGGCGACGTGGAAACCATGGTCCTCGCCGCCAAGCAGCGCTCGCTCTACGAACTTACCGACGCCATCTCTGCCAAGGACCGCCCCCGCGCCCTGCTCCTGCTCCACGGCCTGCTCAACGCCTCCGACGGTGGCGAAGACGCCGCCATCGGCCACCTCTACATGCTGGCCCGCACCTTCCGCCAGATGCTCATCATCTCCGAGAAGAACGTGCGCGACAGCCGAGCCATCTGGCAGGCGCTATGGCAGGGCTTCCGCATGCCTCCCTTCGCCGCCGAAGACCTCATCAAACAAGCCCGCCGCTACAAATCCCGCCGCGACCTCACCCGCGCCATCCGCTTAGTAGCCCGCGCCGACCTCGAACTCCGCTCGAGCCCCGCCAACAAATTATTAGTCCTCGAACGCCTCATCCTCGATCTCTCCACCGAGCCCAAAGCGAACACCTACGAACCGTCCCACCAATTCGCAATGGAACTATAAATCCAGCTACAGTAATATCTCGCCATGTCCCAGATCAGACTATTGGTTCTCTCTCCTTTGCTCGGAATTCTAGCTGTGTTCCCAGCTATGGCACAGAGCGGCGCGCATCTCGCAAAGTCATCCTCAGATAGCGCAGACTACCCGGTCTTAAATACTCCCTATTCGGCGAAACGGCGTTTCATTTCCTATACGAAGAAAGCCGATGGAACCCTCACACGTGAGGAATCAGGTGGTAGCGAAGCACGCGATTCGCAGGGACGCACTTTTAGAGCCGGTGAGCGCCACTGGACTTATTCAGATGGCAACAAGAGCATCCTCAAGAGCGAAATGCTGTATCAAATAGATGATCCAGTTGCGAACACCGAAACGAAGTGGGATTCGAGCACAAAAGAGGCAAAAATTATTCACTCGTCTCAAAGCGATCTGAAACAGGATGCTTTAGAAGCCGCGTGTCTGTGCGATGAACAGGGGACGACTGATTCAGGTGCAGGGGTCCACAAACTAGGCATGAGAACTATACGAGGCGTTGTCGCCGAGGGCACGCGGAGCAGCTACACGGTTCCTATTGGACGGGATCAAAATGACAAACCATACGTCGTCGTCCACGAGAGTTGGTACAGCCCGAAACTTAAGATCGTGATTCTAGAAACCAACGATGATCCAAGCAGCGGAAGCAGCAGGAATGAACTACTTGACATCATTATGGGAGAGCCTGATCCCGCGCAATACCGTCCGCCAACGGATTACATCATTCGCGACGTACATCTGCCATAGTAAATATCCAGATTCGTCATCTGCCGGTTGTCCCATAAATCGACTACTCCGAGATGTGGGCATCGTCCGAAGGGCGACCGTACTCCTACCGCCGTCCCGTCACTCTCAGCTCTCCCACACCACGAACCCGAAGACTGCACTATATAAGCCGACCGCGTCATCCCCGCCTTCCGCGCCAGCCGATCAATCGCCTCAATCTGGCTCTCCCGCACAGTCTTCAGCTATCCGCTGGCTAATAGCGACCGTACAAATTACCGTACGATAAATACCACTCGGCACGAATGTGCGCTGGAAGGTTCAACAGTATGCTCCGACAGATCACGATTGCAGCTCTTATCGTCTCCACATCCGGAGCACTTGCACAGTCCCCCACATCGCATCCAAACTTCGAGACCTTTGACGTAGCCACCATCAAGCCCGCCGCGCCTTCTCCCGATGGCCACACCCACATTAACTACCCCATGGGCGACCGCTTCAGCGCCGCCAACATCACCCTTCTCGCTCTTATGCAGTGGGCTTACAACATGCCGGAGAAGCAAATTCTCAACGGCCCCTCCTGGCTCTCTTCCACGCGCTTCGACATTCAGGCCGAAAGCGCCCCCAGCGATCAAGCCAAGCATCTCACCTCGGAGCAGGGCCGCGACCTAAAACGCCGTATGCTTCAAGCCTTATTTGCGGACCGTTTCCATCTCAAGCTCCATCAGGAGACCCGTAACCTGCTTGCTTACGACCTCGTTCTTGCCAAAGGCGGTTCGAAGCTAAAACCATCCCACTCCAATGGCAGAACCGTCGGCAGAGGTCGCGCATATTTCAATGCCGAGGGTCTCACTACTTCCCTCATCGCAGAAGAACTCTCCCAGATCGCTGGCCGTATCGTCGTCGATAAAACCAATCTCTCCGGACGCTACGATCTCAAACTCCAATGGACACCCGACGACGCTCCCGCAACCAATAACTCGGCACCATCCTTCTTCACAGCCGTTCAGGAACAACTCGGTCTCAAACTCGAATCCGCCAAAGAGGCCGTCCCCGTTCTTGTCATCGACCACATCGATCTACCGACTCCCAACTAGCCGGGTGCGGGTGCCCCATATCTCGATTTTGAGATGTGGGCATTGTTCGAAGGACAACCGCACTCCTGCCTTCAACCTATAATCACCCCCGTTTGGCGTAAGATGAAAACCACTCAAACGAATTTCTCCGAGAGTGAGTATCAGACCATGCTCCGACAAATCACCATTGCAGCTCTCATCATCTCGGCATCCGGAATACTCGCACAGGTGCCCTCGCAGACCCCCTCTCCGCGCCCCAAATTCGACGCCTTTGAAGTAGCCACCATCAAGCCGGTGGAGCCTGCCGACAAGACCCCCCAATACATCACCATGCAGGGGCAGCACCGCTTTGTCGAGAAGTATTACACCCTGAAGCTGCTGATCGCCGCCGCCTACAACCTCAATCCCAAGACCATCTCCGGCGGCCCGTCATGGATCGACTCCAACCGCTTCGACATCCTCGCCCTCACTCCCGGCGACGTTCGACCCACCCGCGATGAGCAGATGTCGATGCTCAGAAATCTATTGACCGACCGGTTCAAGCTGGCATTTCATCGCGAACAAAAAGAGTTCTCCATCTTCGAAT
>NZ_DATKQC010000127.1:0-2563 GCF_035532915.1 Edaphobacter sp.
TCTAGTCGTGAGCGCAGCGGCGTTCCATCTTGCAGGATTTGCAGCACGATCTTTCTCGATGCTTCCTATTCCAGCTCTCGCAAAAAATCTCGCATCGCATGAGAGAGCTCTCGGCTACGTCCTTCGGCGTGATCTGTCGCTGCTGCGGGAACACATTATTCGGTGGCACGCAGATCCGTCCCACAGTGACGACACGGTAGCCGGGCGCTTGCTCGATGAAAACGATGTGTTTGGACCGGAAGATGTTGCGATCCTGGCGCTGACAACTTCCTACTACCGGGGCCTGGGCCTGGCCGATACTGCATTGCTCTTCGGAAATCGGGAGATGTTCGATACGGCCGTGCTGGCAATCCAGGGCATCGTCGCCTCGGCGTCACAAATTGGGAACATTCCGACGTGGTGGGTTGCCACGCTCACGTTGCATCTGATTCGTGATCTGTGGGATCAGAGTCTCTTCGTTAGGCTGCCGTCAGATTCGGGTTCGCCCCTGCCCGCACGGTGGAACGAACTCCGGCGCGATTTCATCGCGCAGCTCGGCACGAGGCGGCCTCCGCATATTGATTTGTGGCCGTCACAAATTGCGGCCGCCAAACGGGCAGTTGATCCAAACGACGATCTCGTCATCGCATTACCGACGAGCGCCGGGAAAACCCGCATCGCTGAGTTATGCATTCTCCGGGCGCTGGCAGATGGCAAGCGCATAATCTACGTGACTCCCCTTAGGGCGTTGTCGGCCCAGGTTGAAAGAGTGCTCGCCAGAACATTTGTGCCTCTTGGCGCGGCGGTCACTTCACTGTATGGCGCTAGCGGTGCCACAGTGTCGGACACCAAAACACTGGCAAGCGCGTCCATTGTGGTTGCAACTCCGGAGAAACTTGATTTCGCTCTGCGCCAGGATGCGGACGTGCTCAATGATGTGGGCCTTATCGTGTTTGATGAAGGTCACATGATAGGGGTTGGGAGCCGCGAAATCCGCTATGAAGTGCTGATCCAGCGGTTACTGCGGCGCGGGGATGCCGCCGGAAGGCGGATTGTCTGCCTCTCCGCGATGTTCACTCCGGGCGATCCGTATTTCAAGGATTTCGGAGATTGGTTGCGAAGCGACGCGCCCGGAGAGCCGGTCAATGTTCAGTGGCGTCCGACGCGCCAGCGGCTGGCGACGCTCGATTGGAGCAACCATAGCAATACCGGCAGGCTCGCGTTTCTTGACGGCGAAAAGCCTTTTGTTCCCCGGTTCGTCGAGCAGAGCGAGCCAAAAGGGCTCCGGACAACTCCATTTCCCAAGGATGAACTCGAATTCTGCATCTGCGCAGCAAACGCATTCGCGCGGGACGGCCACACGGTGCTGGTTTACTCGCCGCAAAAGAGTCAAGTCGAACCGGCGGCCCGCGAGTTCAGGCACATGCGCGATCAAGGCTTCCTGCCTAACGTAAAGACTCCGCAGGCAGAACATCTAACAGTTGCCCGCGCCATCGGGCGCGAATGGCTGGGCGAAAAGCATGCTGCGGTCCGGGCGCTGGAAGTGGGCGTCGGTACTCATCACGGTGCTCTGCCCCGGCCGTTTTTGAACGCGGTGGAGGAACTCCTGGACGGTCGCCGCTTGTCTGTCGTTGTGGCCTCACCAACTCTGGCCCAGGGCATTGACCTTGCCTGCAGTGTCCTGATTTTTCGCTCACTGAAACGATACCAAGGCGGACAGTGGGTACCCATCGAGGCTGCCGAATTCTCCAATGTCGTTGGCCGCTCAGGCCGGGCCTATGTCGATCTCGATGGTATTTCGGTGTTGCCTACCTTCGATGCGGCTGCCCGGTCCCAGCAACACGCTGTGTTTGAAAAACTCATAAAGGATTCAAAGGGTCAGAGACTGCTCAGCGGGTTAGCGCAGTTAACCTGGAATCTTGGACATCACCTCGCGCGGAAACTTGGGGCGAAGCCCGCCGATTTACTGGAATACATTCTGAATCAACGTGATCTCTGGGATGACGCGCGTCTCGCCGCGACAGAAACGGAAGACGATGAAGATGAGGGAGAGGACGGCCTGGAGGCGCAGATTGCGAATTTAGACGTTGCTTTGTTCTCCCTGATAGATCCGCTCGACACAGATGTTTCACAGGTTGCTGCCGCTCTCGATGACGCACTCAAGGATTCGCTCTGGAAGCGAACGCTTGCGCGTGAGGACGAGCCGACCAGGGCTATCGAACGCGAGCTGCTGCGTTCGCGTGCCGAGTGGTTATGGCGCAAGAGCACCGAGGAACAACGCAGGGCATGTTTCTACTCTGGCCTGGGCCGGAAACCAGGGCTGTTTCTTCACGAACAACTCGACGCCTTGGTGGACGTGTTGTGCGCATTTCAGAGCGCGGTGGCTGCGGATGACGGCGACGCCGCAGCGGCAGCGGCTACAGCTCTCTACGTGGCGGTCATGAAAGAACCGTTCTTCGCCGTGAGAAAGCTGCCCTCCAAATGGGAGGAAGCGCTTGCGGACTGGATAAAAGGAACGGCATTTTCCGACATACTGAAAGGGCGAAAAGCGAGGGACGCGCACCGGACGCAAGTGTTTGTTCAG
>NZ_DATKQC010000128.1:0-5092 GCF_035532915.1 Edaphobacter sp.
CCACTTCATCGAGGTCGAATACCTCTATGCGTTCCCGAACGGCGGATCACTCTTTCAGCCCGTCTACCTTGGGCCACGGTCGGACAAGGACCAGGCCGACCGCTACGACTCCCTGAAACTCAGGCGGCCCTCGGATAGCGACGCCGACGAAGACGAACTCCAGGCTGCGGCCTGACCTCAAGCCCGATAAGAAATCAGGCTCGACTTTGATTGAGCTGAGAGGTGCTTTTATGGCCGGATCGAGCGATGCAACGGACGCCGATGCCCAGATCGCGATGGAAGAGTGGGCAGCCGCACTTATCTTCGATCGGGTACGAGGCAGAAAAATGACCGAAGAACTTGCTGCTTCAGTCGGGAAGCGCATCGTCTTTGAAGTCATTCGACAGTTTCGACCCGACTCAATCGCGAAGTAAGAGGCTGGCGCAGTTGTTTGAAACGTGCGATCCAGAAACGAGAACACAATGCCGATCGATTTGGAATGCGTAGTGCAACTTCACGACTTCCTGATGGGTGGAAATCCGCCGTCAGGTATACATCTGAGAAAGCGGCCCCGGAAGATGACAGCGGAACAGTCCTTTTCTGTCATTTATGTATTGCAGGAGGCCTTCCGTCTTATACCGGACGCGTTTGAACTGTGCGGTGTGTGCGGGCGCATCTTCGATACGAATTCAGAAGGGCATATAACGCCAAATGGGAAGTTCTACTGCTGGGACTGCTGCCACCTCTGCAAATGTTCCGAGTGCAAACGCTTGTTGCGCCGATGAACCTCAGATCTCCACCCTGTCCCGTGGGAGAAGAATCCTCATGCCACTGCACCCAAGGTACATTATCCTTGGCATGAGGGATTTCCCAAGGCTGCTGGCACACCCGCTGAAGGAGAGGCGATCCATGAAATCGTTGAGCAAGGAGACGTTGCTTCGGTTCGCCGTCAAGTACATCTGGTGGAAAACACCGGAAGAGGCCGCCCTACACCCGGATCGGATCATCGCGCAGGTCATGAACATTGGAAATTATGAGGATGTCCAGGCCCTTGTCCGCGAAGTGGATGAGCAATATCTCCGCGAACTGCTCCATCGAGCCGAAGCCGGGCAGTTCGATGAGAAGTCGTGGACTTACTGGCACTACCGGCTTGGGCTATGTGAGCCTGGCAGGGTGCCCGCTTTGCCGCAACGGAGAATCGCGTGATGAAATCCTTTTCTCCCTGCCTTCATATATTGCCGCAGAGGCAGTCGCGATTGTGGCCCGAGTTGCGCCCATCTGCGGATCTAGGATTTGCGCTCTATGGAGGGACCGCAATTGCGCTGCGTCTGGGGCACCGCACATCGGTCGACTTCGATTTCTTCACCGAGCGCCAACTGCAACGCTCCGCAGTTCTGGAAAGGCTTCCCTTCGTCCGAAATGCAGAGGTCTTGCAGGATACTCCAGATACTTTTACCGTCCTTGTAACCCACAATGGAAGCAAGGATCCACCTGTCAAGGTTTCCTTCTTTGGCTCGATTACCTTCGGCCGTGTTGCAGATCCGCAATGGACAGAGGATGGGATCGTGCAGGTGGCTTCGTGTGACGATCTCTTGGCGACCAAGGTCAAGGTCCTGCTGCAGCGTGTCGAAGCCAAGGATTATCTCGATGTTGCCGCCCTCCTTCGCAGCGGTGTTCCATTGGAAAGAGGTTTGGCGGCGGCTCGCGCTTTGTTTGGCTCTGCTTTCCAGCCGAGCGAGTGCCTGAAGGCATTAGTCTATTTTGAGGGCGGGGACCTGGATAGCTTGCCAAAGGCGACGAAAGACGGCTTGGTCCATGTGGTGAGTGCCGTGCGCGACCTTCCTGATGTCTCCGTGGTCGACAAGCAATTGACGCTCCGCTGATTTGTTCGACTTCGACCCATTTTTCCGGATCGACGGTCGAACCGCGATTCCAGGACTATTTCTCTCCCAAGTGGATATCTGCGGTTGTTGTAGTGGAGCAGGCGGAGAATGAGGACGTCCGATAGATCGTCCATGATAATGGGGAGCGAGGATCTCTCTGAATGAGACCGTCGGAAGCATTACGCTTGCATCGAGACGAGATTCGCAGCATCGTGGAATCTTCCCATGCGAGCAACCCTCGTGTTTTTGGCTCTGTCCTTCTTGGGGAAGACACGGAACAGAGTGACCTTGACATACTCGTAGACACGCCTCCGCAGACATCGATCTTCGACATCGGCGAGATCAGGTACCGACTGAGGAATCTGCTGGGAGTCTCCGTCGATGTGCTCACTTCCAAGGCCCTCCACAAAGATTTCCGGGACCGGATTATTTCCGAGGCGCAGCCGATATAGCTGGACGGAACAACTTCCCGAACGGTGAACGAAGCTGCCATAGAGAAACTCTCCCAGTGGCCCTTACGCATCCTCTATTCCTCAATGGTTGCGACCACCCATTCCAGCGAGACGCTTATCAACTGATAGGCGTGGTTCGCCTCGGCAAATCGTCTGGCTTGCTTCGCAGGCCGGGTTTGCCTCCTGAGCCTCATAGCGTTGTCCGCTGAAAACGTCCCGGAGGCTAGGGAATCGACACAGTGTAATGCCAACTCGGGGCTGCCTTCGGGCAGCCTTCTTGCTGCTTGGAGAAGGATACCGTCATGGCACAGCTACTCAGGTTTGATGGGACGAGCGAAGCGATCGTACCGGCCGATTTGGCATCTGGTTTTAGTTTGGACGAACTCTACACGCTGATTGGATGCGAGATGATCGAAGCCATCTATCTCGACGACGGCGGGGTCATGGTCATCGATGAAGAAGGCAAACTGCGCGATGACTTCCGGGAACGGCGCAATGAGAGCGCAACTCGCCTCCTGCATCGCGCTGGCGGAATCCCCTGGGACTTCATCACGGGCAACGCTCTGATTTGTACGACCCAGGAGCTTCAGTAACCATCGCCTGCACCAGGCACTGAGGCGCAGACCTCATGAACAATCTCTACTGATCCATCGGCAGATCCGCGTCGAGAAGCCCTGGACGGCCTCGCACTTGACGTTCAAGGCCGCTATCGGCGCGTTGCTGACACTCTCCGCTTCGCCCAAACGAGGAAGACGCGAGAGTGTGTCCCTAAGCTTCATGACTCCCAATCGCGCAGGCTGGATGCTTGCGAAGGATGTTACGGGGCCGAAGCACCCCATCGCTAATCCCAAGAGGCTACACAACCATGAACAGAAGTGAAATCGCCAAGCTCATCGAGCTTGACGGCCGGTGTGGCTATCACGAAGCGAACAAGAAGGAATACAAGCGCTTGAGCTTGAAGCTTCTGCGCGGTCTTTCGAGAGAACTCGGACTCGAACGTTGCGACGTCGATATCCGCTTCAACCCAGGAGGCATCGCGGTTTCCGGGGATGCCACGCTCCACGCAGATCGCCTCTACGTGATCCTCAACATGGACGGCATGGGTCTCGGAGTTCTGGTCCGGACTTGCAAGCACCGCAGAGACTATGCCGGAGGCCCCAACAACTGGTTCTCACTGGAGCGCCTGAGGACAACCGGTCTCGATGGCCTTGCGGCCTTTGCGCAGCGCATCCACAGCGCCGCGCTCCCAACCGAGGAGAATCGTCATGGCGGAACAGCAGCCTGACAGCCATCTACAGGATGCGCTGAATCAGATTGAGGACATTCTCGTGAACCGGTATGAGGCCGGTCGCAAATACAAGCTGAAGGAACTCACGGGGATTCTCGACTCCATTGCCGCGGTCCTGGATGCCTACCACGGTCGTACCGTCGAAGCTCCCGAAATCCCACCAGAGGCTCTTACGACGCGAGAGCGTCACAGCGAACCAGTAGTCTCGGCGATCATTCACAGCGATGATCGGCGCATCGAGGCCAGCTTTCAGGCAAACCGCAGGTTCTCCCAAGCTGCGAATGAAGAGATCAAGGATCTAGTCGGCATCGGCTGGGGCCATGACCTGGAAGCGGATCGAATCGCCTACTTCATGGAACCTCTCGATGTCGAGGTGGAGAAGGTGCTGGACTACTGCCGTTCTGCAAAGCGGCTGTCCAGCGATCCGATCGGGTTTGAGGTCCTGGTGGATAAAGCGCACGCAGCGGCCTGGCTTGCGGTTCACAGACCAGGGTTATGGAAAGAGATCGCCGCCGCCGAGCAGTAGCCCGTCCAGGCCCGATTCGACAAAGCGATCCAGCCACGGCCTCGACAGACAGCCTTCCCATCGGTTCAGGATGGCGCGGCGCACAACGATGACCGAATGCGCACCACAGATCGAATGCGTGCGTCAGTACCCTCAATTCCTTTTCAAATCCGAAAGGAAGTTTTATGGCACAGACACAACCATTTTCCGCTGTACAGATCAGCGTCAGCGATGTCGGCGGAGAGGACCTCCAGTTCGAGATAGAGAACCTCATGATCGAGTATGAAGTGGCAAAGGTGCATGAGACCGAAGCCCACAACGCCGTAATTCTCGCCAACGCCGCATTGCTTGCCGCGCGCGGCGCGCGCGTCGTCGCCCGGATGAAGCTGGTGACCGCATTCGCCAAAGGCAGTAACCGGGTAGCGATGGAACCAAACTGGGAGCCGTTCCGCAATTCCACGGGTCGTCCGTCTGTTGAGAACTTCCTCTCGGAGCGGGACCAACGCAACCTGAACCGGATGCAGCGGGCCCAGATGAACAGCCAGGCGTCCGATCTTCCGGGCGATTACAACGGAATGTTCGAGACCCCGGACAACGAGTAGGCACATCCAGCGAGCAGGAGCTGAATGCTCTCTGCTCAGGCGCGGACTCGCGCGAGATGGGAGGTCAGGTTGAGGAAGCCGTCTTCGTCTAAAGATCAAATGAGCCTCTTCAGCTTCCTGGCTGAAGTGGGGAGTGAGGCAGCTGCCATGGGCACACCGGCAGCTGGTCCTGCCGTGGAAGCCAAAGCTTCAAACACCGAGGCCGCCGACAGTGAGGCGATCGATCGCGGAATCAGCTGCGAAGCGTCGCCGGAAATCACGGTCGGGACCAGACCCCTCGTCTCCGCAGATTCGGAGCGCTGTTTGCCGGATGAGGTGATTGATGCGAGGCCGCGCATGCGAAGACGCGATCCCGCGGAAGCCGATCTCGAACGAGTGCAACA
>NZ_DATKQC010000129.1:0-13987 GCF_035532915.1 Edaphobacter sp.
GCGTTCATGGTGAAGATATCGCGGAGAATGCCGCCCACGCCGGTCGCCGCGCCTTGATAGGGCTCGATGTAGCTGGGGTGATTGTGCGACTCGATCTTGAAGGCGCAGGCCCAGCCATCGCCCACGTCGATGATTCCGGCGTTTTCGCCCGGCCCCTGCACGACCAGCGGGGAGTCCGTCGGCAGCCGCCTCAGGTGCACCCGCGACGACTTGTAGGAGCAATGCTCCGACCACATCACGGAAAAAATCCCCAACTCGGTCAGGCTGGGCGTTCGTCCAAGCGCGGCTTCGATGCGCGTGTACTCGTCCGGCGTGATGCTGTGCTGCTTAAGCAGCGCCGGTGTAATCGTGGCGGGGGAGGGTGTCTGAACTGGGTGCTGAACTTGCGTATTGGGCATGGCTCGCTGTTAAGATTGTCGCACGTGCGGCAATCCCTCGTTGTCACGCTGCCTGCCGGCTGCCGCAGAGCCTGTCGTTACTGGCGTTCCAACGCCTCGCGGTCCCACTTCGCGGCAACTGCCGCCGCCGCATAGCTGCTCTCTAAAAACTCGAGCAGTGCGGCTTCCGGCGAAGCTTCTGCCCGCACATCTTCATATCGGAAGATGAACTCCCCCAAGGTTTTATCCCATCCAGCCGTCGCGGGGCGAATCTTCACCTCAGCCAATCCTTCCGGTACAGGGGCCGCATAGCAATAGAACGCCGCCGCGCCATAGCCGCCATTTCCCGGCCAGAACCCCGCAGAGATCACCTCATGCGAGTAGGCCTCCCGCTGGATCGAATCCGCGCCCGCACGTGGCGGCGCAGGACGACCGGAGAACCGCGTCACCGCAAAATCGAAGCTGCCCCAAAAGAAGTGCACCGGGCTGACTTTGCCCAGAAATCCCGTCCCAAACTCGCGGAAGACCTTCTCCGCCTGCACCAGAACGTGCCAGAACCGCTGCACGTACTCCGCGTCGTACGATTTATGCTCTGTATCCAGATCGAACCGGATCGGATGGGCCAGCTCGCATGGCATCGGATCGATCTTGACCTCAACCCCCAGCGAAGCCAGGCAGTCTAGATATTCCTTATAAAAATCAGCCACCGTCTGCGGGCGCAGCTTCATTGCCAGCGTCTGACCCGACCCAAGCCGAAGGTGCAGCTCATGCGCCACGAAATCGAACTCGATATCGAGCACGTCGTCACCCATCTTGCCGCCACAGGGCATCGCCGACGTGCCCAGTCCCCGTGCCGTGACATAGAGGGGTACGTTCCACCAATGATTCTGGAGCGGAGTCAGCGCCAGCCGGGTCTTGCCTACAATTTGCGTCCACATGTGCAGCGTGTCCGCCGTCGCTGCCCACTCATCCCACACCAGCGACGGCCACGCTGCCTTCACGGTCTCAGCCATGTTGCTCCTCCGAAACGATGAGCAAAAGCATACTCCGTCACCGTTGCTGGAGTGTTAGAGACAAGGTCTTACCGAAAGGGTTGCGTTACTTTTTTGAACAGCTTTCACGCTCCGGTGCTGCCGAATCCGCCTGCGCCTCGCGCGGCCTCAGCCAGTTCCGCAACCTCTTCAAACTGCGCCTCGATCCGCTGCACGATGCGAAGCTGGGCGATCCTCTCCCCGGCCTTGACTTCAACCGTTGCGGCGCTGAGATTCGTCACCACGATCTTCAACTCGCCGCGATAGCCCGGATCGATCACGCCAGCCAGCGTCGTCACTCCGCGTACCGCCAGCCCCGACCGGTCTTCCACCAGTGCGCCATGCGTCGAAGGAAACTCCATCGCAATTCCGGTAGGCACCAGGACGGTAGCACCAGCGGCAATCGCTGTACCTTCGACGGCATACACATCGGCGGCCAGATCGCCATAGGCCCCGGTGTGCGCGTACTTCGGCAGCTGCGCCGCCGGATGCAGCTTCAAAACCTTGACCTTCGGCGATGCGACTACGCCGCCCTCTAAACTCTCAACCTCTGCTACCGCAACAGAACCCATCAGCTACGCCTCTCAGAAAACGAAATATTGTATGTCTCTCCATTCTCACGCGAAAGCCGCGCCTCGTGTGCGTTAATAGTGAAATATGGCAGTCAGCGTGATCGCAACCGTCCTCAACGAAGTGGACGAGATTCCCAACCTGGTAGCGAGCCTCAGCGATCAGACCCTCATTGCTGCCGAGGTCGTCATCGTCGACGGAGGCTCTACCGACGGCACCTGGGAGTGGCTGCTCAACGCCAGATCGCAATATCCCGCTCTCCTCCCCATCCGCGACGAGAGCTGCAATCTCAAGCAATCTCCCGGCCCCATCGCCCGCGGGCGCAACGTCGCCATCGCCGCGGCCAGCTCCGACATCATCGCCTGTGCCGACGCCGGATGTACCTACCGCCCGGACTGGTTGGCCAATCTCACCGCTTCCATCCTCTCCGGCGTGGCAGAATACGCTCTCGGCGGCTCCTGCATCGACCCGGCGTCGCCTACCGTTTGGGACATCGCCTCTGCTCCCTTCTTCGGCGTCAAGCTCAATCCCAACGAGCCTACAAAATCATGCACCGCCCGCTCCATGGCTTTCCGCAAAGAGCTGTGGCAGCGTGTCGGCGGCTTCCCCGAGACCGTCCTTCTCGGTGAGGACACGCTCTTCGATGCCAAGGTGCGCAAGCTCGTCACACCCGCCTTTGCCCAGCGTGCCAAGGCCTTTTATCGTCCCCGCCATGCGCTCCGGTCGGCACTCAGGCAGCTTGCGAGTTATGCCGTAGCCGACGGCGCTCTCGGCATCCGCCCGGCGCGGCTCTTCCGCAACCTCGCCCGCTGCGTGGTCGAGGTGCTGGCACTCATTGCGCTGCGCTGGACCCCCATCCCGCTGCTCTGCATTCTTGTGCTCGAGAACTACTTCGCCTTCCACTTCGACTGGCGCAGCTTGCAGAGGGCCAGCTTCCGCATCTGGGCAGCGCGGTTCATCTTTTCGTTGTTGGTTCCGTGGGTCGTCAGCTGGAACCAGATCAAGGGCGGCATCACCAAGGCCAACCAGCCCAACCGCCAGAACGCTTAGGTTAGCGGTCTACAGGCTTGCGCAGCGTAAAGATCACAAAGCTGTAGTCCAGGTCGAACTGCTCCCACCGAACCGGCCGCTCGCTGCACTCGAGATCGACCTTGCCGGTACTCTCGAACCCAACCTCCTGCGCCAGCCGCAGAATCTCCTGAATCTCGCCCCGGGTAAAAACTTTGATCGCAGCCCCATGCGCCATCTTCCCCCGCGTGTCGATGGCGGTCGGGTAGTAGTCGGTTGATGTGATCAACAACCCTCCCGGCTTCAATACCCGGTACATCTCGCGGAAGTAGCCGTCCAGCGGAACTCCATGTTCGATGACACTCATGCAGGCGACCGCGTCGAAAAAATTGTCAGCAAAGACAGTCTGCGTAATGTCGCCGTGCTGATAGCGAATCGGTCCGCGCCGGGCCTCCTCGGTAAACGAGAGGTTGATCCCGTAGAGATCGCGATACCCATAGGCGAATAGCGCGGGAAGCACATTGCTATAAAACTCCGCACCGGCGTCCAGTACGCGTGCCGAGGGCGTGGTTGCGCCCAGAATGGCATATACCGCGGCAAGATGGTCCCAGTTCTTCTCGTCTCCACGGTGCAGCGGAAGCTTCGCCGCCTTTGCCTGCTCAAACGCCTGTTGCCATTCCGCCCGGTTTTTCAGCACACCATTCGGCAGCGGCAACTGCGGTCTCGCCGCAGGGTGTCCGGTTCCAAACTTCAACCTGAGATAGAGCCGATAGGCAGCCTCAGGCCGCAATGCGCTGCTCTTGATTCGTCGAAAAAATCTCCGCGACCATGGCGTTCGGGAGTCGGCAAGTTGCGGTGAAGGAGTCGGCTCAGGCATCAGCTTTTACTATAAGCGGGATTCGCTCTCCGGCCCTTTGCGCGATACCGTGGCGATAGAAGGCCCTATGCGCTACTCTCTCTTCATGCCGATTTCTTCCACCCTGCAAGCGGCAACGGAGCAGCCTTCCGAAGAGTGCCCGCTCGAAGCCGAGCATCATAGCCGCTTCTGCCCCACCTGCAGTTCGCGGCTCGAAGACAGCCGCTGTAAGCTCGTCTGCCGGACCTGCGGCTTCTTTCTAAGCTGTGCCGACTTCTACTAAGCTTTCCTGAAATCCAAGGCCTGCACAGGGAAGAAAAGACTTGGCCTGACGAAGTTTTTATCCAATAAATACAGCTAAATCAGCAGATGAGAGCGAGGCGACGCGGCTGTCCGATCGAATCAGCGTTTTCATCCGGGGTGGGATATCTCCCCGCCGTGTTTGCACATCCAACGCAGCCAGTACGTGCTCTTTAGGAGAACTCCTCATGAACCGTAAACAAACACTCGCAACCCAGCTGGCGCTGCTTGCCATGCTTTCACCGGGCGCCATTCTGGCTCAGGAACCGGCAGCGACTCCCCCAGCCGCTCAGGAACCGGCAACCCCAACGGCTCCCACACCTCCAACCGCGCCAACGGCTCCGACCACACCGACAGAGCCAACCGCGCCAACGACACCGGCGATGCCGGCTGAAACGGCACCAGAGGCCCCAGCCACAACCGCCCCCGAGACGCCAAAAGCAACCGACCCGGGATCAACCACCATGCCGAGCGATAGTACGACAGCTCCAGCCACGAAAAAGACCCACAAGCATCACAAAGGCTCCGCGCAGCCAAGTCAGACGACGCCTGAGCAGACGGCTCCCCCGCAATAATGCAGTTCTGCAGCTCACTCCGCCGAAGTTCTTAAAGAGAAGACGCTGTACGCGTGAACGTCCGCGTACAGCGTCTTCTTTGACTCGTTCCGGAGTTTTAAGGCCGTTGTCTTATCAGGAGTTGAGTCTCTTCATTTCGAAGTAAGAAGCGCACCTTCTTCGTTCTTGTAGGCGAACCGCTTTTCCTTCCAGCGCGCGATCGGCCCCTCAAAATACTTCCATGAGAGCGAAGCCAGTAGAAGTGAAGTAATCAGCCCAAGGAGTATGCCCCAAGCGCGGCCAAAGTGGGCGACCATGATTTGCCGTAGCGGAAAGTGAATCAGGTAGAGGCAATAGCTGATCGTTCCCATGTAGCGCAGACCGCGATTGCGAAATGCTCTCGTCAGCCGTCGCGAAGAGCCGCTATGGGTGACGCAGAGAAGAAGAATGAGCGAAAAGCCAATCCAAAGTACGGTGAACATCAAGGCGCTATAGGTGCGCTCAGGGAGATCACCGGACACATGGTTAGGAAGACCGATGTAGAGCAGCTCGCCGCCAATCGCAGCCATGAATAAAAAGCACGCGGAAGACAGCATCGCCGTGTAGTTTCGCTGGCAGAATGCGTGGACCTGCTGTCCATAGCTCCTCATGCAGACAGCGATCAATGCGCCAGCGGCAAGTGAATCGGCGCGCGCGAAAAACATCTGCCGCAATTCTTCGGCGTGATGGGAATAAGCAAAAAAACGAACGAACGGCTCTCCCAGCAACACCACGCCGAGCAGGGGAAACAGGATGCGGTCTTTGCCTCTGACGAGAAAGACCAGCGGTGCCCATACCAGGTAGAAGAACTCTTCAATCGAAAGCGACCACATGACAGAGAAGCCCGGGGTGCTCCAATCGACCATCTTGACGTGCTCAATGCCCAACCACGAGTGTGGAACGATCGCTTGTAGGTACAGGCTGTAGGTGGCGAGAAACTGCCAGGGCAGAGGACTGTGCGCCGCCACATTTCCGATGAAGTAGATGGCAAGGCAAAGATAGTAGATGGGGAACAGGCGCATCACGCGGCGCATGTAAAAGTGCCCCAGACCCTCTTCATTCTTCTCCGATTTCAGCAGAATGCCGGTAATCAAAAATCCGGAGAGCACAAAAAATAGATCGACTCCAGCCCATCCCCACTGAGGCCCAAGAAAGCTTACATATTTGTAATAAATGTAGTGATGGGCGACCACCATGCAAATCGCCGTCCCACGCAAGCCGTCCAACTCCGGGATGCGTTTCATTTTGCCCTCTGCCTTTATGAATAGATAATGACTCAGCGCGACCGTGAGCAGGGCCTAGAAAAACGATATCACGGCCAAATCGTGTGCTTCTGCTCGGCTGCATGCACGTACAAGTCTCTCTCTCGCTTCTCTTCTGCATCGAAACGAGTTTTTGCATTGAGAAAACAGGACCTTACGAAGATCACCTGCTCGGAGGAGACCAGGCGATCTTCTCTTAGCGCATTGCGATGAATTCGCAATGCAGAATCTTCTCTGCAATTATTTCGCCTGAAGGCTGGCCTTTCGTGCGGCCTCGAACTCGTCGCCTGCATTCCAGCGAATCGTCGAAGGAGCCGACACCGCCTCCCAACCCAGGTCCATGCCGAACCGGGCGAGCTTGGCGTCTCCGCGAAAGTCCATGCTTGGGGAGTAGTTGTCGCTGAAGTTGTGATAGCGGTGCTCGATGTAGTCCTCCTCCTGGGCCTCCCCCCATGCGCGGTCGTGGCCTTCGTACAGGCTTCCGGTGTCGACAGAAAACGCTGGAATGCCGACCCGCGAAAGGCTGAAGTGATCGGAGCGGTAGTAGCCGCCTGCCTCCGGCCTCGGATCAGGAACGATCGTCAGCCCAAAGCGCTTTGCCGTCGCCTGCACCACGGGATAGAAGCTCGTTCGCTGTGCTCCATTCACATTGATCTCGCGAGGAATGCCGATCGGCAGAATCATGTCGTAGTTCACGTCCAGCGCAATCTGCCCTGTCGGAACCGGAGGATGCTGTCCGAGATATTCGCTGCCGAGCAGACCCTGCTCTTCCGCCGTCACGGCCGCAAAGATGACATCGTGCGGTGGACGCACCGTCATCGAAGCCCATGCGCGCGCCATCTCCAGCAGAATGCCGCACCCGGTGCCGTTGTCCGCAGCGCCGTTGTAGATGTTGTCGCCCTTCATGCCCGGGACGAAGCCAAGATGATCGTAGTGCGCGGTGTACATCACCGCCTGGTCCGGCGCTGGCTTCGTTCCCGGCAGAATGCCCACGACGTTCGGTGACTGAAAGCGGCGCACGGTGCTCTCGATATGCGCCTTCAGCCGCACCGGCAACTCCACCGCTTTGAAGCCTCGCTTGCCTGCTGCCGTCATCTCGGTGTCGATATTCAGGTCGCTGGCGGCAAAGAGTTTTCGCGCTACATCGAGCTGAATCCAGCTCGCCGCCTCAAGCGGCGGCATCTTGTCGTCGCGCAGATAGGTCTTCTCGCTGGTGTTCGAGTTGCGAACTACATCCCAGCCGTAGCTGGCGAGATCGGTACGATGAATAATCAGTGCGCCCACCGCACCCATTCGCGCCGCCTGTTCAAACTTGTAGGTCCATCGCCCGTAGTAGGTAAGCGCCTTGCCGCCAAAAAACTTCGGGTCATTCGACGGAGGATCGCCCACGATGCAGAGAATGACCTTTCCCTTAACATCGACGCCGGCATAGTCGTTCCAGCCAAACTCCGGCGCAGTGACGCCGTACCCGACAAAGACAATCGGCGCGTCGATATTCACGCTCGGCGTCAGCTTCTCGTTCTGCACGGTGTAGTCGTCGGCAAATTTCAGGTCAATCGCATTGCCCTTCTGCGGGGCCAGAGCAAAGCTTGTCTGCTCGGGAACCACCTTCATGCCGACGAAGTTAATCCACTGCAGGTAGGTGCCATCGTCGCCGCCCGGCTTCAACCCATCGAGAGCGAACTGGGTCGCAATATACTTCGCCGCAAGGTCGCCGCCGCGCAGCCCCGGATAGCGACCCTCCAACAGGTCGTCGGACAGAAACTTTACATGGGCGCGTATCTTCTCGGCGTCGATGGAAGCCTCAGCCTTCTTAACCGCTGGAGGGACGACCTGCGCGAAAGCTCCCGCCGATAGAGCGAGCAGAAAAAAACCGACCGCCAAGCCTGCACCAGTCTTCCCATTTTTCATTGATGACCTCCCCAAAATCGTCCCTGCGACTCTTCTGTAATGGCTTCGTCTGGCATCTGCAATGGCTGCACTGCCATTACGTCGAGCCGTTGAAGCACCTTGCGCGCCAGCCCGGTGAGCGGCACTGAGCTTAATTTATTCGTCCGCGTCCAATGAAGATCGCCCTTCGCGGCAGGAACTGCCCTGCGCAATCCACGGTCCTGCGGCCCGCGTGCGGCATACACCTGAACATAGTAGTTCGTGTTCGTGATTGAATGACGCAATCGCAAAATCGGCTCGCGTCCCTCGAGCGCGTCCTGCGGCAGCGGAGGCAGCTCGTACATCCCCGGCATCAGGCTGGCCTCCGGGCTGCGCTGTTCCAGCAGAACCTCGGTCGCCGTGCCGCTCTTGCGCAGGCTCAACAGATAGGCTGCAGGACGACTGCGCTGCAATGCCCTCGGCTGCGTCAGATGCTCGCCGCGCGTCTTGCACATCGAGTAGACGGGACAATGTAAGCACAGGGGAGCGCGCGGCAGACAGATTGTGGCGCCCAGCTCCATCATGGCCTGATTGTGGTCTCCCGCTGCATTGTGCTGCTCGGCAACGCGACGCCGCGGCACCAGTGCCGCCGCCTGTGCCTGCACAAATGTTCGTGAGGCCGCCGTATTTTCTTCAGGTCGTCCGGTCAGACGCAGCAGCACGCGCTCCACATTGCCATCGACGACGGCAATGCTCTCGCCGAACGCGATGCTCGCAATCGCCGCGCAGGTATATTCGCCGATGCCTGGCAGCGTGCGTAGCGCGGTCGAAGTGCCGGGCAGCACGCCCTCCAGCTCCGACGTCACAAACTTTGCCGCACGGTGCAGCATCCGCGCGCGTCGATAATAGCCCAGCCCCGACCACGCTGCCAACACCTCTGGCTCCGGTGCCAGCGCCAGCGCCAGCATCGTGGGAAACCGCTGCAGAAACTTTTCGTAGTGCTCGATCACTGCGGCCACGCGCGTCTGTTGCAGCATCACCTCGGAGACCCAGGTTCGATAGGGGTCGTGGACGCCGCGCCACGGCAAATCGCGTGCGTGACCGCGGTACCACGTCATCAGCTTGCGCCGAAAGACGGCGGCATCCATCTCCGGCTCTTCGACGGTCGTCAGCGCCTGCGCAGAATCGCTCGCGCGGTCAGCTTTTCCATGTTCACGCATGGCTGCCAGTCTATCGTCTACGGCGACGGATCGACACTTTGGCTCTACACTTAGGTCATGATGCAGCAGCCGAAGCGCTCACTCCAACGCAGAGATTTTCTTAAGCTGACCGCACTGGCAACGGGCGCAAGCCTGGTCACACCGCTCGCTTTAGCCGACGTCCCCAAGCCGCCCGCCTCGCCTGCGCCGCCTGCCTTCCCTTCGAACGACCCGCGTTGGCAGCGCACCTGGGACGCCGCACTCGCCGCGCTCGCCGGAAACATTCACACCCTGCCCCGGTATCCACACCCCGTGCTCGTCGAAGGCAGCGTCTATCCGGGCATCTGGCAGGAGTGCGCTCCGCAGGAAGGCCTCGTCTACGGCACGCTGAGCCAGTACATCACTCCGGCCTCGAAAGACGTGGAGCCATTGCAGGTCGCTCGCAACAACCACATGGCCTTCTTCGCTCTGCAGCGCCCGGATGGCCAGTTGCCCTCCTCGGTCAAATTATCCGACCCTATCCAGAACGCGGGCGGCTATGGCCAGATCCAGATGGTCGTCCCTATCGCCGCCACGGCGTGGGAGCTGTCGCAGCTCACCGGCGACGACGAGCTGCTGGTCTCGGCTTATATGGCGTGCAGCCGCTGGGACGCCTGGCTGCGCGAATACCGCGACACCCGCAAGACTGGTCTCGTCGAAGGCTTCTGCACCTACGACACCGGCCACGACAACAGCCCACGCTGGAAGGGCATTCCCAACCGCTGCCCCGATGCCGACGCGCGCAAGTGTCCCGACCTGCCGACCATGCCGCGTCTCTGCCCCGACCTTTCGGCCACGGTCTACGGCGCGCGCGTCGCCTTAGCGGCGATGGCCACCGCGCTTGCCAAGCACAATGAGGCCGATCGCTGGCTGGCCGACGCCGAGGCCATCCGCCGCCTCATCATCGACAAGCTCTACGACCCCAAGGACGCTGCCTTCTACGACCTTGACGCGCAAAATAATTTTGTTCGAGTCCGCTCCGACGTCATCAGCCGTGTCCTCGGCGAGCATGTGCTCAAACCCTCCGATCCCAAAGACGCCGCAATCTTCGAAGCCGTCTGGACGCGCCAGATCCACAACCCCAAGGCCTTCTGGGCACCCTATCCGCTCACGTCCATTGCGATGGACGACCCCAGCTTCGTCCGCCCCATTCCGCGCAACAGTTGGGGAGGAGCAACGCAGGCGCTCACCGCTCTGCGCGCGCCACGCTGGATGAGCTTCTACGGCAAGCAGGCCGAGCTGAATCATCTGATGACGCAATGGTGCGAGGCCATCAGCCGCCACACCGAGTTTCGCCAGCAGATGGACCCTCTCACTGGAGACTTCACCCAGGCCGACCCCAGCGGCTACTCGCCCGCCGCGCTCGTCTATCTCGACTTCATCCACCGGCTCAGCAAGTCCGCCGGATGACGAAATAAAGTGGTAGAACTATAGGCCATGCCAACGACGAACAACATGTTGACGCCGCGAGAGGCAGCGCGGCTGCTGGGCATCAGCTACCCGACTATCAAGCAGTGGATACTGGGCGGCAAGCTGAAGACCGTCCAGACGCCGGGCGGCCATCATCGTGTCGCCGAGGCCACGCTGCGGCCTTTTCTTGCCAAAGACAGCGCGAAGCCGGAGACGAAGTCGCGCGAGCGCTATCGCCGTGTCAGCGGAAGGAACCAGCTTCCCGGCAAGGTCGTCAGCATCCGCATTGAGGGCCTGATGGCCGAGGTAGTGCTCGCCGTCGGAGACTCGCATGTGACGGCGATCATCACGGCAAACGCCGTGCGCGAGCTTCAGTTGAAAAAGGGCGACACCGCAGCGGCCCTCATCAAGTCGACCGACGTGATGATCGAGCGGCTCAGCGAAATTTCTTAGACACGCCTTTCAGTTCTCGCAATTCCCCAAAATAACGTCATCTCGACTGGAGCCGCGCAGCCTCATCGCGCGGCGCAGTGGAGAGACCCCTGGATTGGCCTTTCCTCCCATCCGAGTCTGGCAACGCTCTCGCCGCGAATCGTTTGACTATACGTTTTAATTTGACTAAGTTCGTTATAGCGCCACGATGCGTTTTCGGCTGAACGCGCAGTCCCCCTGGGCCGCGTCCACCCTGTTCGAACAGTCCACTGCTCTCCTTTCATCTCCATAACACCTGCCCCTCAGGAGTGATTTTCATGCAGCTTCGTCGTGCTTTTTCTTTTCTTGTCCTCATTGTTTTATTCAGCGCATCTGCCTTTGCTCAAATCGCGGCAGATCTCAGAGGCCGTGTGCTCGACTCTTCGGGCGCAGCCGTGGCCCATGCACAAGTCGAGTTGATCGAGTCCTCGACGAACCTGCACCAGGCGACCGTCAGCTCTGGCGCGGGCGATTATCTCTTTACCCATCTCAACCCGGGGACCTATCGCCTGGAAGTCACCGCTCCCGGCTTCAGGCACCTCAGCCGGACAGGCGTCACCGTCATCGTTGGCCAGACGGTAAGCGCCGATCTTGCCTTGACTGCCGGTGGTGATCAGCAGACCGTGACCGTCAACAGCGATGCCCCGGTGCTGCAGGCTGAGACGAGCAACATTCAGACCAACATTGCGGGCAAGACCGTAGTGGCCATGCCTCTGAACACGCGCAACTTCGTCCAGCTCTCTACGCTGGCTCCCGGCGTCGAGCTGCCTCCGGGCACGCTGCTGCCACGCATCAACGGCGGGCGCCCCCGCACGAATGAGTATCTCTACGACGGCATCTCCGCCCTGCAACCCGAGCCGGGACAGGTCGCCTTCTTTCCGATCCTCGACGACATTCAGGAGTTCACCGTCGAGAGCGACAACGTCCCTGCGGAGTTTGGCCGCTTCAATGGCGGCGTCGTCAACGTAGCTACGCGCTCGGGCTCCAACGCCTTTCACGAAAGCCTGTTCGAGTTCTTCCGCAACGAAAACCTGAACGCACGCAACTACTTCTCCAAAGCGCCCGTCCGCAAGCCGGAGTATCGCAGAAACCTCTTCGGTGCGACCATCGGCGGGCCGATTCTGCATGACCGCCTGTTCTTCTTCAGCGACTATCAGGGCGTGAAGCAGCTCATCGGCGTCACCCGCATCTCGACGATCCCGACGCTTGCGGAGCGACAGGGCATCTTTACCGGAGTCTCGAAGATCTACGATCCTGCGTCGACTACAGTCGTTGGAGGAAAATTCGTTCGGCACGAGTTTCCCAACGATGTCATCGACGCTCCTCTCGACCCGGCGGCGAAGGCTCTGCTCGCTCGCTTTCCTGCGCCGACCAATCTGACCGCGGCGGCCAATAACTACAGCCGCACCGCGAACGACGCCGACCATCAGAACCAGTTCGACATTCGCATCGATGGAGCTATCGGCAACAAAGACCGTGCCTTTGGCCGCTACTCTTATTACAGTGAGGTCGAGGAGCCAGTCACACCGCTACCCGATGGCAGCGGTGCGCTCAGCGGATCGGTACTGGGAACGGGCGGCGTGCCGGGCCTCTCCCACGTGTTGGGCCAGCAGGCAGTCTTCAACGAGACCCATACCTTCTCCACCCACCTTCTCAACGACTTTCGATTGGGCTACACGCGTCGCGGCAACACTCTCGTAGGAACGAGCCTCGATAACACCGCGTCTGCCGCGCTGGGAATTCCCGGCATCCCCACCAATGCTGCCTTCAACAATGCGCTGCCGCTGTTCACCTTTACGGGATTTCAGCAGCTTGGTCCTTCGGCCAGCACCTTCGCTCAATATCAGACTGCGGTGTGGCAGCCGGTCGAGACGGTCGTCTTCACCAAGGGTCGTCACGCATTCAAGGCGGGACTCGACTTTCGCTGGTACCAGCTCAACGCGATCTCGCCGCCCAATCCCACCGGCTCCTTCGCCTTCACCACGACAGGCACCAACCAGCAGGGCGTAACGAATAGCGGCAACTCCGTCGCCAGTTTTCTTCTCGGCCAGGTCGATACCTTCCAGATCGACCTCCAGCAGAACAGGATTCGTCCTCGCGACCATATCGAAGAGTATTTCCTGCAGGACGATTGGAAGGCTTCGAACCGCCTGACCCTCAACATCGGCGCACGCTGGACGCTTCACTTCCCTTCGACCGAGAAGAGCAATCAGGGAGCCGTCTTCAATCTGCAGACCCAGCAACTGGATTATCTTGGCCAGAACGGAAACTCGCGCAGCGCTCGTGAGCTGCACTACACCAATGTCGCGCCCCGCGTCGGCTTCACCTATCTGGTAACGCCTGCGACGGTGGTGCGGTCTGGCTTCGGCATCGTCTTCATCGACCAGTCCGGAATCACCACACCCTTCACCACACCGCAGTTCCCCTTCATTCAAAACGTCCAGCAGAAGACGCAAGACAGTGTCAATGCTGCCTTCGCCTTGTCGCACGGGCCTTCCGTTGCGCCGATTCCGTTTACAGCCGATGCCGGTCTGGGACAGAGCGTCTATACCGTGAAGAAGACCGCAGGCTCAGGCTACGTTCAGCAGTGGAACCTGGCGGTGCAGCGAGAGATCACGAACAACCTGTCTGCGGAAGTCGCCTACGTCGGCTCGCATATCGTCCACGTCGGCATTCCCGATTCAAACCTGAACCAGCTCACCGCATCGCAGCTTGCACAGGGATCGTCGCTGCTTACGGAGGTAGCCAATCCGTACTACGGCGAGCTTCCTCAGTCGAGCTCGATAGGCGGTAAGACCGTCAGCCAGGCGCAGGTTCTGAAGCCGTATCCACGCTTCCTCAACATCGCGACCTATCGCAACAACAGCGGCACGACGAACTACAACGCCATTGAAGGCAAGGTCGAGCAGCGGTTCTCGCACGGCGTCTCTCTGCTGTTCGCCTACACCCACTCGAAGCTGATCGATGATGCGTCGTCCGTCTTCTCGTCCACCGTGCTCTCG
>NZ_DATKQC010000130.1:0-16961 GCF_035532915.1 Edaphobacter sp.
GAGCTAACCACAATCTGGCCACGCGAGTTGGTGATTGTTAGCGATTGACCGGGCGATCTGGGATCTTCAAGGTCGATCTTTGTAGTGGTGAGTGGGCCATCCAAGGGGCCTGTAAACAGGTTGGCGGACATCTTCGGCACCGTAAAGGTGCCATCAGCGGGATCGTAGCGCATCGTGCCATTCTGCAATTCAAACAATTGATACGGGGGCTTGTGATCGCATCCTCTGGGGTCACATCCAATGGTAATCAGCGTGCCATAATTCAGCGGAGCCGTCCGCATATTAATGAGTTCATGGTACGGTCCTCCATAGCTGTTCCATCGAATAGGCTCTAAAGTTCCCCCGCAGCCGATGTAGAGCGAACATGGATTACCGTTTATCCACAATGAAGGAAAATAGTTCGCGCTTATTCCAGAGCCACTGAACCCCCATATTTGCCCATTGGAGTTGGAACCACTCGGCAACGTGTGTTGAACCAGGCCTGTCATTCTTCCACCCATGTAAAACGTAGGATTGTGCGGGTTCTCAATCACATCGCCGGGAGCCCAGTCCACCGAATTTGGCTCCAAGGGAACACCGCCTGCGACCTCCGGGGCCACCACCTCCGCGCCTGGATAAAGGTGAAAGCCATAGTAAGAAGCCGGGAGATCGATTGTGGCAGCCTGACTGGTTGCGTCCGGCCCTGGTTGCGACCACTGCAGTTGATGGTTAACGTCGTCATCATAGCTAGGCAGGTGAACGGTTCCATTAAAAGAAGAATCGCTTGCTCCTGCGATCACGACAGACGCCGCATGGTTGAAAATATAGGGTCCGCCATTGCTAAAGCTTGCGGTGACTACGCCATTCCTTCTAGAAAGGTTTTTAAGCGCGATGGGAGGCTGGTACACTCTCAACACATTTGTCTTGGTTCCTCCCTTAACATTCCAGACATAAGCCAGATGACTTGCGTCCGTGGCGCCTACCACTTCATAGCTCGTCGGAAAACCATCGCGCGCCACATTACGGTCAAGACTCAGATACTGTCCACATAGTCCACCCTGCCATAGTGATGTAGGATTTTTAACGTCCGTGCCATTGGGATTTTTGTGGGTGATTGTCACATCCTGCCGCCCATTAGCGGCTTGCCCTACATTTGTGACTAGAACCTGCTCTGGGTACCACCCTCCGGCGAGGCACGCTTTACCAGTGACAAAGGAGCCGCGAACAAGACGTACGTTCGTGAGGGTGATCGTCTCGGGGACATCTTCGATCTTGATCCGTGGAATCGGCGTATCCACAATCCCAATCCCGGTCGATACCGGCAGCCTCGCCGAGACAGGCATAACATGCACAGAAGTTCCTTCAACCAGCGTCTCCTCCCCTGTCACGATGCCAGAGATCTTTCCCTTGCTGATATCCAGCATGTAAGCGCCATCGGTGGTCGCCTGCTGCGATTGCGGACCGGCAACATAGGTTACGGGCAAGAGCGTAGTTCCCGGCACCGCGCCCGCAGCCACTGTTCCGTGGAACCACTGGCTGGTTTCGCCGCCTTCGCGGGTATCCAGGGTAAACCCTTCGTCAGACTGAGCGGTCGCTCCCCCGTCGGTGTAGGCATAGATGTACTGGGCAGCGAAGTCGCCTGTAGCGTGCTTCACGGAACTAGAAGCATCCATCTGTCCTATTCCGCGAGTGTTAAACGTTCCGTTTGCTGAAGTTCCCAACTGCACGCTCCAGCCGCCGGCGTTGCCCCAACTGTAGCCCGGCGTCTTGAATTCGTAGAGATTATTGTGCCCGATCAGGTGGTGGGGATCGAACCGATCGAAGGTAAATCGTTGAGCAATCGAGACACTATGGGTCTGATAAATGCTGGAAGAATTGTGGAAGACCTCGCTCTGTGCCGGCGCCTCCCTGGCTGCGTCCTGCGTCTGCGCCATCGCGCCGCAGCTCAAGATCGTAGCTGCCAATACACATATATATTTCGCCAGTTTCATGAAGAGGCTCCTCATCAGCCATTCTATTTTGACTGCCGTCAGGCTGCATTCGCAGTTCTCTCTCCTCTCTTTCTAATCTTCTCGTTTCGCAGCAAGATCAGCTTTATAATCAGCCCCTATGGTCCGAAAAGCCCATCCCGTCCGCCACCCCGCGAATCAAACCCTGCTCATCGACGCAGACGACACGCTTTGGGAGAACAACATCTACTTTGAGCGGGCCATCGCCTCTTTCATCTCCTATCTCGATCATCGCGTCTATAACGCCGAGCAGGTCCGCGAGCGGCTCAACTGCGTTGAACGGGCCACCATCGCCTCTCGTGGCTATGGATTAACCAGCTTTCGTCAATCTCTCGTCACCTGTTTCGAGCAGCTTACCGATCGCCCCATTACGCCCGACAAACACGACCGCATCGTCAGCTTCGCCCAATCGATCGCCAACCAGGAGATCGAGCTTCTTCCCCACGTCTCCGAGACCCTCACCGAACTCGCCACGCGCCACCGTCTCATCCTCGTTACCAAGGGAGACCACGCCGAACAGACCGACAAACTTCGCCGCTCCGGTCTGGCTCCGCACTTCAGCGCCGTCGAGGTGCTGCCCGAAAAACATAACGCGGCTTACCGCAGCCTCTCCGCGCATCATGGCTGTGAAGCCAACACGACGTGGATGATCGGCAACAGTCCCAAATCCGATATCAATCCCGCCTTCGCCGCAGGACTCAACGCCATCTTCATCCCTCACGACTTCACCTGGGCGCTCGAGCATGAGAATATCGACCATCCACCCGCCGGACGGCACCTCCTGGAACTGGCCCACTTTGCAGACCTGACTCGCCACTTTTAGCTCAAGTTCCTCCTCCTCCCTGAAACTGTAAGGTTTGCCGGCCTCATCCGTCAGCTACAGTGTCGGATATAACAATCCGGCCAAAGGAGAACGAAAATGACTATCTATAGAAATATGAAAATGACTGTCGCTCTATGCCCTTGTGGAGTGGATTGTCCCTGCGGACCTGGCTGCGCCTGCCCGTCATCTCATTAACTCAAATCATCATGCGGCGTGGAGGCAACTCCATGCCGCTTTTTGAAGGGCTCATCCATTCATGCAAACTAAAGCTATCGCCGGCCTCATCGACCAGAGAAAGCAGTTTCTTCGCTTCGTCGAAAATCGTGTCAGCTCGCACGCCATCGCCGAGGACATTATTCAGGCTGCATACATCCGCGCGATGGAAAAAGCCTCTACCCTCCACAAAGACGAGTCCGCTGTGGCCTGGTTCTATCGCATCCTGCGCAATGCCGTCATCGATCACTACCGCCATCGCGCCGCCGAAGACCGCGCTCTCGAACAATGGGCCAAAGGCCTCATCACCGAGACGCAGCCTGACATGTCAATCCAGCAAATCGTCTGTCAATGCATCGACAACGTCCTCTCAACGCTCAAGCCCGCCTACAGCGAGATCATTCGCGACGTCGATCTTGCCGAAAACTCCATCGACGCGTTCGCCAAGAAATCGGGAATCACCCCGGCGAACGCCTCCGTCCGTGCTCATCGCGCCCGGCAAGCCCTCAAAAAGCAGCTTATTCTAACCTGTCGCACCTGTGCCAAGCATGGTTGCATCGACTGCACCTGCCCCTGAACCCTCCGGTCAATCTTTCTCGTAAAATCCCACACATTCACCCCTCATAAATATCCACCGGAAACTCCCTGTAACATTGAATGTGAAGTGAGAGGTGTATGAACGAAGGCCGTTGGGTTTTATTGATTGCGAGTGAAGTGGGTGGCACCGATTCCGTCTCCGACCGGGCCATGGAACGTTTAGTCGATGCCATCAAGCGAGAGGGCTACGAGGTCGTCCGCACCTCGACGCCCGAGGACGGCCTGTCGCTCGTCACCTCGGACCCATCCCACAGCGCCATCCTGCTCGACTGGGACCTCGAAGGCGACAACCAGTTCGACGAGCGCGCAGCCCTAAAGATCCTCCGTGCCGTTCGTCATCGCAACAAGAAGATACCTATCTTCCTCATCGCCGACCGAACCCTGGTCAGCGAGCTTCCCCTCGAAGTCGTCAAGCAGGTGCACGAGTATATCCACCTCTTTGGCGACACCCCAGCCTTCATCGCCAACCGCGTCGACTTCGCCGTCGAGCGTTACCACGAACAACTTCTTCCGCCATACTTCCGCGAACTAAAGAAGTACAACGATCAGGGTGCCTACTCCTGGGACGCACCCGGCCACATGGGCGGCGTAGCCTTCCTCAAGCATCCCGTCGGCATGGAGTTCCAGCGCTTCTTCGGCGAAAACATCATGCGCTCCGACCTCGGCATCTCCACTTCGCAACTTGGCTCGTGGCTCGATCACATCGGACCTCCGGGCGAGTCCGAGCGCAACGCCGCCCGCATCTTCGGCGCTGACTGGACCTTCTACGTCCTCGGCGGGTCGTCGACCTCAAACCAGATTGTGGGTCATGGAGTGATCGCGCAGGACGACATCGTCCTCGCCGACGCCAACTGTCACAAGTCCATCTGTCACTCCCTCACTGTCACCGGCGCGCGGCCTGTCTATATGAAGCCCACGCGCAACGGCTACGGCATGATCGGCCTTGTCCCCATCAAGCGTTTCAGCCCGGAGTTCATCCGCGGCCTCATCGATAAGAGCCCGCTCTGTAGCGGCGTGCCCAATCAGAATCCGACCTACGCCGTCGTCACCAACTCCACCTATGACGGACTCTGCTACGACGTCAACAGAGTCGTCACCGAGCTCTCGAAGTCTGTCCCTCGCGTTCACTTCGACGAAGCCTGGTACGCCTACGCCAAGTTCCACGAGATCTACCGCGGCCGTTTCGCCATGGGCGTCCCCGACGACATGCCCGATCGCCCAACCCTCTTCTCCGTGCAGTCGACCCACAAGATGCTCGCAGCCTTCTCCATGGGCTCGATGGTCCACATCAAGCTCAGCCCCCGCGCTCCGCTCGACTTCGACCAGTTCAACGAGTCCTTCATGATGCACGGGACGACATCTCCGTTCTATCCACTCATCGCGAGTCTCGACGTAGCCGCCGCCATGATGGACGAGCCCGCCGGGCCCACGCTGATGGACGAGACCATTCAGGATGCCATCACCTTCCGCAAGGCGATGTCCTCGGTCGCGCATCGCCTCCGCGCCGCTGACGAGGAAGGCGGCTGGTTCTTCCGTCTCTTCCAGCCCGAGCAGGTCACCGACTCCGTCACCGGCGTCACCCACGTCTTTGAAGAGGCTCCCGACGAACTGCTCGCCACCAACCCGCACTGCTGGACGCTCAAGCCCGGCGAAGACTGGCACGGATTCCAGAGCGACGACATCGCCGACGAATATTGTATGTTGGACCCCACCAAGGTCACTATCCTCATGCCCGGCGTCAACGCCCAGGGCAAGGTGGCAGAGTCGGGCATCCCCGCTGCCATCCTCACCGAATTCCTCGACAGCCGCCGCGTCGAAATCGCCCGCACCGGCGACTACACCGTCCTCGTCCTCTTCTCCGTCGGCACCTCCAAGGGCAAGTGGGGCAGCCTGCTCGAAAACCTCTTCGAGTTCAAGCGCCTCTACGACAGCGAAGCTCCTCTCGAAGAAGCGCTGCCCGAGCTCGTCGCCAAATATCCCAACCGCTATCGCAACACCACGCTCAAAGAGCTAAGCGACGAGATGCATTCCGTCATGATGCAGCTCCGCCTCGCCAACCTCGTCGGCGAAGCCTGCGACGAAGACTTCGATCCCGTCCTCACCCCTGCGCAGACCTATCAAAAGCTCCTGCGCAACGAGACGGAGAAGATCCGCTTCGCCGACATGCCCGGTCGCATCGCTGCCGTCATGCTGGTTCCCTACCCTCCCGGCATCCCCATGTCCATGCCCGGCGAGCGCTTCGGCGGAGCCGATAGCCCGGTCATCCGCCTCATCCTCGCCATGGAGGAGTTCGGCAAGCGCTTCCCCGGCTTCGAGCGCGAGGTCCACGGCGTCGAGGTCGACTCCGAAGGCAACTACTGGATGCGCAGCGTCGTCGAGTCCACCAGTAAGCGGCGCAACGGCAATGGCAAACACCGCCCGCCCAGCTCCGCTCCTCCGATCAAAAAGCCGCGCAAGCCAAAGCCGGTAATTGAGCCACCAATCGGCAATCTCAATCCGTTAGCGGAGCGATAGAGAAAGTTCACGCCTCTGGATCTTAACGGGCGAGGACGACATCACGCGTTTCTACAGCGCGTAGAATGACCCGCGGGCCAGTCTGTCATTACCTTTTAACTACTCGGGGGAGACATTCATGGCTGCGGTTCCTTATAATGCGCCTAGACGACGAGCCGCATACGTTACGGTCCGCCAACCAAGCTGAGTTTCGACAGCCTGGTAAATCAAAGCGGCCTGGTCTGCACGAACTGATCGGGAAGCCACAGTACTCGCACGAGGAAAGGCCCTACCCATTCGCGTTCACCTTATCAATCCCAGCGACAATTCTTTCGGAACAGCGGTTATCACTCCCAGATGGCTCTTCGTTCTAGCGGCGGCAACCCCCACCATCGCCGGAGACCCCATCCTCGTCGATGAGTCCCTCGAGCAGATTGTGCCCGAGACGATCTCGCCCGGCGACATCGTCGGCATCAGCGTACACACCGGCAATGCCCTGCGCGGATATGAGGTCGGACGCATGGCACGCGCGCGCGGAGCCTGGGTCATCTACGGCGGCATTCACGCGACGCTTTTTCCCGAAGAGTCCTTCGAGCTCGGCGAGGCCCACTGTGTCGTCAAGGGCGATGGAGATCTCGTCTGGGCCAAGGTCGTCACGGATTGCCTCGCTGGCAAGCCCGGAAAAATCTACGACGGCGGACGTCTAGAAGGTAGCGAGTTTATTCCCGCGCGATGGGACCTGATGCCGCGCGATAAATACATGTGGGCCTCGGTCCAGACCACTCGCGGCTGCCCTAAACACTGCTCCTTCTGCAGCGTCTGGCGCACCGACGGACAAAAACCGCGGCAGCGCCAGTTTCAAAAAGTGATCGACGAGATCGTCGCTCTGCGCCGCATCGGCTTCCGCTTCATCGCGCTCGCCGACGACAACTTCTATCCCGTCACACTGACCGACCTGCGGCTGGCCCGCGAGCAGAATAACCTCGCTCGGCTCGAAGAACTTACAAACATCCGCGCAGAGCGTTTCCGCTTGATGGAAGAGCTCGCCAAGCTGCCCAAGGACATGGTCTTCTTCACCCAGATCACGATGGAGGCAGGCGAGGACGGCGAATATCTCGACGCCATGCGCAAGGCCAATATCAAGGGCGCGCTCGTCGGCGTCGAAGCAGTGACGCCGGAGGGCCTCAAGGCCGTCTTCAAGGACTTCAACTACTCGGGCGAAGCACTTGCGAAGCAGCTCCAGACATTCAAACAGCACGGCGTGCATGTGCTCGGCTCCTTCATCTTCGGCCTGCCAACCGACAAGCCCGCCACCTTCGACGCCACCGTGGAGATGGCATTGAAGGCTGGTGTAACGTTTGCCCAGTTCGTCATGATGACGCCATTTCCCGGCACCGTGGACTTCCTCCGCTGGGAGAAAGAACAGGCGGAGCATCCGACCATGGTCGGCGATGTGCCCATCACGCGCTACTGGCTCATCCCGATCGCCGTTCGCCCAAAGATGTTCACGCCGCACCCGTCGATGGGCTCCGACGAGATCCGCGAGCGTACGCAGAAGGTCTGGGACCGCTTCTACAATTGGAGCGCCATCTGGGAGAGGTCTGCCTGCACGCCAAGCCTAAAATCGCGAGTCGCCTTCATGTTCCTCTCCAAGCTCTACCGCCAGATGTACGCGGGCACAGGAATCTCCAGCGACAGCGCCCGCCGCAAGAAGTCAAAGAAGTGGGCACGCTGGACAGCCGGACAGTGCAGGAAACTCTTTCAGGCGAAACCGATGCCCGAGCTGCAGTCGCCCATCTGGGAGCTGGATTTTTTGACCAACAGCCCGCGTCCCGCATTCCTGAACGGCGAGCATCCAAGCCAGCCAGGACCGTTCGCCGTTCTCCCATAGCCGTTCCCGAATCCTGGTGTCCCATGTCCCGCGTTCGGGACACGGGCTTCAACCACCTTCGTCGTTCGTCTCCGAAACAACGCACCTAATTCTGTGCGTTTGCTCCATCTGCCTAACCCGAATGGGGATGCTATACTAAGTCTCGGATTGCTCACCGCACCTCTCGCGTACCAACGTAAGAGAAACAATGCGGAGGTGGCGAAATTGGCAGACGCACTAGCTTGAGGTGCTAGCGCCGCAAGGCATAGGGGTTCAAGTCCCCTCCTCCGCACCAATCCAAAGAATCAATAAGATACGAGAAGGCCAGCCCAAAGCGGCTGGCCTTCTTTTTCGTCACTGTAACTATTTTTGTAACCATCTCGTGGAAACTGCCCCCAAACCCGAATGTCTGGACGAGTTCTCGGGATGCGCCACCGCTCATTTTCAAACCGGAAGAAACGGATGTGGCGCTCGACATCCTGGAAGAGGATATTTTGGCCTCCAAAATCCACAACGGTCGTGACCGGACCCACGCCATGAATCACGTCTTCTTTCTTGATGCGGCCATGCGCTACTTGATACGTGGAACCCCTTTGCCCCAGGTTTCAGGAGGGGCCAGGTCGCGACGGATCGTGGGCGAGGACAGATTTCTCTCGTTAGAATTGAAGATCGCTTGGCCTTGCGAAACGAGGTAATCGGCCGTGCGAGCGGCAAGTGCCTGGATTGTGAGGCCCGGATTGGCGGAACCCTGCGTTGGCAGAATACTGCCATCGCAAACAAATAGGTTTGGAATGTCGTGGCTGCGGCCAAATTTATCGACAACAGACTTTCGCGGATCCGATCCCATACGGCAAGCCCCAACCAAGTGTGCGTAGCGGGCTTCCTGAACCACTTCGATCGCCCCCGCCGCTTCCATGACCTCCATGGTCTTTTCTTTGGCGGCCTTGATCAGCTTCTTGTCATTGTCATGCAGGTCAAAGCTGACGTGCGCGATGGGAAGACCGTGACCATCTTTTTCGTCGGCAAGCGTAACGCGATTGTCCGGCCAGGGCAGGATTTCTCCCAACAAACCAAACGCGGCCCAATGGTTGTAATCCATCATTTCACGCCGCAAGCCCCAGCCCCATGCGCTTTTAGCAGCGAGAATCTGCTTGCCGAAGGCGATTGGCAATGGTCCGACAGTCTGGATCGCGAAGCCTCGTGCGAAATCGTTCTTCGGATCGGTTTCATAAAATTCTTCCGTTAAAGCGTGTGCAGGGGGTGCTTTGTATTGTCTGACCGGCCGATCGAAGCGTCCCATCACGACATTGCCGGCCTGGGCCATGAGATATCGTCCCAGAGTGTCGCTAGAGTTCGCGAGGCCGCGCTCAAAGCCTGGACAGGAGGAGTTCAAAAGGAGGCGCGGCGTTTCGATTGCATACCCGGAGATGATGACGGCTTTGGCCTTTTGAAAGTGTAGATCGCCTGCCAAATCGAAGTAGTGGACGCCGGTGACTCTGCCTTGTTTACCGAGTTCGACACGCGACACCATACATCTTTCCCTGATCTCCGCCCCCTTCTTGAGAGCGTCGGGAACATGTGTGATCAAGGTGCTCGCCTTCGCTCCTACTTTGCATCCCTGGATGCAAAAGCCTCGATAGATACAGTGCGGCCGATCTCCATGTGAGCCGGAAAGGATAGCAACCGGACCTCCGATCGACACTGGAATGTTGAGCGCCGTGCATCCCTTGATGAGCGCGTTCCCAACGCCGCCCATGGGGTGTGGGCCGTAGGCATAGCCGTGCGGATGCCCCCAGGGATAATATGCCGGCCCTGCGACAGGCATCTCCAATTCGAGTTGTTCGTAGTACGGTTTGATATCGGCGTAGCTGATTGGCCAATCGGCTCCAACGCCATCACGGGTATAGACCTCAAAGTCCGACGGATGGAAGCGGGGTGTGAAAGCGGCCCAATGAACCGAACCGCCGCCGACACCCTTGCCGCAATTGTTTGCCCCAAGCGCGAGGGGATCGCTTCCTCCGGTAATTCGTGGGTCTTCCCAGTAAAGGTCGTGAGAGCCAGCCTCATCGCTGACCCAATCCTTCTCCGTATCCCAAAAGGGGCCGGCTTCGAGCCCAACTACGTTAAAACCCGCGCGAGCCAGGCGCTGCAAGAGAACTCCGCCTGCCGAGCCAACGCCAACGATGACATAGTCGACCTCATCGGATTCGCGGAAGCGTCGCATTGGCAAGTCAATGTGTTGCAGCGCGCCAAGCATGTGTCTTTCATTGGGCGGTCCTTCAAAGGCGCCGAGGATTGGTTTCTTCATTTTGACCTCGGCTTAGAAGTGTGGCTGTTCTGATCCGACTCTGTGTGGTGATATGCGGTAGACTCCACTTCGTCCGAGACGCTCGCAGCGGGCGCCAACCAGTCGTAGGGCTTCTCCTCGACCTCCCACGGTTCGGGCTCTCCGCGTTCAAGCCTCGTGTAAGCACGCGGATAGGCGGGCCCACCGAAGCCGACCTCATCCCAAGCCCATGGATGAGCGTAGTACGCGTCGATCGCGTCGCCCATGATGAGTTGCCAGAAACGATGGATAGACATCTTCTTCCAGATGTCCTTTCCAGAGAGGGGCTTGCGATCATGAATGGCTTTCAGGACAAGGTCCTGATGAAGGTGCGGCAATAGGAGAAAGTCTCCGCCGTACCGCTCTTGCGATTCCTGATTAATTGCCTCAATCCCATAGGTCTTATAAATATCGCGGTCATGGGGCATGGACTCATACCGATAGCCCACGGTCTGGTTGAGGTACAGCCGATGGTCGAGCGGACCAACGATTGAGATCTGACGATCTGCTGTTCGGTCTGTCTGCGGTATGAGATGAGCAAAAACCGTCGCCCAGAACTTCCATTCTTCTTCCGTAAAGAACTTCATTTGTGGAGAAGACTGGACGCGCTTCTCAACTGTGAGGCGAGTGGCTTCATCCCAGAACGGGCTCTGCGAGAGCGTACTGAAGCGCGGATAATATCCGGGCTCACGGGTAAGCTGCAAGGGTTCGCCTGTCTTCGCATCGCGCGGACGCCGCGAAGGATCGGCCTGCTCAATCGTTATATTCATCGGCTCCTCCGGCGAAGCATGCTGGCGAGAACGCCGAGCATGCCCGCAGCGCCAAACAGCAAAGGGGCGAAGATCGGTGGCCCGTACATGATGTTGTAAAGCAGGTTCTTCGTCCCACCAGGTCTGCGGAGCACGCCGCGGCCGTGATAGAAAAAGCCCACGGCAGCGTCTGCTCCAGCAATTACTGAAAGTGCAGGCAGCGCGGTTGTGGCGATCTTTCGACTCTTGACCGAAGCGAATGCTGTTCCCGCAAGTACCGGAGCGATTATGACCGGAGTCCACTGTGCCCAGTAGCGGAAGTTGTTTTTGTAGTGTGAGTAGTAGGCCTCGAAGCCGCTGAGCAATGCGCTGATTCCTGTCACGATGGCTACCTGGCGCTGGAACTTGCCTTCACGCACGTCTTGCTCGGTCGAGAGCAGTTCCCGGCCTTCGCTTGAAGGGAATAAACGAGCAAGGAAGGTATCTCTCCCGGTTCCCGAAGCTTTTCCCGTGACTTCCTCCCGTTGAAGGTAAGAAGCGATCAGCCCTAAATAGGCGCTCGTTCCGAAAAGCAATGGCGCGAAGATGGGGGGCCCCATAATCATGTTTGTCATGGGAAGACGCCACCCGCCAGGCTTGCGCTTGATTCCGCGCAGGTGAAAGTAGAAGCCAATTGCCGCATCGATGATCGTGACGAAAGACACCAATCGCAAAACCGTTCGTGCTGCTCGGCGGCTGAAGAAGCCGGAGAATCCAGCGGTAGCCAGAAGCGCGCTTAAAATCACCGGCGTGTACATGACACGGCGGCTGTAGCTGCCGCGATAGTGCTCGTAAGCTACTTCCAAACCGCTAACCACGCTCGTAATTGCAGTCAAGAGTGCGAGACTCCGCTGAAACCGACCTTCGCGGATATGATTTGCGATGATCTGCAGGTCTTTGCCCGAATGCTGCAAGGATAACGAAGAGTCCTCGGACATGGGCTAAATCACCTCGCGAATCTTGTCTTCGGCAATGGTCTTGATGATTTTCATCGCATCTTTCTGGCCGCGGAGCAGTGACTTCGCGAACTTGATCGCTTGCTCGGTTGTGGCTTTGCCGGGCATCGGGGGTTCGTTTGGATCGACAACTGCTTGCACAACGGACGGACCTCTATGCGCAAGAGCTTCTCGAAGAACTCGTTCAGCATCCTCAGGGCGTTCTATTGTGAAGCCACGGGCGCCGCATGCCTGCGCAACCATCGCAAAGTCGATCGGCTCCAATTCGACGCCGAATTCCGGATTGCCCTCCAAGATCATCTGCTCCCATTTGATCTGCCCGAGAACATTGTTCTTGATTACGATGACCGTGACCTGCAGCTTGTACTTCACCAGTGTCGCGATCTCACCCATCAGCATCGTGAGTCCTCCGTCACCGACCACGCAAACCACTTGGCGGCCGGGATAGGCGATCGCAGCGCCGATACTGTACGGAAGTCCATTCGCCATCGTGGCAAGAGAGCCCGACAAAGAGAACTGCATCGTTCCTCGGATATCAACGTGGCGGGCCGTCCAGGTCGCAATCGTTCCACTGTCGGACGAAACGATGGCATCGTCGCTCAAAAGTTTGTTCAACGTATGGGTAACTACCTGTGGCTTCATCGGCATATCTTTTCGTGTGCCACGTTCATCCATCAACTGGTTCCAGTTCTTCATCCGTTCCTGGGCGGTCTTGAGGAATTTATTATTTTTCTTCTTCAGGAGCGGGAGGAGCGCTGCCAGAATCGTCTTTGCGTCACCAACGAGCGCCGTATCGACGGGATGCCGTAGCCCGATGCGTGTTGCATCGATCTCGATCTGCACGCATTTCGCCTGCCCCGGCTTAGGTAGGAACTCCATATACGGATAGCTCGTGCCGATCATGATGAGCGTGTCGCACTCTTCCATAGCGTCTACCGACGGCGCAGTTCCGAGCAGACCCAGACCACCGGTGGTGTAGGGACTACGATCGGGCAGGACGGCCTTTCCAAGAAGCGCCTTGACCACGGGGCCGCCGACGATCTCCGCCAGTTGGCCTACTTCCTCCCTTGCGCCCAGTGCACCGCGACCGACAAAGACGGTTACTTTCGATCCCTTGTTGATGATGTCGGCTGCCTTCTGGATCATCGCAGCGGAAGGTCGCGCCGTGGACGGAACGCTCCAATCGCCGCTGTGCTGGGCGACATTGCCGCTACTGCGGTGCTTATCGGTGACTTCCCACTCCTGAATGTCTTTGGGAATGCAGATGTGGGATACGCCCTTTCGCGCATAGGCGGTACGGACTGCCATGTCGACGACGTTGACCGCATGCGCTGGACCCATGACGCGCTCGTTGAAGACGGATACGTCCATGTAGAGCTTGTCCAAGTCGACATCCTGCTGGTAGTCCATGCCGATCAGGTCGTGGAAGGTATGCCCAGTGATCGCCAACACTGGTTGCAAATCGCATTTGGCATCGTAGAGACCGTTCAAGAGGTGCACGCCGCCAGGGCCGGAGGTAGCGCAACAGACTCCGATGCGACCGGTGTACTTGGCATATCCCACGGCGGCAAAGGCCGCCGCCTCTTCATGACGCACCTGAATGAACTTGAGTTTGTCCTGATGTGTCCGCAGGGATTCGAAGAAGCCGTCCACGCCGTCTCCTGGAAAGCCGAAGATCGTGTCCACTCCCCACTCAATGAGTCTTTCAACGATAAGATCGGACACTTGCTTTGCCATGAGATTGCTCCTTTGTTCGGTTGCTGCTATGGGTTGAGACCTCTGAGTGTTGTCAGATTGCGTAGGGTTCCGCTGCTTTGGTCTTCAGTTCGAGCCCCGCTCCGGGCCTCGATAAATTGGGCTTCATGACCCCGGATACCGGTTCACAGAAGCCATCGAAAAACATTCGCTCAATGCGAGCGTGGTCATGGAAAAACTCCATGTGGATTGCGCGGGGCACGGCACAGCAGACATGCAGGTGCATGCTCGGTCCACAGTGTGAAGAAAGCGGAATATTGGCAGCCCAGCACAGCGCTGCGACATCGAGGAAGCCGCTTATGCCTCCGCAGCGGGTAGCGTCTGCCTGTAGGACAGTGATTGCCTGCGCATCGATCATCTGCTTGAAATACCACGCGGTGTAACCATATTCACCGGCCGCAATATCCATCCCATGGGGTGCGCGACTTCGAATCTGATTAAGGCCAGTCAAGTTGTCCGAGCTGACAGGCTCTTCAAACCAGCGGACATTTTGTTCGGAGAATAGAAGCGCTAGTTCGAGCGCCTGGGTCACGGAATAAGCCCCATTCGCATCTACGAAGAGCTCCGTGTCGTCACCTATCGCCTTCCGCGCTACTGACACTCGACGGGGATCATCGGAAGGATGCGTGCCCACCTTCATCTTCACCATGGAGCAGCCCTGCTTCACCCACCCCGCAAGCTGCGTCTCGAGTTGTTCGTCGTTGTAGGAGGTGAATCCACCACTTCCGTATACCGGAATACTTTCCCGCACCATACCGAGCAGGCTGACCAATGGAATATTCAGCAGTCGAGCACGCAAGTCCCAGAGCGCATTGTCGATGGCTGCGATCGCCATCATGGTGATGCCCGTTTCACCGAGGTTTCGCACATGGCGGTACATTGACTGGAGGATCGCGCCGTGCGAGAAGACATCGCACCCTGTAACCACCATTTCGAGAAGAGTCTCTACCAGTTTTCCGGTGGCAACGTCTGCGTAGGTGTAGCCCAAGCCTTGATGATGGCCGCTTTCAAGCGTAACCAAGACCATAGTGCTGCTGTTCCATGCATAGGTGCCATCAGCCTCTGGTGCGTCCGTCGGAATGGTGAATACCCGGACCTTGCTAGCCGAAATGTTTGCTTGAGAAAACATGAAATCCTTGAAAGTTCGTAACAACACACGCCCCAGTCAATGGATCGAAACTGCCCTGAGTTGTGGCTGGGCAGGTAACGATCTGCGATGAACTGGCGCGTCCGCTATATTTTGCTCACCTTGGGGAGAGCAATAGAAACTCTGACATTTGAGTCATGACCACGGCACTCCCTCCGCCACGGGCCAGTGGCCTGCCTGCAATACAACGGATGGGGGACTCGAGCAAACCAAGTCATTAAGAGAAGAGCGTGTTCGTGCGGCCCAGTTCGTAGTGCATCGTTGCTCACCAACTGCCATCAACTTTCCGCCTTTACGTACGAATTGTGTGATGCGAGAATACGGGGTTAGTGTTGCAGCCTTGGGCATCACGCTCTTGCATCTCATGAATCAAGGGCCGTCATCAGTGACCGGCGCAGAGGAGAACATGACGCAGCCGCAGGTGGTTGCAATCCGAGCGCTTCTGCTGGTTTAGGTCGCGCCATCACTCACGGATTCGCTAGACGAGGGGCTTCCATCGGCTTGCTTGCACGCAATCCAGAGGCGCTGGAGGCCGCAAGACAGGAGTGCGAGCCTTGGGCGGACGGGCGATGGTCTTGCCTGTGGATGTTTCAATGCGAAAGCTGGAGATGCCGGAATCCGCGCGCAATTCGTCGCAGACTTTTGGAAGCAACCAGTCGGCGGAGTCCATCGCAGTGCGCGGTCCAAGGGCGGCGAAGTCCTCGGGGGGATCCAGACACCGCGGCTGCGCCGGGGCGGAGCAGGCCGGTTCCGCCCCAAACATGCCAGGATGGTTCCATCCTGGCCCACTTAGGAAGGGGTGGTGCGGGCGGAGGGAATTGAACCCTCACGGCCTTGCGGCCTGCGGATTTTCATACCACTTCGGCTTTCACCGCCCCGCCAACGGTGGGTTCGTGGTCTGGACTATCCCTTCACCATTCCCCGTATGAGGTTTAGGTGCTGCCCGTCTAGTCTCTACACCGTCCCAGAAGTGATTCTGGGCTTGGCTCGGGATTGCCGTTTAAGGTTTCCCCGACTTTGAGCAGTTCTACGCCATCGGTTTCCCGGTGGGCACTCAAGCGCTTAAGTCCGCTGCGTCTGCCATTTCGCCACGCCCGCGTGATGAGTACAACACAACCATCATAAAGCACGGAGCGAATATCTACGCTTCGTCAGCCAAGGGGATGGCTTCCATTCGTCCGGGATCTTTCTTTGAATTCGTCTTTTTCTTCGGAGACTGCCTCATGATGTTGATTGCGGAGCCATGCTCGATGGAAAATCTTCGGCTACCAGCGATACGTTCTGACAAGTTCGGATTTTGAGTCAGCTTTTTCCACAGTTGCACGGCCTTGCAAGTGCGCGCACCTTGACTGCATAAAGGGATATATAACAATGACTTGCACGGTACTTGCATTTCGCATGACGTTGCAGGGCGAGGCACTATCTACAAGGACAAAGTATCACCAGAAGTATCCCCGAAAAACTCAGCGGACTTGTGTACCGTCCCCTCAAAATTTGGTGATACTTCGGGGATACGTTTGGCTAGTTCAGCACCGCTGCGATCGGCGGATTTTTGGTCCGCCGGTGGCAGCGAGCATAGGGTTGGATCATTTTCCTACCTGCCGACCCGCCCTCTTATAGCACTGGCTTTGGCCGGCGAGCCTTAATGTCCCAGACGGCGCGGCGTAACGCGCGATGAGACGCAGCTCCTGACCCGTATACGCGGCAGAGTGAGATTGTTGACGTATTCCGCCTATACTTGCCGAACATGTTGCCTCTGATTGATGTGGCGGAGCCGATTGCGACACGACGCAGAGCCATTGGCTTAACCTTCCCTCCAGCTTCAAGAAGTCGATTGCGCGAAGCGATCGGCGCTACGTCAATGATGTCCAGGTCAACCGTCGTTCGTACGGAACCGTAATACTGGGTGACAGCAAAGCCGCCAATACAAGGAATCTTCGTCGGCTCGCCGGCGATCGGATCAAGTTCTCTCAGGAACGACAACCAAGGCTCAGGCAGCGTAGTG
>NZ_DATKQC010000131.1:0-18845 GCF_035532915.1 Edaphobacter sp.
TCGACAAAGCTGGAAAGAGACGCCACAGGATTCCTCGCAGGTAAAAGTTAGAAGCATTAACCTAATAAACAAAAGCAAACATAAGTAATAGTAATATAAATAAGCGAACCTACATCACAAAAACAGAGGTTTCTTCATGGCAGCCGAGCCTATCAGAAAACAACCAAAGCGCTTTGATATCACGATTGCCGGAGAGATCAACCTCGACCTGATTTTGTATGGCCTGCCGGAAGATATGCCTGTCGAGAGAGAATTGCTCGGGTCGGGATTCAAAGTAACTCTCGGCGGCTCCTCTTCTATCCTTGCTCATAATCTTGCCATGCTCGGTAGCCGCGTAGGTTTTATCTCCCAGGTTGGCCGCGACGAGATGGGAGAGATTGCTTTGTCCCGTCTAGTTGAGAGCGGAGTCGATTTATCGCAGGTCATGCACTTGGATCGGGTGGATACGGGCGTCACTTTGCTCCTGCCACATGGACAACGGCGCCATATCCTAACGTATCCGGGCGCAATGGCGGAGATGACCGTTGCCGATTTAAATCTGACATATCTTACTTCGGCCCATCACTTTCACCTGTCGTCGCTATTTTTGCAGACCGGACTTCAACCCGGTCTGCCCGGACTCTTCGACCAACTGAAGATAGCGGGGATGACGATATCACTCGATACGAATGATGATCCCAGCGATACCTGGGGAGGCATACTCGATCAGCTTCTCGACAAGATCGATGTTCTTCTCCCCAACGAAGATGAGATGATGCGCATCGCAGGAAAATCCACGCTAGAAGAAGCTCTCGATGTTATAGCCCAGCGGGTGCCCCTGATTGTTGTAAAGTGCGGGCCCAAAGGGGCGGTCGTACAGCAAGGGAACAAACGCAATTGGATTTCTCCCCTCCGCGTTGAGGCAGTCGACACAATTGGAGCTGGAGACAGCTTCAACGCGGGGTTTCTTAGCTCCTACCTGAAAGGACAGGATCCCCTACGAGCCGCGGCGATGGGCAATATCGCAGGAGCTTTGTCTACCTTGCGCTCCGGAGGTACAGAGTCCTTCCGTGATTCAAATCTTCGCAATAGTTTTCTCAAACAGCATCTTCTTTTGTGAGTTTCATATTGACCGCGGATGGCACGCCCACCACTCTTGACAGCGCATTCGCCGGTATACCTTATTGCATCAAACAGTGGCGATGCCACAGGGTATGATCTGTGGCATCGCTCTATTACTTCCGATTTCATAATCGAGGACCGATGAAGAAGTGGCGAGAATAGGATTCAGGAATCGCAGTGCTTCGCATGGTCTGATGATCCCAATCTCATCCACTGGACCAAGGAACCGAGGCCGATCGTTCCACTCCCTCCGCCGGGGATGAAGATCACCGGTTTTCGCGACCCTTCGGCGTGGAGACAAGACGATTGGTACTACATGGCTGTTGGCTCCGGCGTCGCCAAAGTGGGCGGCTGTGTTCTGCTGTACCGCACCAAAGACATGAAGAGCTGGGAGTACATGCACCAGATTGCAAGCGGCGCTAGGTGCGATTGCCTGGACGATCGTTCGCTGCTTACGCATCTGCACCCAACTGACGCACGACGCAATTGCTGAGGTTCCGCAAGATTCACCTCCGTCTTATAAGGAGCTGCTGGTCGCATATGACCGGACGGCGCAAGAACTGAGACAACCGCCTTGGCGTGCTGTCCACAGTCCTGATCCGCGACTGAAGCCTTTGGGGGATGACCAACATCCGGCTGACGATTTCCTTGGCAAAGAAATCCTCAAGTTCCTTCGGAAGAAAATAGAATTCGTGGTTCGTGAAGGGCAGGGGAATGCCCATTCCGAAGTGCTCCAGCTTGACACTGGCGCGGCAATTCTACTCGTGCCTCAGCGCTTCCATCGGTTCAATTCTGGCCGCCCGCCGCGCTGGAAGCCAACTTGCCGCAAGAGCAATCGCAAGCAGAAGAACAGTGCAGCTTGCCATCGTTACCGGATCGTACGGCCCGATACCAAAAAGCATGGATCGAACCAACCTTGTAAGAACAAGCGCCGAAGCAAGTCCAGCGACGATTCCCACGCCAGCAATCCATGTGCTTTCCCGGAGTACCATACATCGCACCTGCACGGGGGGCGCACCGAGTGCCAATCGAATCCCGATTTCGCTCGTTCGCTGCACCACGGAATATGCCATCACGCCGTAGATCCCCACACAGGCCAGAGCCAACGCCAGCAGACCGAAGCTCGCCGCGAGCGCTGCGAGAGCGCGTTGAACCTGCAGCGTTGCGTCAATCTGTTCCCGCTGTGTGCGCAGATCGACGATCGGCAAATCCGGGTCAATCGATTGAACCACATGGCGCAGAGCGGGGGCCAATGCTGCTGGCGATGTACGCGTCCGCACCTGGTACACCATGCCGCGTACGTCCGATTCCTGTACGTACGGCAAAAAGAACTGTGCAGGCGGTGCCGTCAGCAAGCTGGCGTAGTGAGTGTTGGCGCAGATGCCCACAATCTGGATCCATGGGCTTGCCGCATTGCGGTCGGCTTTAAATCTCTTTCCAATAGGGTTCGTGCCGGGGAACCGCTTCCGGGCCAGGGCCTGATTAATGATGGCCACCTTCGGCGAAGTGGCTGTGTCCTGCGCGCCAAAGCTGCTTCCGGCTACCATCGGAATCTCCATCGTCTTAAAGAAATTCAGTCCAACAACATTGAAAAGCTCCGCATCGGGCTTGCCCTGTCGGCTATCCTGCGCAAAACTTTCGCCTTCGGGCAGGAAGTCCATGTTGTCCATGTTGTCCGCGATGTACGCCGTCTGTGCCAGAGACACGCTTTCGACTCCCGGCAAGACCTGGATGCGCTGTTTCAGTTGATCATGGAGCCGCACAACATCCTTCGTCCCTGCGTAACGCGCGGCAGGCGGTTGAATCTCAAACAGGATTAGATGATCGGGATTGAATCCTATATCGACGGCGTTCAATCCCATCATCGTGCGTACAAATAGCCCGGCTCCCACCACGAGCAGCATTGAAAGTGCGATCTGGAATGCCACAATGGACTTTCCTCCGATCCCCTTGCGTCGTGTTGTGCATTGCGCACTCTCCTTCAAGCTGCTGGATACCGCTGTATGCGCGGCCATCCACGCAGGCGCCAGTCCAAAGAGGGTTCCCGTCAAAAGTGTGACTACGGAGCAAAACGCGAAGACGCCCCAGTCGAAGGGCATATTCGCCGCGGCGTGCTCCCAGGAATAAGTCGCCAGTCCGGGAATCGCATTTCGTGCAAAATAGGCCAGCATCAGCCCGCCTACGCCGCCGAGCACCGCCAGCAGCAGGCTCTCCGTCAGCATCTGGCGCAGAATACGCGATCGCTTCGCGCCCAGTGCGAGACGTACGCTCATCTCGCGCTGCCGCTGTGCGCCGCGCGCCAGCAGCAGGTTGGCAATATTTGCGCACGCCAGCAGCAGGACAAGACCGGTGAGTGTCAAAAGCACATACACCGGCTTCTTGAAGATGCCGTCGGCAAAGTGCAATCCACGGTTGCCATCCGCCAGTACCAGTCGCGGAGTCGTATCGCCAGCTTGCAGCGTCATCGTGCTACGAATGGCCGCCTGCAGTTGCGCCTCCAGCGCAGCCTGCGCCTTCGTTTCGCTAACGTCAGGGCGTAGGCGACCCATTACGTTAAGCCAGGACAAGTTCTGATCGTCGAGCAACGCCCCCTGCTTGCCCTTGGGATCGATCAGCGGCTGCATCGTCAACGGCACAAACAAGTCTGGCGACATCTGCACATTTTTTGCGCCGGTGAATCCCTTCGGATTCACGCCGATGATCGTCAGCAGCGCGCCGTTCACCTTGATCGTCTGACCCAGCGCCGACGGCGACCGGCTGAACTGGCGCTCCCACAGTCCATCACTGATCACCGCCACGGCGCCGGCGCCCGGAACGGAATCATCCGACAGCTGAATAGCCCGTCCAGTCTGCGGCCGGACTTTCAGTCCCGCATAGTAGTTGCCCGAAACCATGGCCACCACGACGCGCTGTGCGTTGCCCCGCACGGTTGCATTCATACTGTCTTCCTTGAACGCAAACAGGTCCTGCATCACGCTGTTGTGGTTCTTTAGCTGCTGAAAGACGGGATAGGAAAAGACTGAGCCCGTCATTCCTCCATCGGTCGTTGGATCAAAATCTCCCCACATCTGGTGAAGCACGATGTTGCTATCGCCATTCCAGCGTAACAATCGCAATTCGGCAGACTGCGGCACGCTCAGCCGGTCATAGAGTACCTGTTTGGCAACGGAAAAAATCGTTGTGTTCGCCCCGATGGCCAAGGCGAGGGAGATCGCCGCAATCAACGTGAACCCCGGGTTCTTGCGCAGCTGCCGAACCCCGAATGCGATGTCATGCCAGATGGATTCGATAAGCGGCAGACCGCGCTCCATGCGGTATTGCTCGTGCGTTTGGGTCACACCTCCAAATGCGCGCAGAGCCATCCTGCGGGCTTCCTCTGGAGACAGACCCTGCATGCGATACTCTTCAGCGGCCAATTCGATATGAGCGCGCAACTCCTCTTCCAACTCTGCATCGAGCCGCCGTTTGCGAAAGAGGGATGCGAATCTGCGGAACAGTACGCGGATCGGGGTCATGTCAGTCTCCTAACGAGAGGGCGCCAGAAAACGCGCCATCGTGGCGGCAATGCGTTCCCAGTTCTCGGTTTCCTGTTGAATCTCTTTCCGCCCGGAAGCAGTAAGCGAATAGAACCGGGCGCGGCGGCCTGTCTCCGACACACCCCATTCGGCGGCGATCCACCCCCTCTGCTCCAGGCGCAGCAGGGCAGGGTAAATGGTGCCCTGGTTCAGGCTCAGCGAGTTCGCGCTCACCTGCTCGATCCTGCGCGCAATGCCGTAGCCGTGAAGCGTCCCCATCGACTCCAGAGTCTTTAGGACCATCAGGTCCAGTGTGCCCTGCATCACATCCGATTTCCGTTCGGGCATGTAGCCCTCCTGTTGATGTTCAACATATATAACCCAATAGGTGGAATGTCAACAGGTAGGTCATCATGACTGAGGGGTTGAAGTCGGCGTCGAATCGAATTGAGATGGACTCGCGGTGCGCCAGGCGCTTGGAGCACGCCGCAGCAAGCTCGTCCGACCGTTTCTCACTGAAAGCTTCACCCTCGCTATGGGGTGGCAATTTGCTGGGGATTGGTTTGGCTTTCATCGCCAGTCGATTCTTTCTGCGCATGGTTTCCGGTGGACCGTAACAGTTCTGCCGACATCGGTCTGAACAGACCGTATCTGGAAGACTGAAGACCCGCATTTGCTCGTTTCGGATATCTTCGATATTCTCCCCTCAGTAATTGAGGGGAGGCTATGACTAAATCTGCTGAATTGCTGCAAGGCACGCTGGACCTGCTCATTCTGAAAGTTCTTTGTCTGGAGCCGATGCATGGCTGGGCTATCGCGCAACGGATTCGCCAACTCTCGCAGGATGTTCTGCGGGTCAATCAAAGCGCCTTGTATCCCGCGCTGCACCGGCTCGAACATCAGGCATGGATTGAGGCAGAGTGGGGAGAATCCGAGAACAATCGGCGGGCGAAATATTACTCGCTGACGAAAGCGGGGCGGGCGCGTCTGCAGGCGGAAGAGCAGTCGTGGGACCGGCTGTCGGCAGCGGTCCAAGGCGTCCTGAAAGCGGTGTGAACGGGGGTTCTATGCGTCTGGTGCAGAGTCTGTTTCGTCGCTTGCAGTCTTTCTTTGAAAAGGACGCGAGCAATGCCGAGTTAAGCGAGGAGTTGCGGTTCCATCTGGAGCGGCAAACGGAAGAGAATATTGCGAGCGGGATGTCACCGGCAAGGGCGAGGGCAGCAGCGAAGGCCAGTTTCGGTAGTATCTCCTCAGCTACCGAGGAATGCCATGAGGCGCGTGGCGTGGCCTGGATCGAAGACTTCTTCCAGGACATTCGCTACGGTCTGCGAACGCTCCTGAAGCATCGTTCCTTCACCTTCGTCACTGTTCTTACACTCGCGTTAGGAATCGGCTCGTGTACTGCGATCTTTAGTCTTGTCAATGCTGTCCTGATTCGTTCGTTGCCTTATGGCGACTCGAGCAAGCTGGTCTATCTCTTCACTCCGAACCCGCATATTGATATTCCCGCGGAGGTCTTTGGGCCGAGCAATGGCGACTTTTTCGATTTGAAGAGCCAGAGCCATTCCTATTCGGCGATGACGCTCTTTGACCAGCAGACCTACAACCTTGCCGTGGACGATCAGGTGGAGAGGATCGGCGCGGCCAAGGTGGATGCGGATTTTTTCAGCACGCTGCAGGTAACTCCCGAGTTAGGTCACGTCTTTGGAAGAAGTGAAGAGCAACCCGGAAACGACCATGTCGTTGTAATCAGCCATGCGCTTTGGCAGACCATGTTTGACGGAAGCCCGGATGTTCTGGGCCGTACGCTGCGGCTGAATGGAAGCTCCTATCAGGTAGTAGGAGTGATGCCGGAAGACTTCGGCTTCCCGCACAAAACCGATCTCCAATATGGAAACGGACACATCGAGACAACGCAGATCTGGGTGCCTTCCGCTTTGACCCTTCAGCAGAAGATGAACAGGGACAACTCCAGTGGCAATGTGATCGCGCGCCTGAAGCCGGGTACGACGGTGCAGTCTGCGCAGACAGAGATGACTGCCATCATGGCTCGTCTTGACTCGTTGCATAAAGGACTGTTCACCGGTTGGACGGGGTTGGTCGTCCCTTTTCGCGAGAGCATTGTCGGGCCGGTGCGACCGCTCATGTGGCTTCTGTTGGGAGCGGTGGGCTTTGTCCTGCTCATTGCATGCGGTAACGCAGCCAACCTGCTTTTGGCGCGCGCTGCCAACCGAACTCATGAATTCGGTGTGAGGGCGACACTCGGAGCCAGGCGAGGACGGCTGGTGCGCCAGATGTTGACGGAGTCGCTACTGTTGAGCGTCGCCGCGGGTCTTGCTGGCGTCGGGCTGGCCTACCTTCTTCTTCGACTACTTCTCAAGCTCAATCCCGGCAACATTCCGCGTATGAGCGATGCGACGCTGGATATCCGTGTCATGGCGTTTCTCGTTCTCATTACATTACTCACTAGCGTTCTGTTTGGCGTGCTGCCGTCGCTCTCTGCAACGCGCATCCATTTGACGGAGTTTCTTAAGAGCGGTGGAATGAGGGGAATCGTAGGGGATCGGCGGCGCGTAAGGAATGGACTGGCGGTTGCGCAGATTGCGCTGGTGGTCGTGTTACTTACGGGTGCTGGACTATTTTTGCGCAGCTACATTAATGTTCTTTCTGTCCCCACCGGATTTTCGAGCTCTACCGTTACGGCGAATCTGGCGCTTGGCACGCAGTACAACACGCCGCAGAAGGAGCAGGCGTTCTTTAAAGAATTGTTGAGCAGGATAAAACTTATTCATGGTGTCGACGCGGTGGGGCTAGTAAATTATCTGCCTTTGACCAACTCCGAAAGCCTGACGACCTTATGGGTCGAGGGATATCCAAACAAGAAAAATCAGTTGGTAGAAGGCAGAAGGATTACGCCGAACTATCTTTCCGCGATGCAGACCCCCTTGCTCAAGGGGCAGGGCTTCTATGATCAGGTTGGAGGTCCACCTGAAGTCCTCGTCAACGAAGCTTTTGCGAAAAATTACCTCGCAGGCCGGGAAGCAGTGGGAAGCCATCTTCGCACCACCAACAATAGCGATTCCACCGGTAGCATAACTAGAAACTCTCCGTGGAGCACGGTGATCGGTGTCGTGGAAGATGTTCGGAACGAGAGCCTTGAGACCGCTGCTGTTCCGCAGATCTATATTCCTTTCTTCGAACCCGGTCAAATGTCCGCCGATAGAAGCGCCTATGTTGCAGTGCACTCGTCGCTCCCTCAGGATGCGGTGGTGTCGGAGATTCGTGCTACGGTGCGAAGTCTCGATCCAGATCTGGCGATCTCGGACATTCACACTATGAGCGAATCGGTGACAGCAGCTACTGCCAGTCGCCGGTTCCAGACGATTCTGCTGACGTTGTTTTCAGCAATCGCGATGCTTCTGGCGGTGATTGGGGTTTATGGGCTGCTCGCGTATTCGGTCAAACAAAGAACAGGAGAGATTGGACTTCGCATGGCGCTGGGCTCGTCCAAGAGCCGATTGATTGGCCTGGTTCTACGAGAAGGGCTTAAGCTGCTTGGGATTGGACTCCTGCTGGGGCTGGCTGGAGCGTTTGCTCTCGTGCGCCTGCTGGCTGGGTTCTTATACGGTGTGCCTGTCTTTGATCCGGTCACGTTTGTATTCGTTCCGCTACTGCTTTTTGCCACAACTCTTGTCGCCTGCCTGGTTCCATGCTGGAAGGCAGCAGTCGTCAATCCGATCGATGCTCTGCGCCACCAATGAGCGACCTCCGGAGAGCGTGAAAGACAGGGAGCCAACCAACGCTGCATTTTGGTCGAAATCGCCGATTAAAAGAGCTGACCCTGGGGTTGTGCTTGGGACGACCTCAGAAGTGGATTCGCTAATGCAAAGATGCGATTAGATCGTTGATTGTTCAGAAATGGACAACTATTTCCGGTTATGGACAGTTTTTAAGTCGGTAGACTGTCTCAAGTAGTTGAAAAGGCTCAATATGCATTGGTATGCCAAGTGCAACTAGATTTGCGTGATGGATATCTCCAGACCTGATATCAAGCGGAAAAAGTTGCGCCGGCAATTGGTTGTTGCCGGATGTGCGGTGTTGGTGGTGGGCGCCGCGGCGTTCTTTGTGACGCGGCTAAAGCCGGCCGCTCCCGAGGTAGAGCGGGCGACTGTTTGGACGGACACCGTAAAGCGTGGGCCGCTGCTGCGACAGGTTCGCGGCCCCGGAACGCTGGTTCCTCGCGAAGACAAGATTCTGCTAATTCCGGCGGAGACTGAGGCGACGGTGGTGCGGATTCGTGTGCTGCCCGGAGCGAAGGTGCAGCCGGACACTGTGCTGATGGATCTGGTTGACCCGACGCTGCAGCAGGAGCTACTCAATGCGCAGTTGGCGTTGAAGGGCGCAGAGGCGGACTACATCAATACGCGGGCAAAGATAGAGAGCGACCTGATGGACCAGAAGGCCGCGGGAGCTACTGTGAACGCGGACTACAGTCAGGCGCAGCTGCAGGCGAAGACCGACAAGTCGCTCTACGACCTGGGCGTGATCAGCGGCTTGACGTATAGCGCGTCGAAGGGCAAGGCGGACGAGCTGGTGACGCGCAACGATCTCGAGAGGCAGCGATTGACGCTGAACGAGAAGGCGATCGAGACGCAGCTCTCCGTGCAACAGACAAAGGTCGATCAGGCAAAAGCGCTGTTGGGATTGAAGCAGAAGCAGCTTGACGCATTGAGCGTGCGCGCCGGGATTAGCGGTGTGCTCGTCGAGCTCGATCATCAAGTGGGTGAGCATGTGACCGCGGGAACGACACTGGCAAAGGTAGTGCAGCCAGACCAACTCAAAGCAAGTCTGAAGATTGCCGAGACGCAGGCGCGGGATATCCAGCTTGGACAGCCGGCGGAGATCGACACGCATAACGGTGTGATTGATGGCCAGGTGACACGGATTGATCCGGCTGTGTTGAACGGAACTCGCACAGTTGACGTAGAGCTGAGTGGTGCCCTGCCTCCGGGCGCCGTGCCTGACCTGAGCGTCGATGGAACGATCGATCTGGAGAGGATGAAGGACGTACTCTACGTCGGACGTCCGGCATTCGGAAATGAGAACAGCACGATCAGCCTGTTCAAGCTGAGTGCGGACGGAAAGACGGCAGTACGGGTTCCGGTCAAGGTAGGACGTGCCTCGGTCAACAGTATTCAGGTCATCGAGGGATTGCAGGCAGGGGATACAGTTATCCTCTCGGACATGAGCCGTTGGGACAACACCGACCGGATTCGGCTGGATTGATTTTTGCAAAAAAATGACAGGATGAGAGACGCACAAGGAGAGTGGAATGTCGGAAAACATTATCGAGATCGAGGATTTGACGAAGGTTTTCTATACCGATGAGATCGAGACGCATGCGCTCTCGGGCATACACCTGAACATCAACCGAGGAGAGTATGTGGCGATGTCCGGGCCATCGGGATGCGGGAAGTCGACGCTGCTCTCGATCATCGGATTGCTGGATACCCCGACGAGCGGGCGATACACGCTCAATGGCAAGGAAGTGGCGAATTTAAACTTCGCCGACCGCTCGCGGATTCGCAACCAGGAGATTGGCTTCATCTTTCAGAGCTTCAACCTGATTGGCGATCTTACGGTCGCGGAGAATGTTGAGCTGCCCCTGACGTATCGCGCAGGAATGCCCTCGGCGGAACGGAAGCGGCGGGTACAGGAGTCGCTCGAGCGCGTCCACATGGCGCACCGGATGCGGCACTATCCCGCACAGCTCTCCGGCGGCCAGCAGCAAAGAGTCGCTGTGGCCCGTGCGTTGGCTGGCTCCCCTTCCATCTTGCTGGCTGACGAGCCAACAGGAAATCTCGACTCGAAAAACGGCGAGGCTGTGATGAAGCTGTTGCAGGAGCTGCACGAAGAGGGCGCTACGATCTGCATGGTAACGCACGATCCTCGGTTCGCTGCTCACGCGGAGCGCCAGATTCACCTCTTCGACGGCAAGGTAGTGGCCGAGGGCGAACTGAGTCGGCTCCTGGCAGAGATAGAGGCATAGCGCCGCTGAGATACCGCTTCGGCACGCAAGATAGCAGCGATGGAACCGGCGCAGCCGCATGAGTTGCAGGAGGGCAAAATGAACGGATGGATGCAGGACGTACGGTATGCGCTGCGCCAACTGCGGCGGTCGCCGGGGTTTGCCTTGACGGCTGTGTTGACGCTGTCGCTGGGGATCGGCGCGACGACGGCGATGTACCACGTCGTGAGCGAAGTGCTGTTGCAGCCGCTGCCTTATCCAAATCAGGGCGGCCTCGTGGGAGTCGCGTTTACCTTTCCTCAGGAACAACCGAATGCGGAGCAGACAGGAGTGACGGCTGACTTTCTGTTGGCGCACAGCAAGAGCTTCGCCAGCATGGGTGTCGCGGACGATGGGGCGCTGGGCGCGAACTTTTCTGTTGGGAATGGGAAGCCGCGGTCGATCCGTTCGCTGCGCGTCTCGTCCGGTTATCTGCCGACGCTGGGCGTAGCTCCAATGCTGGGGCGGTCATTTACGCGAGAGGATGACCAGCCGGGCGGAGCGTCACTGGCTGTGCTGAGCTATGGTCTCTGGAAGACCGCTCTGAATTCGGATGCCCACGCTGTGGGGCGCACGGTCGAAGTCAATGGCGACGTGTATACGGTGATCGGCGTGATGCCCGAGTCGTTTGTCACGGCGGAGTCGCCGGATCTGTGGCAGCCGTTACGGCTGGGGCCGGCAGTCGCCGGATACGAGGGCACCAACTTCCAGATGGTCGCGCGGTTGAAGCCGGGAGCATCGCTGGAACAGGCGCAAGCCGAGTTGAAAACACTGACGCCGATGATCTATGCGCAGTATCCGTACTTCCGGCATTGGTTTCCCAAAGGACACGCTCTGCTTGAGCAACATGCATGGTCGCTGCGGGATGTTGTGGTCAGCGGAGTAAAGAGCAGCCTCTTGAGCCTGATGGCGGCGATGGTGATGGTGCTTCTGTTGGCCTGTCTGAACCTCGCCGTCTTGATGACGGCGAGGGCGCTGGGACGTCAGCGCGAGATGGCGCTGCGAATGGCGCTGGGCGCAACGCGCTGGGGCATCGTTCGGTTGTTGATGATCGAGAGCCTGCTGCTCGCGATTGCAGGTTCGGTAGCGGGGGTGGGGTTTGCGTGGGTCTTCCGGATGCTGATGCGAACGGTTTCTCCGGTATCGCTGCCGTCGCTGAATCCGGGTGCCGGCAACGGGAATGATGTCTGGTGGATGCTCGGGGTTGCTCTGCTCGTGGGCTGCTCGACGACGCTTGTGTTTGGGCTGCTGCCTGCGATGCGGCTACTCAAGAGCGATGTGACGGGCGCGCTCGGAACCGGTCAGGCATCGGGGGCCACCGTGTCCAGCCATAAGACCGGCAGGCTGCTGATGATCGGGCAGGTGGCGCTGGCGACGATGCTGCTCTCCGCCGGGGCGCTGCTGCTGGGGACGTTCCTCAACATGCGCTCGATTCCAACGGGCGTCGTGGCGAAGCGGCTGGACGTGATGCAGGTGAACCTGAAAGGCGACAAGTATGCGAACGCGTTGCCAACGGCACAGTTCATCGGCCGTGTTGAAGACGGACTGCGCAAGATTCCAGGAGTCGCGCAGGTGGCTGCCGTAAACGGGCTGCCTTTAGATAGCGGATACAACAACGACGGTTGGCCGGTGAAGGGCGGTAAGGAACTAAGCCGCAACGTCGATATCAGATTTGTGACGCCGGGCTTTTTTCACACCGTGGGAACCGCGCTGTTGATGGGAAGAGAGGTAACGACTGGCGACCACGCGGGTGGCGCGCCGGTAGCGCTGGTGAATGAGGCGATGGCGCAGTTGTGGTGGCATGGGCAGTCGCCGATTGGCGAATACGTGATCAGGGTCGATGGGCAGCCACGGGAGATTATAGGTGTGGTTGCCGACTCGCACGACCGGGCGCTTGCCAGCCCAATGCGGCCGACCATGTACGAGCCGTTTGCGCAGGTAGATGACGCGACGATGAAGGCGATCAACGGTTGGTTCCCGACCTCGTTTGTAATTCGCGTAGCGGGAGATATGCCGATCGCTACAGAGGCGGCGCGTGCGTTGCACGATGCCGATCCCGAGGTGCCGGTAGGCAAGTTCGCCGAGATGCAGAATTTTGTGGACAAGGAAGTGGCTGCGCCGCGGTTCTTCTCGTGGATCGCCGGCGGGTTCTCCGGCTTTGCGCTGCTGTTGACGATGATCGGCCTGTTCGGCCTGCTGAGTTATCAGGTGGGAATGCGGACGCGGGAGATTGGCGTCCGCATGGCCGTGGGCGCGGGGCGCGGACTGATTCTCCTGCTGGTGCTGCGTCGCGGCATCGCTTTGACGCTGATTGGCTTGGCAATAGGTGTCGTGGGAAGTCTGGCGCTGCGTCGCGTCGTAGTGAGTGTGCTTACCGGCACAATCCACACACGCGGCGGAAATCTTGGCGGTGTGCTGGCGAGCGGGACGTTGACCGTAGGTTGTGCCGCGGCGGCTCTGCTGATCGCGGCGCTGCTGGCGAGTTATCTACCGGCGCGGCGGGCAGCATCGATTGAGCCAACGCAGGCCTTGCGAGCGGAATAGGTCGACAGGGCCTTTCAAACATGGAGACGGAAAGATGATTGAGCTGAACAATCTGGAGCGCAGCTATAAGACGGGACATACCGAGACGTGGGTGTTGCGACGGATCAAGCTGTCAATACGCGAGGGCGAGTTTGTAACCATCATGGGGCCATCGGGGGCAGGGAAGTCATCGTTGCTCAACGTGCTCGCCATGTTGGATGACCAGTGGCGTGGCGAATTCATCTTTGGCGGAGTTGCGGTTCAGGCACTCAACCGCAAGCAGCGAGCAGAACTGGCCCGTCAAAAGATCGGGATGGTCTTTCAGAGTTATCACCTGCTCGATGATCTTACGGTGGCAGAGAACATCGACCTTCCTTTGTCGTACAAAAATATTCCAAAGTCGGAACGTCAGGCATTGGTTGCCGACACCCTCGATCGCTTCAACATTGTCGGCAAGAAAGACCTCTACCCCAGTCAGCTTTCCGGCGGACAGCAACAGCTAGTGGGCATTGCTCGCGCAGTGATCCATCGGCCTTCGTTGCTGCTGGCCGATGAGCCGACAGGCAACCTGCAATCGGCGCAAGCGAAGGAGATTATGGAGCTGTTCCGGCAGTTGAACGATGAGGGCGCGACCATTGTTCAGGTAACGCACTCAGAGGTGAACGCAGGTTATGGGACGCGGACGATTGAACTGCGCGACGGATGGGTTTCCTCTGATAGCGCAGGGCTTGCCCCAGGCAGACAAGAGGTGCAGTCGTGAAGATACAGGCTCGCTTCTTTGGATACTTCGGGGCGGCGATATTCGCGGCCACAGCACTGCTGGCGCAGGACGCTCCTGTACCTGCTCTTCGATTAGACATCCCCCACTCTGATAATCCGTTCAACTCGTATCGCGCGACGTTGGCTCCCCCGCCAAATCTGGCAAACTCGGCGAGGCTCGATACCCTGATTCATAATGGCGTGCTGGATTTAAGTCTTAAAGATGCAATCGCGTTGGCGCTGGAGAATAATCTCGATCTTGCCATCGCAAGATACAACATCCCGATTGCCGAGGCGGATATCCTGCGAACGCGAGCAGGAGGCTCGTTCCGCGGCGTAAATACGGGCGTTGTGCAGAACACGCCGGGCGGCGGTGTTGGGGGCTTTGGCTCGGCAGCAAGTGGGGCAGGTGCGGGTGGTACCTCGGGCGGCGCGGGCGGCGCAGGGTCAGGCGCATCGGGGCTCGTACAGTCGACGCTTGGTACGGGAACGAACGTGTCGTCGTATGACCCAATGCTCTCGGGATCTTTAAATAATGAGCATTACACACAACCGCTATCCAACACCTCCCTCTACGGCATCCAGACGCTACAAGAGAACACGACCAACGGCAACATTGGCTATTCGCAAGCCTTTCCGACGGGCACCAGCATTTCGGCAGTCTTCGATAACAGCCGTGGTGCGACAAACAGCCCAAATAGTTTCTTGAATCCGACGCTGAACTCCTACTACCACGTTGCATTCCAGCAACAGTTGCTGGCTGGCTTCGGCTTTGGGCCGAACCTTCGGTATCTGCGGATTGCGAAGAACAATCAGAAGATATCGGATGCAGCATTCAAGTTGCAGGTGATCACAACGGTCACGCAGATCGAGAGTATGTACTGGGATTTAGTCGCTGCCTATGAAGACGAACAGGTGAAGACGCAGTCGCTGGAGTTCGCACAGCGAACGCTCGATATTGGACGCAAGCAGCTTGCGCTTCAAGCAATTCCAGCAATGGAAGTGATGAAAGACGAGGGAGAGGTCGCCAACAGCGAGCAAGACCTGACGATCGCGAAATCCGCGCTTCAGTTTCAGGAACTGTTGATTAAGAACGCGTTGACGAAGAACCTGGACGATCCGGTTTTGGAGGCCATGCCGGTACATCCGACCGACTCGAGTACGATACAGTCCGATGTGACAACCGGCTCGACTGAAGATAGCACTGCGCTGGCGTTACGCGACCGAATCGAATTGAAAGAGTCAGACATCGATCTTCAAAACCGAAATATCAGCCGAGACGCGGCCCGCAATGCGCTGTTGCCGAGGGTTGCGCTGACAGCGTTTTACGGAGGAACCGGTCTGGCTGGCCCTTCGAATCCAGCATCCCACATTGCCTCTACAGCCGAGACAAGCTGGGGAGGCGCGGTGCAGCACGCATTCAACAACACGGCTCCCGACTATTATGTGGGGTTGTCGGTCGATATCCCGATCCGCAATCGTGTGGCGAAGTCAGATCAATATCGCGCCGAGCTTGAGATGGGCCAGGCTCAACTGAGGCTACAGCAACTGAGGAAGCAGATCCGCATCGAGGTGCGCAATGCGCAGTATGCGCTCGAGCAGAGCAAGGCGCGCGTGGAATTTGCTACGAAGGCGCGCGACCTGGCGAAGAAGACCTTCGACATTACAGCAAAGGAACAGGAACTCGGTGCGGGATCGAGCTACCAGACACTGACGGCAAGGCACGATCTGGCCGAGGCGCAGTCTACACTGGTGGCAGCGATGACGGCATACCAGAAGGCGAAGATCGAATTGGGCCGTTCTATTGGTTCGACGTTGGACGAGAACCAGATTTCGATAGAATCAGCGAGGACGGGCGTAGTCCCGGGCAGGCAGTAATGGGAGAACACTGGTATGGTGTCGGAACACAGAGCGAGCGATGCACCACCGAAGCAGGAGACGGCGTGCAGGCTGCTGATTGCGGACGACCAGTCTCACATTCTCGAAGCGCTGCGCCTCTTGCTCAAGCCGGAAGGCTATCTGTTGGAGATGGTGCGTACCCCTGCGCTTGCGCTCGAAGCATTGGCGCATGAGAGCTTCGACGGCGTTCTGATCGATCTGAATTACACGCGTGACACCACCTCCGGTCTCGAAGGTCTGGAGTTGGTGACACGGGTGAAGGAATTAGATGCACAGTTGCCAGTCGTCGTGATGACGGCGTGGGCCAACATCGATCTCGCCGTAGAGGCTATGCGCCGGGGCGCGGGAGACTTCATCCAGAAGCCATGGGAGAATGCCCGCCTGCTCAATATCCTGCGAACGCAGATGGAGTTGCATCGCAGTCAGAAGCGCGCACAATGGCTCGAAGCAGAGAACCGCATTCTGCGTGCCCCGGGCGCTCCGGACTTTATCGCATCGGCGGCATCGATGCGTCCGGTGGTCGAGATGATGGCGCGAATAGGACCGTCCGATGCAAACGTATTGGTGACTGGAGAGCACGGCACAGGCAAAGAGGTCGTGGCTCAAACGCTCCATCGACTGTCGTCGCGATCAGATCGTACGCTGGTCGCGGTCAATACGGGAGCCTTGCCGGAAGGGACCTTCGAGAGCGAGTTGTTCGGCCACGTGAAAGGGGCCTTCACTGACGCGCGCACGGACCGGATTGGACGGTTCGAACTGGCGAACGGAGGAACTCTCTTTCTCGATGAGATCGCAAATATCCCGGTGCGTCAGCAGGCTAAACTTCTACGCGTGCTCGAGACTGGTGAAATGGAGCGCGTAGGCTCCTCAAAAACTCAGACAGTAAATGTGCGCATGATCTCTGCCACGAACGCCGACCTGCGAACAGAGTGCGCCGCAGGACGTTTCCGAGAGGATTTGCTCTTCCGCTTGAATACAGTCGAGATCAACCTGCCTCCGCTGCGGGAACGGAGAGATGATATTCCAGCATTGGCGGGGTACTTTCTCGCGCGATATGCTGCGCGCTATCGAAGAACAATCCTTGGCCTGGAGCCGGCTGCGTTGCAGACGATGCTGCGCTATAGCTGGCCGGGCAACGTACGAGAGCTGGACCATACCATGGAGCGCGCAGTTCTCATGGCGCGAGGTGATCGTATCGAAGCGCCGGACCTTGGGTTGCAGTCGCAGCCGGCTCCTTCCCAGAGCCTCGACGATATGAGTCTCGAGACCGTGGAGGCGATTTTGATCCGCAAAGCGCTAGCGCGGTCCGATGGCAATGTAAGCCATGCAGCCGATGCCCTAGGGCTCAGCAGGGGAGCGCTCTATCGGCGCATCGAGAAATATGGCCTCTGACGAGAGGCCGAGCAGCGCGCGTCGGCGTAAGCGGCTGCCTCTTGGCGTATCGAGGCACAGGCTTAGCTTCGAGCGAAGACTGCGCATCTCGCTTTATCTGCTTGGCCTGCCTTCGCTGGTACTGTTTTGGGTGCTGCTATGGCAGCATTCTGTCGAGTTCTCCGTTCAGTGTTTCCTTTTGTTGATATTTGTGGCCGCTTGGGCACTTGCAGTCTCTTTCCTGGCGGAACAGATCACGCGGCCTTTGCAAACGCTCTCAAATGTTGTCGCCGCGCTGCGCGAGGACGACTATTCCTTTCGTGCGCGCGGCGGGCGAAGGAATGACGCACTCGGCGATCTGGCGCTTGAAATCAATGCGCTGGCAGCGATGTTGCAGAGCCAACGGGCAGGCTCGCTTGAGGCGATGGCCCTTTTGGAGCGGGTCATGAGTTCTATGCAGTCTCCTGTGTTGGCCTTTGACACTGAAGGAAGGTTGAAGCTCCTGAATACTGCAGGAGAACGCGCGTTCGGCCTACGGGGGCCAACTGCACTCGGTAAGTCCGCGGACGTGCTCAGGCTAACGCATCTATTGAACGCGAACGATGACGATCTGCTCTCGTTCGACGGAGGGCAGCAGGCAGCCCGCTGGGTGGTCAAGCGGTCCAACTTTCGATTGCGCGGTGTACCGCATACGCTGCTCGTGCTCTCTGATGTCAGCGCGGCGCTACACGAAGAAGAGCGCACTGCGTGGAAGAGGCTCATCCGCGTATTAGGTCACGAGATTAACAATTCACTTACGCCGATCAAATCAATTGCCGGTAGCTTGCGGGGAAGATTCACCTCGCTGCGGACGGCCACCATCGATAGCAGCGATTTCGAGAGTGGCTTGGAAGTCATTGAGAACCGCGCCGAATCACTGAACCGCTTTCTGCAGGCCTATCGACAGCTGATGGGCCTTCCTGCTCCAAAGTTGGCACAGGTGTCATTGGCAACGTTGATAGAGTGTGTAGCACGGCTGGAGACCAGGATCGACGTGGCTGTGGTGAGCACGTCCGACGTGGTGCTAACGGTGGATGCAGATCAGATTCAGCAGGCGCTCATTAACCTGACGCGGAACGCCGTCGAGGCGGCACTGAGTTGTGACTCGATGAAAGGAGAAGAGCCTAAGGTAGAGATCGCATGGGAGAATACAGGGCGCGAGATTGCCATCTCCATTCTGGATAATGGAGCGGGCCTGATGAATGCAGATAATCTCTTCGTGCCGTTCTACACGACCAAGCCCAGCGGTACAGGTATAGGATTGGTGCTCGCCCAGCAGATTGCTCAGGCTCACAAAGGCTCTGTGCGTCTTGAAAATCGAACCGATGGTGAGAATGGTTGCAGGGCAGAGCTGAGACTGCCACATTCCGCGTAGATCTGTGAGCCAACGAAGTCACGGTAGATGCTGGGCTTCTGATTGTCCTCGACTCCCGGCTGAAGCATCTGCTCTTGTGCAGGCTGCCTTGTCATGTGTTCTCCTCTGGAGTTCGAGATTGCGTCAGATCGCGCCGGAACAAGTTTTGCGATGGCAGGCCAAAGGCATTCGCCACGCGGTTGAAGCATGCAAACAG
>NZ_DATKQC010000132.1:0-4332 GCF_035532915.1 Edaphobacter sp.
AGCGCATGCGCTCTCCGATGCGGTCGCCCAGCGTCTCCTCGCGCATCGACACACGCGTGCCCGGCTCGGTGCCCAGCGGCCCCATGTTCGCATAGTTGGTGGTAATGATGGTGGTGCGGCGGTCGTTGTAGCGCGTGTTCAGAATGTGCGCGACCGTGTCCCACACCCAGTCCGTCGGCTTCGAGGCGCCCAGTTCATCCAGCACCAATACCTCGGCGTTGAATACCGGCGCCAGAATCTCCAGCTCGGTCGCCGATACCTGCCGGTTATAGCTGTTCTGCACCTGCTTCAGCAGATCGCGATAGTCGAAGAAGAGCCCGGTCGCCCCGCGCTCCGACACCAGCGCCTGAAGGATTCCAACAGCGAGATGGGTCTTGCCTACCCCGATAGAGCCGGTCAGCAAAAGGCCTGCCCCTGCAGTTTCAACAGGATAGCCCTCCACAAACTTGCGGGCCCGCAGATGCGCCGCGCCCAGGGTGCGGTGCGACGAAGGGAAGTTGGTCTCATAGCTCTCAAGCGAGCAATGTTCGTAGCGCCTCGGAATATGCGCTCGCTCGAGCATCCGCGACGCCCGCCGCTCGACGCGACAGCTGCAGTCGCGCACAAACTGCTTCCCATCCTGCCGTACCACCTCGAGGCCGGACCCCTCGCAAATCGGACAAATTTCAATCATCTTTGAACCCATCGCCGTACCCTAGTATGGCAGCACCTGAATCGAAATGCCTCTGTGCGAATCTAGATGTGAAGGCAGGATAAGTAGGATAAACTAGACGGAGCGCCCGCAAACCCCAAATGGGGATTTGCACGGCAACCGCGACAGGCATTCGATGTGACGTGAGCATACCGTTCGCAAGCGAACCGCGACCCGGAAAGCGCCAATCAGCACTACATCAGCCAAAGGATAAACAGAACCATGCCCAAAGAAGGAATTCACCCGAAGTACGACACCATCACCGTCAAATGCGCCTGCGGCAATCACTTTGAGACCCGCTCCACGCACAAGGGCGATATCGTCCTCGAAATCTGCTCCGCCTGCCACCCGTTCTTCACCGGCAAGCAGAAGCTGATCGATACCGCTGGCCGCGTCGAGCGCTTCCGCCGCAAGTTCGCCAACTCCAGCGCGGGCAAGGCAGCAGAAACCGCCGCCAAGTAAGCGGAGCCCAAACACCCGAAAGGCCTCCGCTCTGTCGGGGGCCTTTCGCTTTCTGATCCCTGTTCCCTCGCCTTATGAAGAAACGCTACACACTCGAGCAGAAACGGTGGGACGACCCGGTCGGTCATGCCATGCCCGAGCACACGCGCGTCCCGGCCACGCTCACCATCGGCAATGTAAAGATTGCGCCCGCGACTGTTCTAGCGCCCATGGCTGGCGTGACCGACACCGTCTTCCGCCGCTTCATCAAGAACGCCAGCCAGTTCACCGCCGACGCCGACAGCGCGAACGTTGAACTGTCTACGACAAATCAGCAGTCCGGCTGCGGCCTCATCATGACCGAGTTCACCTCGGCCGATGGCCTCTCGCGAATGCGCGAAACCAAGCGCAAGCGCTACCTCACTTACTACGACGACGAGCACCCGATCTCGGCGCAGCTCTTCGGCTCCAACCCCGAGACGCTGGCCGATTCGGCGCGCATCGTTCAGGACGCAGGCTTCGACCTCGTCGACCTCAACCTGGGCTGCCCGGCCAAGCGCGTCGTCGCCTGCAACGGCGGCTCCGGCCTGCTGCGCGATCTGCCCCTCATCGAGACCATCTTCAAAGCTGTACGCGCCGCCGTCACGATTCCCTTCACCGTGAAGTTCCGCATCGGATGGAACGACGCCAACATCGTCTGCGTCGAGCTGGCGAAGATGGCCGAAGACTGCGGCCTCAACGCTGCCGCGCTGCACGCACGCACCCGCGAGGACGGCTACACCGGGCAAGCCCGTTGGGAGTTTATCGCCGCCGTCAAAGATGCCGTGAAGATTCCCGTCATCGGCAATGGCGATATCCGCACGCCGGAAGATGCTGCCGCCATGGTCGACGCCACCCACTGCGACGCCGTGATGATTGGCCGCACCGCGCCATCGAATCCGTGGATCTTCCGCCAGATTGCACAGTACACCGCATCGAAGGAAGCCACCGGAGTCGGCACCTACGACAAGCCGACCAACGACGACCGCTATCGCATGATTCGCACCTACTTCCAGATGATGGTCGACGAGATCGCGCTCGAAGAGCAGGCCGAAGCCGCTCGTGCCGCAGCCATCACCGCCTCCGGCCAGATCGCCCGCGACCAGCGCTACCGCGACTGCGTTGGCAAGATGAAGCAGTTCGCCAGCTGGTTCACCCACGGCGTCCCCGGTGGCTCCGCGCTGCGCAAGCAGATATTCGATGCAAAGAATGGCGCAGCCGTGCTCGATGCCGTGGAGCACTTCTTCGAGACCAAGGCCGAAGAAGCAGAAGCTATACTCGTCTGAGCATGGAAAAACCAGCGAAGACACCGCGATGGGCAAGATGTTTGGCCATCTCCGTTCTGGTCGGCCTGTCTGTCGGCATCCTCACCATTGCGATAGCGAGCTTCTTCTTTTACCAGCACTATTCCAGCCAGTTCCCCGCCGACACTCAGAATATTTTGAGCGCGCTCACCTCGGGCATGGTGGTGGGAATTGGCGTAGGCGCAGTTGCGGCGGCCTCCACGGCTGGCGCCTATTTTCTCTTTGCACTGCGCGGCCCTCGCCCAGAGTCAAAGGTAGAAACAGATGAAAAGAAAAAAGCCGTGGACCAATAGGGCCCACGGCTTCCCACAACCAATCAGCAATTACAGTTTTCCAAGCTCCACCAGGCGAACACTGGCGATAGCCTCCACCTTGCGCAGAGCTTCGACCGCAGCATTGGCCGAGGCTGCGTTGGGAACATCGATCTGCACCACCGCAAGCGCCTGTCCCTGAGGAACGCGGCTGGAACGGTTAGAGCCGTTGGAGCGGCCCAGTGCGAAGTTGGCGATGTTGACCTGGTGCTCGCCAAGGATGGTGCCGATGCGGCCCACAACGCCGGGGACGTCGTGATTGCGAATCGAAACCAGCGTCCCATTCAACGGAGCCTCGATGTCGATGCCATCGTAGGTCAGCAGGCGGGGCGAGGTTCCGTGAAGAACCGTCGCCGACGCGCTGACTTCGCCTTCCGAAGAATGCAGAACCAGCTTGAGCACCGAGCCTGCGCCGCCCGTGGTGAACTCCTTCTTGTCTTCCTGAATGCGGATGCCGCGCTCCGCAACGATAGCCGCTGCGTTGATGCGGTTGACCGACTCTTCTTCCGCAAAGATACCGGCGATAGCGGCATTGCGAATGAGATCGGTCTTACCCTGCGCGATGCGTCCGGTGTAGGTGATCTGGATGTTCTCCAGATTGCCCGGCGTGGCGTGCGAGAGGAAGTGGCCAAGGCGCTCCGCCATCTCGATGTACGGCGCGACCTCGATGTACTCCTCGTGCGAGAGGCTGGGCAGATTGACGGCGTTCTGCACCACGCCGAGCTTGAGATAGTCGCGCACCTGCATCGCAAGCTGAATGCCGATGGCCTCCTGCGCCTCGTCGGTCGAACCTGCGATGTGCGGCGACAGGATGACGTTGTCGAGGTTGTGGAAGATCGACTCTTTGAGCGGCTCCTGATGGAAGACGTCCAGAGCAGCACCGGCGACATGACCAGACTTGATGGCATCGGCCAACGCCTGCTCGACGATCAGCTCGCCGCGAGCGCAGTTAATAATGCGAACGCCCTTCTTCATGATGGCAAGCGAGGTCGCATTGATCAGACCCTCAGTCTGCGTGGTGAGGCCGACGTGCAGTGTCAGGTAGTCCGACTCCTTGAAGATCTCGTCGATGGGAACAAGCGTCACGTCGTTCTCACGCGCGATGACCGGCGCGATGAACGGATCGTAGCCGATCAGGTTCATGCCGAACGCCTTGGCGCGGCGTGCCACTTCAAGTCCGACGCGTCCCAGGCCGACAATACCGAGCGTCTTACCGCGAAGTTCCTGGCCCTGCAGCGATTTCTTCTCCCACTTGCCGCTGTGCATGGTGTTGTTGGCGCGGGTCACGGAGCGGGCCATCGAAACCATGAGGCCAAGGGTCAGCTCGGCGACAGCGACGGCGTTGGCGCCCGGAGTGTTCATGACCACGATGCCGCGATGCGTGGCAGCCGGGGTGTCGATGTTGTCGACGCCTACACCGGCGCGGCCGATGACGCGGAGCTTGGGCGCGGACTCGAGCAGCTTCGCGTCCACCTGAACGGCAGAGCGAACGACAAGCGCGTCGGCATCGGCCAGTTCGGCGGGAAGGCCGTTCTTAATCTGGTCG
>NZ_DATKQC010000133.1:0-9763 GCF_035532915.1 Edaphobacter sp.
GCGCTGTCGGAGCCAGACCACGCCGGTCCCAGTACCTCCGCGCCGATCTGCCAGAACTGCCGGTATCGTCCCCGCTGCGGGCGCTCGCGACGAAACTGCGGTCCTATATAGAAGAGCTTCTGCAGCATCCCGGTATCGGCCATCTTGTGCTCGATATAAGCCCGCACGACGCCAGCCGTATTCTCAGGCCGCAAGGTCAGGCTCTGTCCCTTATCGCTGTCGGCGCGTCCGCGATCCTCCCACGTGTACATCTCCTTCGAGACGATGTCCGTCTCCTCGCCCACGCCCCGCGCAAACAGCTCCGTCGTCTCAAAGATCGGCGTCCGAATCTCACCAAACCCATAGCGGGCAAAAACCGCCCGCGCCGTAGCCTCCACCCGGTTCCATAACGCCGTCTCCGGCGGCAACAGGTCCCGTGTCCCGCGCACTGCTTTCAAAATTGCCATTGTTCTTCAAGTGTAGCGAATCGGACACATTCACGGGAAAGCAGCTATTTGGGGGCAGGGGCCAGTTTCGGATTGCCGACAAACCGGAACTATCTAGTATTCAGTGGATTCGTGGTCTGTCGAAGATCACTGACAGCCTGAGGCAAAGGCGATAAGCTCGACGCATGCGTTATCTGAATCTCATATTTATGCTGGTTTTCTGCACTTGTCTTGCGGGTGCGCAGAAGAACATTCGACAGGTGGATTTTAGGAATTTCACTTACCCGTTGAGCGGTCATCTGCTTGGGCACAGCGGGCTGCAATGGTTAAATATACCGACTCATGCGGGCGTCAAAAGAGAGCCAATTCATCTCGTAAACGGTTCCGATCTCACGAAGACTTCCAGCTTCGTGATGAACGGAAAAGAATATGCCCAATACGAGGGCTTTACGTTGGAGTCGGTGAAGTTCGAGGACTTGACTGGAGATGGAAAGGACGAGGCTGTTGTAGTTCTTCGCTACCAGACCGGAGGAACGCAAACGACCCATTATGTGTATATCTATGCAGTCGATCAAGAAAAGCCCAAGCTTCTGGCTTACTGCCACACCGGTGACGGGGCATACTATGGGCTTTACAACGTGTACGGCAAGGATGGACTGCTAGTGTTTGAATTGCTCGATCCTAAACGGGCTTCGGGGGATTGTTGTTCTGCCGGTGAAATCGTCTCGCGTTACAAATGGCGCGATGGTCGATTTGAAGCATTCGGTTCTAGCGAACGGCACAGCCTGAACGCGTTTTCAGTGCATCGATGAAGGCGCGTTCTACCAGTACACGGGCTAATCGGAAAGACCCACTCCCTATTTTTCGTTCAAATAAATCGCAGTGTAGTCGAGATAGTTCTGCGCGTACTTCAGGATTAGCTTGCGGTCTTCATCCCCCAGCGTGCGGCGAATCTTTCCCGGCACGCCTGCCACCAGCGAGTTCGGCGGAACGATCATCTGTTCGGGGATGACGGCACCGGCGGCGATGATGCTGCCCTCGCCGATGCGGGCTTTGTTCAGCACCACCGCCCCGATCCCGATCAGAACTGCATCTTCGATGATGCAGCCATGCACAGTGGCGTTGTGGCCAATCGTCACCATCTCGCCAATGATCACCGGAAACAGGTTGCGCATTCCGTGCAGGACGGCGCAGTCCTGCACGTTGCTCTTTGCGCCGATGCGGATGGAGTTCACATCTCCCCGCACCACCGCGTTCATCCATATACTAGCTTGCTCACCCAGCACCACATCGCCGATCACCTGCGCCGACGGGTCGACGTAGCAGGTGGCGGGCACAACCGGTGTAATCCCCTGATAGGTACGAATCATGCAGCGATTTTACGCCGTTATTTTTCCCCAAGCGTCTTGTCGATGGCCGCTTGTGCCAGCGGAGTCATGATCGCGTAGCCCTTTGCATTCGGATGGACGCCATCGAAACTGATTCCCGGCTTCATCCCACCTTCGGCATCGGTCAGTGAAGTGTAATAGTCCAGATAGGTATATCCATGCTGTTCGCAATAGTCCTTCAGCCATGCGTTGATGGCGCGGATCTTCGGAGCGGGTTCCATCCCACGCTTCCACGGATAGTCAAACGCGGGCGTAATCGAGGCCAGAATCACCTTGATGCCGTTGGCGTGGGCCAGATCGGCCATGGAGCGAAAGTTGTCCTCCGTCATCTCCGGCGTCATCGGCCCTGTGTTTCCGGCAACGTCGTTCGTCCCTGCCAGAATCAGCACCGCCGCCGGGTGCAGGTCGATCACGTCCTGGCGGAACCGCACCACCATCTGCGGGGTCGTCTGCCCGCTGATGCCGCGATTCACGTAAGGCTTGCCCGGAAAGAAGGTCCCCGTCTCCGGCCGCCGTCCCCAGCCATCGGTGATGGAGTCGCCATAGAAGACCACACGCTGCTCGCCTGCGGCTACCGGAGCGAGCGCGGCGTTCTCAGCCCGATAGCGGTCGAGTTGGGGCCAGTCATTCAGCTTTGCCTTCATATCGGCGATCTGTTTCGCCATCGCAGTGTCGGCTGCGGGAGCTGCCACAATAGTTGTTTGAGCAAAAACATTCGCAGTCACAAACGGCACACACGCCAGTACAAGTACACGGGCAAACATCTTCATTCCATCTCTCCGAAATCGTAAATTTGTAGTTCTTGAAAGCTTTGCTTCTAGGTATGCCAAGCCTTCAGGCTTGGCCTCTCATCCAATTCAAACTCGAAGGGGGCTTGAGCCCCTGGGGTATGCCGTTGCTGCCACAAATCCCTACTTCTCGCCCAGCGCCTGATCGATGCCTGCCTGTACCAGCGGAGCCATCAGCGCATAGCCCTGCCTGTTCGGATGAACGCCATCCACCGTGAGGTCCGCCTTCATGCCGCCCTCTGCATTGGCCAGCGCCGGAAAGAAGTCCACGTAGACCAGCGAATGGCTGGCCGCATAATTCTTCAGCCACGCATTTCGCGCCCCGATCGTCTCTGCCGGATGCAGCCCGGGACTCCAGGGAAAGTGATTCGAAGGCGTAATCGAAGTAAGGATCATGCGAATCCCATTCGCCTTCGCCAGTTCCGCGATCGACTGCCAGTTGTCCGTCGATGCCTCAGCCGTCATATTTTGGGCAATATCGTTCGTGCTCTCCAGAAACACGACCGCAGCAGGATGCAGGTTGATCACATCCTGCCGGAACCTCACCAGCAGTTGCCCCGAATTCTGTCCGCCGATGCCCCGATTGAGATAGGGTTTGCCCGGAAAGAACGCTCCGCCGCGCGTTCCCCAGTACTCCGCTACCGATGCCCCATAGATGATGACGCGTTGCTCCCCCGCAGTCACCGGAGGCAGCGCCGCATTGGCCGCGCGATAGTGTTCTAGCTGAGGCCAGTCCGCCAGATTCGCCCGCATGGTGGCAACTTCCTTTGCCATATTGATTGAAGAAGGCGTAGAAACCGCGGGGGGTTGCGCCAGGAGGGCAATCGGCAAAAGAAACACAACGGAAAATAGCCTAGCGAGGATACGCGTCATAGTCGTTAACCAACTCCTTATTGGGCGAAAGGTAAGGAAAGACAGGATTTCCCACAATACATCTCCGCGTCACACCGGCAGGGATGCAAATCCCTTGTCGAATTCTAATCAGCCTGAGTTGCAACTGTCCCAATTGGACAAGTATTTTCCTCAACATCTTGCTCAGTTCACGCAAAACCGTGCATAGAGTCATGCCGGAGAATATCTGGTTATCGCACTAAGTGTCATCCAGCCTGTACTTAAAACTAAACAAACTCTGGCGATCAACGTGCACTGTTAATTAGTCCACCGGGCCCTGCGAAAAAAATCTTTCTGCCGGAGCTTCCTTATGCGCATCCTGTCTCCCCGCCTCTTCCTCAGCCTCTTACTCGTGGCTGCGGTTCCCTCCGCCTTTGCAGATACAGTCACCTGGGCTACCTGGAATGCACCGACAACGGTCAGCCCCACGGTCGGAGTCGAAACCGGAACCATCGGTGGCATTAACGTCACCTACACCGGTGAAATCCAGTTCGTCAACGCTTCGAATGCCGGCAACTATAACTACTTCCAACCCACGTCCACCTACATTGGCGGAGTCGTCGGCAACGCTTCTAACAATGGCGGCATGATCGCCATCGACGGCAACCCCGGCGTGACTAACACCTTTACTTTCTCCGCTCCTGTCAGCGGTCTCGTCCTCTCCGAGGTCAGCCTCGGTCAGTCCGGCATTGGGACGAATTACACCTTTGACAATGGCTTCAGCATCGTCGCCTGCGGCCCAAACATCGTCTACGGCGGCAGTTGCATTACTCAGAGCGGAAACACCATGATTGGCAATGAGGGAGACGGCACCATCGTCTTCTCCGGAGGGCCCATCACTTCGCTCTCCTTTACAGGGGCCAGTCCTGAGTATTGGAACGGCTTCACCATCGGCCTGCTCCCGCAGCAGACATCCGTAACGCCAGAGCCTGGGACCATGACCCTCCTTGGCACCGGCCTTCTGGGACTGCTCGGTGTCGCCCGTCGCAGATTCCTGGCCTGATAGATCGAGAGTGCACCAGAAGAGCTGACGGCTACAGTCCCAAACTGTAGCCATCAGCTCTTTGCATGCAACGCCGTCCACGGATGCATCGGGCTCGACGATCGCCCTCTGCGGGAGTGGGGGTTCGATCTTCGATACCCTGCATATCTTCAAGGCCCGCACTCTTGTATTTTGGAGAGTGATGCAACGCGGAATCTCCACTCACGTCTTTCTCCAGCAGCGCCTGCACTCCGGCCTGCTCGACGCCATGCAAAAAGGCGGTGCTCAGGCCATCGAAGTCTTCGCCGTTCGCCACCACTTCGACTACGCCGACCGCTCCGTCGTCCGTGAGCTCGCCGCCTGGTTCCGATCAAACGACGTCGCCGTCACGCTGCACCAGCCCCTCTACGCCGACGCCGAGTGGAGCCGCCACGTCGCTCCCACCCTCAACCTCATCGATCCCGAAAAGTCCCGCCGCATCGACGCCATGGACGAGGTCAAGCGCGCCATCGAGTCCGCTGAGCAGATCCCTTTCCGCGCCATCACCCTCCACCTCGGCCTCAAGGACGAGCCCTGGAACAACCGCGCCCTCGAAAATTCGCTCACCGCCATCGAGCACCTCAAGGCCTTCGCGCATCCGCTCGGCGTAAAAATTCTGCTCGAAAATCTGCAGAACGAAGTCACCACCCCCGAGCACCTGCTCGAGATCCTCCGCGTAGGCCACTTCGACAACGTAGGCATCACCCTCGACGTAGGCCATGCACACCTGAGCGACGGCGGCATTGACGCAGCCTTCGAGCTGCTGAAGCCCCGCATCGCAGAGCTTCACCTGCATGACAATCAAGGCATCAAGGACGACCACCTCTGGCCCGGCAGCGCCGCCACAAATGCGGGTGCTCCACGTCCCGCTTCTGGGACGTGGGCTCGGGGCATCGACTGGAAGAACGTAGTCAAACAAATAGCCACGCTGCCGCCCACCACACCAGGCATCCTCGAAATAGCCCACGATCTCGAAGAGACTGCCGAAAGCGTGACGGCGAAAGCGGCTAACTCGTGGAAGCTCTTCGAGTAGATATTGAGTCTTGAGGCTAGTTCGGCCTCCCGACACCCCTCTCTGAAACGCGTTCGCGGGTAATATGGGAAGTCATGAACCGTCGCCAGTTTAGCCAATTGATTGCCGCAGCAGGTGTTGCGCAGGCGCTTCCGCGCATCCAGGCTCAGCCCCCAGCCTCTTCCCATGGATTTCGTTTTTCTGTTCAGCTCTGGACCATCGAAAAACAGGCGCCGTTCGATCGCTGTCTTGAGATCGTCGCTGCCGCGGGTTACGAAGGAGTCGAGCTGATCGGCGAATTTCATAAGTGGTCCGCCGACGAAACCCGCCGTGTCATGGCAAAGATGTCCTCGCTCCATCTCCACTTCGACATGCTCAGCGGGGTCAAGGCAGGATTCGCCGATCCAAATGGAACGAACGACTTTCTCGCCGAGTTGAAGACGCAATTCGGATTTGCAAAGGCTCTTCAAAGCCCGCAGATTAATCTCAAGTCCGGGCCACGCATCGAAGGCTTGTCTCCTGCGGCTCAACACGCGGCGAGTGTCGAAAACCTGAAGCGTGCCGCCGACCTTGCGGCAGCCAACAATATTCAGATCGTCCTTGAGCCTATCGATCCCATCGAAAATCCGACGATGTATATGTCGAGCGTCAGCCAGGGGTTTGCCATCGTTCGTGACGTGGCGAGCCCACACGTCAAAGTGTTGTACGACTTCTACCACGAGCAACGCGCCGCCGGAAACCTCATCGAGAAGCTCGAGCAAAACTTCGACCTCGTCGGCCTCGTCCACATCGCAGACGTGCCCAATCGCAACCAACCCGGCACGGGCGAGATCGACTACAACAACATCTACAAAAAACTCGCGCAGCTGAAGTACGACAAATTCATTGCCATGGAATTCTTTCCGGCGGGCGATCCTCTCACCATCCTCAAGGCAGCCAGGTTGCAGGCATTGCATGAGCAGGCGCTGGCCCGCGACTAAGATGCCGATCAAAATCTTCGACGGGCACAACGACGTTGTTCAGCATCTCCGCGAGTACCGCCCGGATGGCATCGACTTCCTTGAGCGCTCCACCACTGGCCACCTCGATCTCTCCCGCGCCCAGGCTGGGGGCATGTTCGGCGGCTTCTTCGCGCTCGGCGTCTTTGCAAAATACAACGCAGCCGAAGACCTGACCGTCACCGAGACCGGTTACGAAGTTCGCATGGCCGCGCCTCTCGATCCCGTAAGCACCTACAAAGAGATCACCCTCCAACTAGCCGCGCTGCGATCGCTCGAGCAGCGCTCCCTCGGCAAAATCCGCATCGCCACCACCGTCGACGAGATCGAGCAAGCCCGGCGCGACGATGCCTTCGCCATCCTGCTCCACATGGAGGGAGCAGACGCCATCGACCCCGAACTCCGCGAACTAGGCGAGCTCTACCGCTCTGGCCTGCGCTCGCTCGGCATCGTCTGGAGCCGTCCCAACATCTTTGGCCGCGGCGTCCCCTTCGCCTATCCGCGCTCGCCCGACACCGGCCCGGGCCTCACACCAGCCGGAAAAGATCTCGTCCGCGAGTGCAACCGGCTCGGCATCATGCTCGACCTCGCTCACCTCAATGAGCGCGGCTTCTGGGACGTCGCCGTCCTCAGCACCGCACCTCTCGTCGTCACGCACACCTGCGTCCACGCCCTCTGTCCCTCGGCGCGCAACCTCACCGATCGCCAGCTCGACGCCATCCGCGCATCTGACGGCGTCGTCGGCATGAACTTCTCCGTCGGCGACGTCCGCCCCGACGGCCAGCGCAACGTAGACACACCGCTCTCGCTCGTAGCGCAGCACATCGCCTACCTCGTCGACCGCCTCGGCATCGACCGCGTCGCCATCGGCTCCGACTTCGACGGAGCCACCATCCCCGCAGCCATAGGCGACGCCAGTGGCCTGCCTCACCTCATCGACACGCTGCGCCAGCACGGCTTCGACGACGCCGCGCTTGAAAAAATAGCCTGCCAAAACTGGATGCGCGTCCTCCGCCTCACTCTCCGCTAATCGTCCGCCAAACGCGTAAACTTATAGCTCCATGGAACCGAATGTCTCTACCCCGGCCGTAGCCACCATCGCCTCCCTCGCCCAGCACGAAGGCCAGACCGTCACTCTGCGCGGCTGGCTCTATAACCTGCGCGCCTCGGGCAAGCTCCTCTTCCCCATCTTCCGCGACGGCACCGGAACCATCCAGGGCATCGTCCCCAAGGCCGCCGTGCCTGAACAAGTCTTCGAGACGCTCAAAAATCTTACCCTCGAATCCAGCCTCACCGTCACCGGCAAGGTCCGCGCCGACAGCCGCGCCCCCTCGGGCTACGAGCTCGACGTCGAGAACGTCGAAGTCGTCCAGCGCGTCCCCGACGAAACCCCCTTCCCCATCTCGCTCAAAGAGCACGGCGTCGACTTCCTCATGGAGCACCGCCACCTCTGGCTGCGCACCCCCCGCCAGTCGGCCATCCTGCGCGTCCGCGCCACCATCATGCGCGCTGCTTCGGAATATTTTGATACCCACGGCTTCATCCGCACCGACCCGCCGATCTTGACTCCGAATGCGTGCGAAGGCACCAGCGAGTTATTCGAGATGGACTACTTCGACAACGACAAGGCCTACCTCACCCAGTCCGGCCAGCTCTACATCGAAGCCACGGCGCTCGCCCTCGGCAAGGTCTACAGCTTCGGCCCGACGTTCAGAGCAGAAAAATCGAAGACGCGAAGACACCTCACCGAGTTTTGGATGATCGAGCCCGAGGTAGCCTACGCTGGCCTCGACGACATCATGGACCTTGCCGAAGCCTTCATCACCCACATCGTCACCCGCGTTTTAGAGTCGCACCGCGCCGACCTCAAAGTCATAGGCCGCGACATAACCAAGCTCGAACCCATCGTCGCCGCACAACCAGCCCCAGAACCGGGTGCCCCAGGTCTCGCATCTGAGACCTGGGATGAAGCGCCCCGAGCATCAATCCCAGCCGAAGCCGCGCAGCCAGCCACAACTGGCGCCGAAGGCGCGCCCGCCGCACGCAGTGCTTTCCCCAGATTGAGTTACGACGAAGCCCACGCCATGCTCGAAAAGGCCTACGCCGAGGGCAAGCTCGAGAGCCCGCACAAGTACGGCGACGACTTCGGCTCCCCCGACGAGACCTACATCTCCAGCCAGTTCGACCGCCCGGTCATGGTCCACCGCTATCCTGCCGCCATCAAGGCGTTCTACATGCAGCCCGACCCGGCCGACCCCACCAAGGCCCTCTGCGTCGACGTCCTCGCCCCCGAGGGCTACGGCGAAATCATCGGCGGCTCGCAGCGCGTCGACAGTTACGACCTGTTGAAGTCCCGCATCGAAGAGCACGGCCTTCCACTAGAGGCGTTCCAGTGGTACCTCGACCTGCGCAAATACGGCAGCGTCCCCCACGCCGGCTTCGGCATGGGCATCGAGCGAGTCGTAGCCTGGCTTTGCGGCCTCGACCACGTCCGCGAAACAATTCCCTTCGCAAGGACACTAAATCGAATCTATCCGTAACTTAGAGCTCGAAGATATGTTTTTGATTAGAAGCCAACTCTTAGATAAAGAGCAAACGGACACCCGTGTTATATTCCGAGCGTGAGCTTCCACTCAATTACAGACTATATCTGGCTCCATTACGCAGGAATTACGTTAGCATTGGCTGTTCTTGCTATTCCTTCAGGAATCTATGGCGCGGAGATTAAAGCATTTTTCAAAGTCCCTCCCCAGCGTCTAGGAAATTGGTTTCTAAAAGCTCGCTTGGGTGCTAGCGAGATGAAACTGATACGAATAAAAAGAATGAGAATCGAGCCGAGCTACTTAATACTCTTCTTATTTTGGCCGACAATTGCATTAGTTTCATTGATTTTAATAGTAGTGCTGGCAATTTATTTATTCCTAACTGATCCAAGAGCATGGGTAAGTGGAAACGTTCATCTTCACCCCCTCAACGTCACATTTCTTATTGAGTTTGTGAATTATCCAGTGATGGTTGTTTTGTCATATACAGTTTTCCAGCTACAAGCAGCTTTCCAAGACGACCAAAGTACTAAAAAACTTGAAGTAAAAATAGAGAGCTTAAGGCGCAGAATTGTCTCTTGATAAATTTTGATTGCGGTGAGCTGTCTAGCCGGGTACCCCATCCTTTGCAGCCTCATCGCAAAGGTGGGAGTGTAAGAATTGAACCAGCAGGGTGCCCCATATCTCGATTCTGAGA
>NZ_DATKQC010000134.1:0-2344 GCF_035532915.1 Edaphobacter sp.
GGACCGGGCGCAGCAGATCGAAGCTGGGCGCGCCGGCAAAACGAGCGATGAGCTCGCGCGAGGCTTGTCCCTGGTCCTGGTTGTAGACGACAAAGGGAACATGTGTGAGATCGAATGTTGCCGCATAGCCAAAGACCAACAGTTGAATGATCGGCGGGCCGATCAGGACGGCTCGGCTTGCCGGATCGCGCAACAGTGCCAGAAGCTCCTTGACGGCGAGCGCGAATACGCGTTGGAGAATCGCCCGCATCAGTCCAACCTCTTACGAAACCGCAATACGGAGAGGCCCAGAAAGACCACACAGAGGATGGCCAATCCCAGCGCATTGGGCAAAAGGACGGACCACATGGCGCCCGCCAGAAAGGTAGTTTGCAGCATGGCTACGAAGTAGCGGGCTGCCACGATGTGGGTCAGAACCTGAATGACCTGCGGCATGGAACGAATATCGAACAGGAATCCCGAAAGAATGAACGCAGGAAGGAACGTGGTAACAATAGCCACCATGGCGGCGACAAACTGGCTGCGCGCCAGGACGGAGATCGCCAATCCCATGCCAAGGGCGGTGAGCAGGAAGAGTGCGGCAGTACCAAAGAGCACCGCGAACGAGCCACGCAGCGGAACCTGGAATAAGAAGACCGCCATTGCAGTGGACATCATCATCCCGCCCATCCCCATGACAAAATATGGGATCAGCTTTCCCAGCAGAATTTCCGTTTTGGCGACGGGCGTAACCATAATGCCTTCCATCGTGCCGCGCTCCCACTCTCTGGCTACAACCAGTGCTGTCAACAACCCTCCGATGAGCGTCATGATGATGGCGATCAGTCCGGGAATCAGATAGTCACGGCTGGCGAGCGCAGGGTTGAACCACACTCGCGTATCCGCTACCGCGGGCGCTGCGAGATGCCCACCCTGTGCTGTCGCCTCCTGCTGAAGCCAAACTTGCCATGTTCCACTGATGTAGTTCTGAATGATGCGAGCCTGATTGGCATCGACGCCGTTCACGGTAAGATGAATCGGAGCGCTCCCGCTACTCAAGGCAATCTGGGAAAAATCGCTGCGCAGCCAAAGAATGGCTTCGGCTCGGCCATGCAACAATGCCTGCTCCGCAGATGCTTGATCCGGATAGAGGATGGGGTGAAACCACTGGTTGCGTTGCAACTCCGCAAGGAAAGATGCTGTGAGATGCGTTGGCTGGTCAACCACCTCCGCAATGGAGATACTTCGGGCGTCGAGTGAGACGCCGTACCCGAAGATCAACAGAAGCACTAGGGGCAGCACGAAAGCAATGGCGATGCTGGAAGGATCGCGGACTATTTCATAGACCTCCTTCCGCATCAAACCTTTTATACGCATCCAGTTCATGAGGCCCTCCGGCTCACGCGCTCATGTTGCTCAATCAGAGAGATGAAGGCATCTTCCATGCTCGGTTTGGGATGGTCTGCACTGCGGACCCTTGCCTTGATCTCTGTCGGCGTTCCTTCTGCAAGCACTTCTCCCAGTGACATCAGGACCAAACGGTCGCAGTACTCCGCCTCTTCCATGAAGTGAGTGGTCACCAGACAGGTTGTTCCAGCTTCCGCGAGTGCATTCACACGCGCCCAGAATTCACGGCGCGCCAAGGGATCGACGCCGGAGGTCGGCTCGTCGAGAAACAGGATGCCTGGCTCATGCATCAAAGCGCAGGCCAGAGCGAGACGCTGTTTGTATCCCAGGGGCAACTCCGCGGCGTTCATGGCGATGTAGTCTTTCAACTCAAGTTCTTCGAGTGCCCACGCCATCCGCTCTTTCTTGCGGCTGTTCGCAAGGCCATAGACAGTGGCGAAGAAGGTTAAATTCTGCTGGACACTCAAAGCGCCATACAGGGAAAATCGTTGCGACACATAACCGATGCGCGCACGAGCCGCCGCTTTTCCTGTGCGGAGATCGGCTCCGGCGACTCGCAGCGTTCCTGATGAGGCTGGCAGCAGTCCGCAGAGCATCCGGAAGGTTGTGGACTTTCCGGCTCCGTTGGCTCCGAGCAGCCCAAATATCTCTCCCCTGTGCACTGAAAAACTGACATCCTTCACCGCAGCGAAGGTGCCAAAATAACGGGACAGGCCCTTGACCTCGACAACCGCGGCATGATCGCCTGCGGAACTCCGGTGCGGTAGCAGCGGGATGGAATGATGCGAAGTTCGCTTGAAGAGAAGACTGACGAATGCATCTTCCAGCCTGGCCGCAACCGGTTTCGGGGGACCGTGAACGGCCAGGCCCGGAGGTAAATGCGGCGCTTCAACCCTTTCCATCACGATGCGCAATCCCTCACCATGGATCGCCGTATCGACCACGCCGGGCAAATGGG